>DCWI01000108.1:0-23740 GCA_002328825.1 Nitrospiraceae bacterium UBA2166 | reverse complement strand
GCAGTTCGACCGTGGTTACCTGTCTCCTTACTTCGTCACCGATCAGGAGACGATGGAGACGATTCTCGAGGATGCCTACATCCTCATCTTCGAGAAGAAGATCAGCAGTCTCAAGGACATGGTGCCGCTCCTCGAGAAGGTCGCCAAGACCGGCAAGCAGATGCTCATCATCGCCGAGGACGTCGAGGGTGAAGCCCTTGCCACGCTGGTGGTCAACAAGCTGCGGGGCGGACTTAAGGTTGCCGCCGTCAAGGCGCCTGGTTTCGGGGATCGCCGTAAGGCCATGCTGGAGGATATTGCCATTCTTACTGGCGGTCAGATGATCTCTGAGGAACTTGGCATCAAACTTGAAAATGTCCAACTGAAAGACCTTGGTAGAGCCAAGCGGATCTCTGTGGATAAGGACAACACCACAATTGTGGAAGGTACTGGTGAACAGTCCCAGATTCAGGGACGAGTCAAGCAACTTAAAGCACAAATTGAAGAGACGACTTCAGATTATGATCAAGAGAAACTCCAGGAGAGGCTCGCAAAAATCGTTGGTGGAGTTGCAGTGATTCGTATTGGCGCCGCTACCGAGCCAGAGATGAAAGAGAGGAAGGCTCGAGTGGAAGATGCTCTCCATGCTACTAAGGCGGCGGTGGAGGAGGGCATTGTCCCTGGAGGGGGCGTAGCCTTAGTGCGGGCGATTCCTGCTATGGATAAATTAAAGCTCTCTGATGATCAGAAGATAGGTGCTTCGATCATCAAGCGTGCACTTGAAGAGCCTCTGCGGCAAATTGCGGCAAATGCTGGACATGAAGGCTCTGTGGTCGTCGCTAAAGTTAAAGAAGAAAAAGCCAGTGTTGGATTTGATGCTTCGAAAGAGCAATATGTTGATATGATTAAGTCTGGCATTATCGATCCGACTAAAGTGGTTAGAAGTGCGATTCAGAATGCGGCGAGTGTGGCTGGACTGATGCTCACCACTGAAGTGTTGGTCACTGAGATTCCAGAAAAAGAGAAACCCATGCCTATGCCTCCTGGAGGAGGTGGTGGTGGAATGGGTGGAATGGGTGGAATGGAAGGGATGTACTAAGGCGCGCACCCTCAGGGTGTCCAGATTAGTAGTGGTCAAAAATGGCTCCGCTGAACATTTCAGCGGAGCCATTTTGCTCCTGTAAACGAGCAATTGAAAACCATTTATGTGTGAGGTGTGATGATGGTGCCGAAGGCGGGATTCGAACCCGCACGGGTTTCCCCACACGCCCCTCAAACGTGCGTGTCTACCAGGTTCCACCACTTCGGCAGGACTGAAGTATAGTTATGGATTTGAGAGAGTGTCAACTTTATCGTGACGCGCTCCGATCCCACATTTGACAACCTAGCTAGTCCTTAAAGATAATTCAGGTAGAGCGATGGCGGTATCTACTGAGTTCTAATTGGGAGAAGTATTGACGTGGTTATGACTAAAGACCTGAAAATAATTCTTTCGAAGCTAAAATATAAGGATGATGCGAAAGTTGTTGAGCAAATTGGTGAACAAACTCAGCAACTCCAATCGAGGATGGCAGGCATTCGAAGAAAAATTGCTATTCTTAGCGGGAAAGGGGGGGTGGGAAAAAGCATGACCACGGTCAATCTTTCTCTTGCCCTTGCACGGCAGGGTCAGCAGGTTGCTGTACTTGATGTTGATCTCAATGGCCCGTGTGTTCCCCATATGCTTGGAATACGAGGTCAGCAACTGACGATGACTCCGGAAGGGGCTCTTCCTCCTATTGGTCCGTTAGGTATTAAAGTAGGATCAATGGATTTTTTCCTTGGCGACTTGTCTCCTGTCCGGTGGAATAGGCCAATGGATCTTAGTCCGGTCTGGTTGGGAACCTTAGAGATGACGGTCATTCGTGAATTTTTGGCTGACATCATCTGGGGTGAAGTTGACTATCTTCTTATTGATCTTCCTCCTGGTGCAGCCGCAGATAAGCCACCAGCCATTGCGAGTTTTATTCCTGATCTTGATGGTGCAGTGGTTGTCACCACGCCATCTGAAATGGCCATGGACGTTGTCCGAAAGTCGGTTATCTACGCACGAAGCCTCAACATTAAAATTATTGGACTGATTGAAAATATGAGCGAGTTTCGGTGCCCTGGATGTGGGACTGATAGTGAATTGTTTGAAAGTCAGGCTGATGAAATGTGTGATGCATTAGATGTTCCATTTCTCGGGCGGATTCCGTTTGATCGAGACTTGACTCGTTCTTTTGACAAAGGCCAACCTCTTCTTGATTCCGCACATCACACCATTGCACGTTATTCAGAAATTTCTAATCGTATCCGAGACATTCTTGATTTTGAAAAACTTATTGCGGAAAAGCTGTGACGGCGATGTGACACGGAGGGCGCTGTAATGAAATTTGTTTGTTTGACATGTGAAGGGTATATGAACTTTGAGAATGTTGATGCCGTGGCTGACAATTCGCTGGGCATCACATTCGGATGCCCAATCTGCAAGACCAGATTTTCGATGGTAACAAATGCTGGAGAAACATCGCTTGTTACTTCGCTTGGGGTAAAACTTGGTGGGAAAACCGCTCCTTCCACACCTTTCGAAATGACTAGGGAGACGCTTCAGGGGCAAGGTGGGAAGGTGAAAACCGACGGCGATGGTGTTACCTCAGGGGGGGTATGCCCATTTTCGGACATGCTTGCGGTGACCGGAATCACTGAGGGTTCTTCCGAATCGTCTTCAGCATTGTCGTGGAGTGCAGAAGCTACCGAACGGCTCGAGCGAATTCCTTCGATGATTCGTCCAATGGTCAAGCGTGACATTGAAGAATATGCAAGAAAGAATGAGTTTTCTTCTGTCACTGTGCAAGTGATGGATGATGCCAAAACTACTGGAACAGATGTTACATGGTCTGCTGAAGCGGAAGAACGACTCAGGCGTCTTCCAGAGTTTATTCGTCCAATGGCAAAGCGTGAGATTGAGCGTATGGCGAAAGATAAAGGAGCCCCTCAGGTAACTGCCTCCATCATGGATGAGGCTAAGACTAAGTTCATGAGTTTTATGTAGAGGGCTGCGCAAGAAATTTACGAGCGAATCTTTCAGCCTGTTGTCGTGGTAACATGTGTTGTCTGTGATGAGAGTATCAATGAGCGTGGTATTTCCTGACATCTCTTTTGAGTAACTCTTAAATCATGGAACTTAGTAGAGCCTGATGGAGTCGCATGGCATTAAGCATTAGAAAGGCCGATCTTTTGTTTGTGCTTGCTACGGTCGTAGTTGTAACGGGAGTTGCATTACTTCCTAGTCCCATTGACAATAATCCTGTGATCCCTGCCAACAAACTCCACCAATTTGTGAAGCACGAGAAAGAGTGTCTTCGATGCCACTCTCCCCAGGGTATGTACCCACTTCCGGATCGTCATCTGACCAAGCGAGAAGATTGTTTTAATTGTCATAGAAAACAATAAACCCTGGTGAATAGGTGGACAGTGGGTTTTTCATTGTCGTGTTCGTGTGTCTGTTTGCGTTTCGCGCACCAAGGGTTTTCTTAAGTTTGCTGAACGGAGTTGTAAATTAATTTATTGTTTTTCTACAACTAGCTGTCTGTTGGGAGAAGAAATTTTATGATAGACAAGTTGGTTTCTTTTGGCTTCTCCCACATTGGAAGATGGCCAGCATTTTTGATGGGTAAGAAGGAGGAATTTTGGATTTGATGATGCAGTTCTTCTCCGACTGGAAGCGGAAACAGGGGATCGTCAGTGCCCCACAGAATAAGGGTTGGCGTCTCAATTTCTGAGATGAGGGGTGCATAATGTTCTTCCCATTGTTGGAGGTTGTTACGGGTTGAGAATAGTGAGTGAGCGGATCCGGAAAACGTCCGGAATTGGTATGCTCGATTGATAACATCATTTGTGATAAGGCTTTTGTCGACGACTAAGCTTTCAAGGGTCGAGCGCAGGAGACGTTTTCCAGAAAGGGAAAAACCTATGCGCAGAAGGAACTCAGGTTTGAATCGAAGGAAGGCGCGATAGGATGGAAGGGAGACCTTTTCTTTTACTCTCTGAGGGAACCCTCCGATCAGAACGATGCTGTCAGTCAAGTGAGGGTATTTTAATGCCATTCCCATCGCAATTCCTGCTCCCAATGAATTGCCAATCAATGTGGCCTGATCAATATCGAGCTTCGACATAAACCCCTTCACCGAATTGACGAATAGGTCTGGCGTGTATGCGATATTTGGCCGATCAGAATAGCCGTAACCAAGAATATCAAGTGTATACACGGAAAAATGATGAGCGAGTGCTTCTTGTTGATATTCCCACATCCATCCTTGTGCTCCGAATCCGTGTAACAGAATAATGGGAGGCCCTTCACCGGTCACGGTGTAAATCAATTGGTGACCGTTAATCACAACAGCTTTAGGTTGAATCCTATTGTAGGTGTGTACAAAGTTAGGTTTGAATGGTTTTGGTGTACATCCTACCATCGTCATCACGACCAACATAGATGCTGTTATTCGAATTGCCAGACGGTTATTCATCACTCATCTTGGCATGGGAGTATATGTTAGTCAGGGTGGTGCATGAGTCTTGGTTCAGAGGGCTTGGTATGCAAGGTAGCGTCTTTCGTCGCTTTGTTTCCACCCCTGAGAAATCGTTCTATGAGGCGCATACGAAACTTGTGGGCGAGATCAAAGACGGCAGGATATCGATGATGGATTTTTTTTAACCATTTCTGAGCAAACGCATAGTGTTTGGAGAGAATGATTAGGCCAATCACAAGAAAAAGAATGCCCTGTAAAAATGGAAGAAACAAGCCGATGATTCCAAGGGCGATAAAACTCCATCCTGAGATTACCGAAAGAAGTTTTTTTATTCGAGGCTGCATGGTTAACTTTATAGCATGATTGCTTTGTATGCCTCAAATCTTATATTTTCAGGTGTTTTGTAGCTGTGTTTATTCAGTAGGTGTGATAGCGCGGTCGATTAATGAAAGTTGTTTTAGACATTGAAACAATCCCGTGTGATGAGAGGGATCGTTGCTTGCTTCCGAAGGCAAAGCCGCCGTCGTCTCTTGTTGTGGAGCGTGAGGGGATGAGTCCTGAGGACTGGCTTGAACAGCAGTACCGTATGACTGCACTTGATGGTACATTCGGGCGCATCGTGTGTATTGGAATGATCTTGCTCACGAATGCAAACGAAGCCAAGGATGCTGTGCTGTTATATGGGAACAATGAAGCCAAAATTCTTGCACAGTTTTGGAATCGCATGCGAGCATGGAATTTCCCCTACCTTATTACTCATAACGGTTTATCGTTTGATCTTCCGTTTATTTGGAAACGTTCTGTGATTCACCGTATTCCCCCATCAATGGAGTTTCGGTTAGCGCGTTTTCGAACTGATGCAATTTACGACACGATGATGGTATGGGCAAACTGGGATATGCGTTCTGCGGTGGGTCTTGGTGTCCTCTCAAAAATATTGGGCTTTGAGGGGAAGTCAGGGAGCGGCAGCCAGGTTTTTGATATGTGGAATGAAGGAAAACTGAAGGAGATTGCTGAGTACTGCTTTGACGATACCTATCTTACCTATGGGTGCTATTGCCGGATGAAGTTTATTGTGCCTGCACCGCCTGAGGCGTTTGTGCCAGAATATGTACAATTAGCGTAGTGTTTTAAGTAGGCTGCAAAGGCTTAGGTCAGGAGTGCTCATCCATCTCATCTCTCAATGGCTGTCGACCTGCAGACCTTGAATTTGTTTCGTTCCATCATCTGATATCAGGCTCGTCTAATTTTCAGCAGGGACACACAAGGCGACCATGCAGCACATGGGGAAAATCACATAAGCCTGATTTAATGGCTTTCAGCATTACGGCGTTTTCGTGGATTTCGTTGATATGGTGATTGACCGTATCACGTGCTTGAATGCAGCGAAATCCATATGTATTGCCGTTGCCAGAAAATATTTGCTTCTTGTTTTCTTGATTTTATCGCGACTCTTTATGGTGGTTAGTTGTTTCTCTTTAATCTCCTCAAAGTATGTTTTAAAAATTTCCGGAATGGTGAAAATTCGTTGTTTCATTGGGGTAGCAATCGTGCGTGCAAAACAAATTATGATAATTCGTTATCTGGTGGTCTGTGGTAAAGAGATAGAGAGCATCAGATTATGGCAAACTTGCAATTGATTTAAGTAGCAGTTGTTTTCGAAACATCGCAAGATTGTCCACTGTAGACTCAAAGCATTATAGGAAATTAAAACTGTGAAGATAGAATAAATGATGGGTCTTGTCTCCGAACATATCATGGTCTTGACATTGGGAAAATAGAGCTTATTTCATTGAGTAGAGGTAGCATAATTAGAGAGAGCAATTAACATTCAGACAATCAGAAATGGTGTATGGTTAATACTAATTTCTTCTCTTTTGCGAGTTAAACGATGGCAGCCTAGTCTTGTAAGGTTTTTGAGAGGATAACGAGATCATGGACATGAATCGCATGACCATAAAACTTCAAGAAGCGTTGCAGGCTGCCTCTTCTCACGCCATCCGGCGGAGCCATCAAGGAATTGACGTTGAACATCTGATCATTGCCCTGCTAGAACAAACAAACAGTCTTGCGGGCTCTTTGTTCGAATATGCGGGTGTTTCGCCGTCAGCAATAGAAAAGGTCGCACAGCAGGCGTTAGCTAAGGTTCCTCAGGTTCATGGTCCTGGGGCTGCTCCTGGACAGATGCACGTGACTGCTCGCCTTTCACAAATTCTGCTGCAGGGTGAAAATGAAATGCAGGCACTTAAAGATGACTATCTTAGTGTAGAACACGTGCTTCTTGCTGTGGGAGAAGAAGATGTCCTGTTCAAAGAATGTGGTGTTACTCGTGGCAAGTTGCTCGCCGCACTTCAGCAGATCAGAGGGAATCAGCGGGTGACTAGCCAAAATCCTGAAGGAATCTATCAATCACTCGAGAAATATGGGCGTGATCTTACCAAGCTTGCCAGCCAAGGAAAACTTGATCCTGTCATTGGTCGTGACGATGAGATTCGGCGTGTGATCCAAATTATTTCGAGACGAACCAAAAATAACCCAGTTTTAATCGGAGATCCTGGGGTTGGGAAAACAGCCATTGCTGAAGGACTTGCTCAGCGAATTGTAAAAGGAGACGTGCCGGAAGGTCTCAAGAAGAAGCACGTGATCGTGCTTGACATGGGGGCATTGATTGCCGGAGCAAAATTTAGGGGGGAGTTTGAGGAACGTTTCAAGGCGGTTCTTAAGGAAGTTCAATCATCCGAAGGCCAAACCCTTCTTTTTATTGATGAGTTGCACACGGTCGTTGGAGCTGGAGCTGCTGAAGGTGCAATGGATGCGGCCAATATCCTGAAGCCGATGTTGGCGCGTGGAGAATTGCACATGATTGGTGCAACAACCATCGATGAGTATCGAAAGAATATCGAAAAGGATGCGGCACTTGAGCGACGGTTCCAGCCTGTCATGGTTGATCAGCCTTCGGTAGAAGATACAATTTCAATTCTACGGGGGCTAAAGGAACGCTACGAAATTCACCATGGGGTAAGAATAAAAGACGCAGGATTGCTTGCGGCTACACATCTATCCCATCGCTACATTAGCGATCGCCAGCTTCCAGACAAGGCCATCGATTTGGTAGACGAGGCTGCTGCATGTTTGCGAACCGAAATCGATAGCATGCCTATAGCGCTTGATGATGTTTCACGCAAGGTTATGCAGCTGGAAATTGAGCGTGCAGCATTGCGCAAGGAAACAGATGAGGGTAGTCGTGCGCGTCTCATTGCTCTGGAACAAGAACTGGAGGAAAAGGGTCAAGAATCTGAAGCATTGAAAGTGAGGTGGGATGCTGAAAAAGCATCGGTGGGGAAACTTCATGCGATACGCCAACAGATAGAAGCAGTGAAACTGAGTATCGAGAAAGCGGAGCGGGCGTATGAACTCAACCGTGTGGCGGAATTGCGATATGGAAAACTCCCTAATCTTGAAAAAGAGCTAGAAGCAGAAGAGCAGCATCTGGTTGAAAAACGAGGTCCCGTGAGATTATTGAAAGAAGAGGTCGATGAAGAAGATGTTGCGCATGTTGTCAGTCGATGGACTGGAGTGCCTGTCAGTCGTTTGATCGAAGGTGAAACGGAGAAACTTCTGCGACTTGAAGAACTCCTCCACCAACGTGTTGTTGGGCAACATGAAGCGGTGGTTGCAGTCTCTGATGCTGTGTTGCGTGCACGAGCAGGGATCAAGGATCCGAACCGGCCTATTGGGTCATTCCTGTTCCTTGGGCCGACTGGAGTCGGAAAAACTGAGCTTGCTCGGGCGTTGGCTTCAACCTTGTTTGACGACGAATCGAACTTGATCCGAATTGACATGTCCGAGTATATGGAGTCACACACAGTGGCTCGATTAATCGGTGCACCGCCTGGCTATGTTGGCTACGATGAGGGGGGGCAGCTCACAGAAGCGGTACGACGACGCCCATTTTCAGTGATACTGTTAGATGAAATCGAAAAGGCACATCGTGACATCTTCAATATTTTGCTTCAGGTTCTTGATGATGGGAGGTTGACCGATTCCCATGGGCATGCAGTTGATTTTAAAAACACTGTGCTTATTATGACCTCCAACATCGGGAGCCAGGAGATTATAGAATCGCAACAGCAAGCCCTGCCGTATGAGGCGATGCAAAACATGGTCGTTGCACAAGTGCAACAATATTTTCGGCCGGAATTTTTAAATCGCGTCGATGAAATGGTTGTATTTCATTCGCTGACTGTAGATCACCTCAAAAAAATCGTGGATATTCAAGTTTCCGGGCTTTGCCGTCGACTGAAAGAACGCCGAATTTCGTTGACTCTCACCTCAGGTGTACTCGGTATGCTGGCTGAACGTGGGTATGACCATGTTTACGGTGCACGCCCTCTTAAACGGTTGATTCAACAAGAAATTGAAACTCCGATTGCGCGCCTAATGGTCAAAGGCGAACTTCAGGATAATGGTTCCGCTATCGTCGATGAAAAGGATGGTCAGGTCACCATCATTTCAGAGATAGGGGGGCATGCAACTTGTTAGCTGTACTTGTTCTTTTAATAGTTTTTATTATAAGTCAGGGCACTGGAATGGAAGTGCTGGCCGATCAGCGTGTGGATGAAGTATCTATTTCTTTGGAGGAATTACAAAACGACATTGATATTAATCGTTTGCGGCATCACGTGTATGTCCTTGCATCCCAAGAAATGAAGGGTCGTGATGTTGGGTCTAACGAAGCTGAACGAGCCATTTCCTATATCGAAAATAAGTTCAAATCTTATGGGTTGCAGCCGTGGTTCGGGGAAGATTATAAACAACCCATTACCACCGGAGCAGGCGCAAATGTTGTAGCGTTGCTTCCAGGCTTTGATCCCAAGCTCCGTCATGAGCTTGTGCTTGTGACTGCGCACCACGATCATCTTGGGATTAGAGAAGGTCTTATATATCCCGGTGCAGACGATAACATTTCTTCGGTAGCTCTGATGCTGGAAACGGCACGTATTCTTGCGAAGCATTCTCGTGTGGTTAAGCGCAGCATTCTGTTTATCTCATTCGATGCTGAAGAGAAGCCTGAGGGAGGAACAGATAAGATGGGGTCGGGTTTTTTTGTTAACCAGTTGTCCAATGATAATCGTCAGAGAATTGTGTTGATGATTGGTATGGATCTTATGGCTGGCGAGGTTATTCCCGCTCTTCCAGGTGCTCTCTTTATTATGGGAGCAGAGAAAAGTCTGCATTTATCACGATTGATTCAGAGCAGAACTCCCATCGATGGTTTAAACCCGGTTCCGCTCGGACTTGCGATGATCGAAGCCGTTCCGTATTGTCCATGGTGTCAACATTCGGTTAGTGATTATGATTCGTTTAGGCAAGCTGATATTCCCTTTGTCTTTCTGTCTACCGGGCGAAGCCAGTATTACCACACACCTGCAGATACGCCGTCATCACTCCATTATAAAAAGATTGAACGCAATGCTGCCTATTTACTTGGACTGACGTTGGGAGCAGCAAATGATTTAGAATGGATCAATGATTATGATCACCATGCGCAAGATCAGAGCACAGATATTGCGAGCGTGGCCAGTGTATTGGATGCGGTGTTGAAACAACCGCCGGAAGGTATTCGATGGGATACCTTCAAAAGCTTGCACAAGGCTCAAGACACCGTGACTGAATTTAGTGAGAAGACTGATCCTCTCTCATGGTTTGAGTATCGTAGGCTTCAAAGCATATCGCTCCAAATGCAATGTGCCGTTGCGAAGCCATCCTGGAGAATATGCCCCTGGTTTTAAGAGATAGTAAAGGCAGGGTCGAATCGAAAATTCTGTTAAAATGAAATTTCGGTATTAGTGATCAAATCCGTAGCCTTAATGAGACGCGAACACGTTTTCTCTTGTCCCAAGAGTTCCATGACGTCGTAAATTCCGGGACTTGCCGTTTTTCCAGTAAGTGCTACTCGAACAGGTTGTGCAAGTTTTCCCATTTTAAGTTCGTGTTTCTCAAGCACACGATGAAACGCTGGTTCAAGTGTATCGTGTGTGAATGGTGAAATGGTCTGCAGTGTTAAGGCAAGATCTTCTAGTGCGGCTTTGATTTCTGGTTTGAGAAACTTTGTCTTTGCCTGCTCATCAATTTCTACCTCCGTTCGAATATAGACAGCTGAGGCGTGTGCAATTTCCACAAGTGTTCGCCATCGAGATTGAAGTGCAACCACAAGTTTTCGCATCCATTTGTCATTGAGTGAAGCCTCGGCAGCAATAATGCCTTCATGGACAAGCAACGGTTTGAGAAGCTTTGCTATCCGGTCAGGGTCAGCCGTTTGCAGGTGTTGAGCATTGACCCATGACAGCTTTTCGGGATCAAATACTGCGGCTGATTTCATGGCGTGATCTAGCGAAAATATCTTGACAAGTTCCTGAATTGAAAAAATCTCTTGATCCCCATGTGACCAGCCAAGGCGTATCAGGTAATTGATCATCGCTTCCGGTAGATATCCCATATCTTTATACGTGGTGATAGATGTGGCCCCATGTCGTTTCGAAAGGCGTGATTTGTCTTGGCCAAGAATCATCGGCAGATGTCCGAATTCCGGTGGTGGAAATCCGAGCCCTTCGTAGATGTGAATTTGCCGAGGTGTATTGGTGAGATGATCATCCCCTCTCAGCACGTGTGTGATTCTCAATAAGGCATCGTCAATAACCACCGAGAAATTATAGGTTGGAAGCCCATCTTGACGGATGATGACCAAGTCGTCGAGAATCGCATTATCAAATACCACACGACCTTTGATAAGATCGTTTACCACCGTCTCACCTTGTGTAGGCGAATGAAAGCGGATGGCAAATGGTGTGTTAGGAGGAGGTTTTGTAAGGTTTCGACAATGCCCATCATAAATTGGAGTTTCTTTGTTCGCGATTGCTTGCTTCCGTCGTTCGTCCAACTCCTCAAGCGTGCAATAGCAACGATAGGCTTTCTCTTCCACAAGAAGACGATTAGCATATTCGTTATAAATGGCTAGCCGTTTGGTTTGCTGGTATGCATCTTCATCTGGTGTAATGCCCAACCAAGCCAACCCATTCAGGATGGCTTCGATTGATTCCGGAGTTGAGCGTGCCTTATCTGTATCCTCGATACGCAGAATAAATGTTCCTCCGAAACGGCGTGCTATGAGCCAATTGAAAAGAGCCGTACGCACGCCTCCGATATGAAGATATCCCGTAGGGCTAGGCGCGAAACGTAAACGTGGTGCGTTCATGTGCGGTACAATATCACAAATGAAGCATTGCAATTTCGTCTATACCAGAACGATGCAAGGAAAGAAGACTGGGCGCCTTGAAAGAATGCTCCAAGATGCAGTCAGCCATTTTCCAGAATTCCAAGGAAAGGGGATTTTTGTAGGATATACCAAACGATATGGCGAAGCGGATAGCTGTCGATTGCTGATCCGTCTGAACCCAAGAAAACTCAGTTACTATGTTATTGGACATGAGCTTACCCATTTGGTGCAGGGCATGAAAAATCGCTTAGGAGAGAGTGCCATCCCAAAGGGCGAAGTCTCATGCGATATTTGGACTATTGCGAGGTCAGATTTGTTCTTGGATGAACCTCCAGGCTATCTAGGTGTAGGACGACGTGTTTTGCTTGACTGGAAGGCACACCGGGATCGTGTACGCAATCTGTGTATCGAAGCAATTGAGAGGCGGAATGTTCACCGACATTACATTCAATGGCTCATAAGGGAACTTCGCTAATTTTTTTGCTAACAGGTGTAATTCTTGTAACATGAAATTTCCTTACGTGATGCAGTGCAAAGAATGCCATCCCAAAGGGTGAAATCTCATGGGGGGTTACAAATTTTCGAGCACCACTATTCCTTCGCCTTATTCGGGTATGGTTTCGGAGGCATCAGTAATGGTGGGATGGGTGCCCGCCTTCCACGCGATTTTGGCGTATAGTTCGAGGCGAGATAGTGAAGAATCTGAGCCTCTGTCTTGGCATTGAGTTTCTCTAGCCCCTGTGTTGCTTGCATCCAGCGTATGATATCTGTCCACGTCTTGAGAGTTCCGCGTTGTGCTGTCACTAGTTTTGCGGAGTGACACTCGGTACAGTTGTCGCGGACCGTTTCCCAATACTCAGCGATAATCAGGCCTGTTTTCTTATCCTCTGGAGCGCTATTGGCTATCGTGGCCAAGAAAATCACTGTGCAACTTATTACCAGTGACGCAATATGTTTCATCTCATGACTCTCTTAAATCACTTGAATCGCAATACGGTGACAGGCGTTGTTGAGATACCCTTTTGGATTCCACCCTGGGAGAACCATTGGTTGAGATTGGCCGTTGCGGTCGACGGCCTGTGCCCACACTTCATAGTAGCCATCTTGTGGAAAGGTTACAGTAGTTTCCCATTTTTGCCAGGCTAGTCTGTTGAGGGGCTGATGCAGTGTTGTTTTCTGCCAGGTTCCTCCAAAGTCTGTTGATACAAAGACATCCTTCACATCGAGATCCCCAGCCCACGCTTTTCCACGCAATGTCATTGGTTTTGTGTGCGAATGAGTAATTCCTGATTTAGGAAATGTGATCAATGATTTTACTGGCATGGACTCAATGATACACATGTTTTCGCTTGCCACGTCCGTTCCTGGAGCCACTGGTTTGCATGGCATGCGATAGGCATGCCCGGTCATTTTTACCCCATCATGTACCTTATTGCGAATCACGATCTTCTTGAGCCATTTTCCGGATGTCGATGCAGGCCATCCAGAGGTGACTATTCTGAGTGGATATCCGTTTAGCCACGGAATCTCTTTGCCATTCATTGCCCACGCGATTAATGATTCATCCTCTAAGGCTTTTGATATGGGGACACCACGGGAAATTGATACTTTTCCGACAATGCCACTTAAGTGCGTGTCACCTCCGTAATATCCTGTATAGACGGCGTCTTTCTTGATGCCACAAGATTCTAGGACATCTCTTAGCCTCACTCCGGTCCATGTCGGGCAGCCAATTGCTCCGAGAGTCCACTGATTGCCTTTTGCGGGTGGATTAAACTCGCTTCGGCCGTTTCCACCACATTCGAGTTGTAAGTGGTATGTGTAGTGGCGGAAGTTTCTTTTGAGATCTGCAATAGTGAATATTTGAGGATGCAGGCAGGATTCACCGGAAATCTCCAGCGTCCATGTGGCAGGATCTATGGTTTGGTGGTTTGGAGGAACCCCGTTGTTTCTGACAAACAAGCGGTGTGCTGGCGTGACATCATCGTCGAGTAGATGTGGAGGGGTCTCCGCATTGATCGGCCTGTCATTTAATATCGTTAATGCCTCCTTTCCCTGAATGACAAATGGTTCTTCGGATGAGGCTAGCGCAGCCGGAATTAGGCCACTCGGCATGCTGTGCATAAATGGGATGTGGGCACCGAGTACGGTTGCCATGGTCAGCAGTCCGCTGCGGCTTAAGAAGCCGCGACGTGTTAGAGAATTAGCGTGTCCTCCCCATAGAAGCCAATCGGCCCGTTCTGGGTTTTCCGCATACAGTTCGTGAATGCCTCGCTCTTTTGGTCCTTGCTTCATGTACTGCCTCCTCTCCACGATGACAAAATATGGATTAGCGTAAAAAGTGAAACTGATTGATCGTTCCAATCAGCTATGAATATCCTATCGAGCATCATGGGTATCATCAGAAAAAAACACGCCTCATGTTACCTTGGTTTCACATTTGGCGGGAAGGAATTTTCAGGCCATTGGCGTGCTTTCAGAGCACGCCGGATCCATGGAAGAAGTGTAAAGGCAGGCAATGCAACAAAAAACGTTAATGCAAAGTATGTCGAGTATCCAAAATATTCTGCACCCCATCCAGAAAACATTCCAGAGATCGAACGGCTGAATCCAAACAACGCACTGAGCAGTGCAAACTGCGTTGCGGCATGGGACTTGTCGCACAGGCGCATCAGCAATGCCATGAAGGGAGCCGTTCCCAATCCTGCAGTAAGTGATTCAATGATCGATGCCACATACATTAAAGATATGCTTGCAGGCATGGCCGCGACTCCTGCATATACCAAATTGGATGCTGCTTGCAGTAACCCAAATACCCACAAGGCAGTAAAAATTCCCCACCGACTGGTATAGATCCCTCCAATCATTGCTCCGGCAATAGTGCAGACGACTCCAATGGTTCCTGGAATTAAACCAATCTGGATTGGTGTAAATTCTTGATCGACCCAAAAGGGCTTAATCATAGGCCCCATTGCCATATCCCCTAACTTAAACGCCAAGATAAACGATACGACAAATAAAAAACCTGGCATGGCAGATAATTGTTGAATGGGGGTAACGACAGCGTCTGTGACGGTATGTACTTTGCGTCGCGTGAATTTCGGTGTTGGCGCTTTGGTGCAGATTAGCGCATAGACTCCTATCACGAAGGCTGTTCCTAGAAATGCCCAGTTCCACCCGGTCAACCCTGCGATGACAATGAAGAATCCACCGGATCCGATAAGTGCGATGCGATACGCAGCCACGCGTATGCCGTTTGCAATTCCAAGCTGTTTTTCGTCAAGAAGCTCAATGGTATAGGCATCAATCGCAATATCTTGTGTTGCTGACAGTACCGTAAGTATGATCAGAAGAACCCATATTGTCGGCATTGAAGATTCTGGATGAACGGTGATAAATGCTGCGATGCACATCGCCAGCAGATATTGGCATGAGACGATCCATGATCGCCGTTCGCCAATTGCATCGACGGCTGGTGCCCATATTACTTTGAATGTCCAGGCTAAACCTGCCGCGCTTATCAGACCGATTTCATGCAAACTGACGCCATGAATTCTGAAGTACACCGGCATGGCATCGAAAAACAGGCCAAATGGGAACCCTTCGGCGAAGTACAGAACCCCGACCCAGAGAAATACGGTTTGTGTAGCGCTGAAAGAAAACGGATTGAAAAGGAGTGTTATCACTTGAAGGTGGCAGGATGAACCTTGTATTCAGCCTTTAGAAATTGGTATGCCTCAATGAGTTTTCGGAGCAACGGCTCTGCGCTTCGATCTCCACCGCGAGTGTCAGGGTGAAGATCCCTAATTTTATTTCTAAAGGTTGTGGTTATTTCACGTTGGCTGGTTCCAGGCATGAGGCCTAGGATCTCATAAGCCTCGGACAAGGAGTTAATTTCACTGCGCATTTCATTCAATTTCCCACCTTCCTCGCCTGTAGTTTTGTGGAAGAAATCAAACAGTGATGGTTGTCGCCTGCGCCTTCGCCGACGTCCGCGCACCTTGGAATCTAATTCGTCAAACTGATCTTCTATATAATCCAAGCGAGTTTCAATGCGTCTTAATATTGACATATCATTGGAGATTTCTAGCTCGTCAACAATGATGTTGATGACACGAAGAACATCTTCAACTTTCGATTCAAACTGTAGATATTCATCCACTCGATCATGAAACAGATGATCGAGTCCATAACTGAGGCTCTGCTCAATGTGTCCGTAGAAGATCTTGATACGACGGTTCAGACGCTTGTGAATTTCTGAGAGGGGAAGATGTCCGTTGTATGGAGACATTCACATAATTACTCTGATAATCGGAGGGGATTATTTGACTTGAACAATAAGTTCAAGTTCCAAAGGCGAATTTAATGGCAATTCGGCGGCTCCCAATGCAAGCCGAGCATGCTGTCCGACATCTCCAAATATGGCAACAAGAAAATCGGAGGCACCATTAACAACCTGAGGCTGTTGGGTAAATCCTGGTGCCGAGGCGACATGCCCACACATTCTTACGATTTTGGTCACCTGTTCCAGGCTTCCCAATTGATTTTTCATTGAAGCTAGAGCGATGATTGCCGTAAGTTTGGCGGCTTCGTAGCCCTCTTCAACTGCAAGATCGGATCCAAGTTTTCCTTCATAGACAAGTTTTCCGTCGCGCAATGGAAGGATGCCGCTCAGGAACAAGAGATTTCCAGCTAGCACCGCTGGGACATAACTTGCCAATGGGGAAGGAGGGGTGGGGAGCACGATCCCTAGGCGTTTGATAGCGTCGTCAGGATGTTCGACGGTTGGGCCTCTTTTGATATTGATACACGGCTCGTGAGTGTTCAGCGAGTGTGGTAGAGAAATGGTGGGTTCCGTCGTTCTTTGAGAC
Organism: Nitrospiraceae bacterium UBA2166; assembly: GCA_002328825.1. Taxonomy (GTDB): domain Bacteria; phylum Nitrospirota; class Nitrospiria; order Nitrospirales; family UBA2166; genus UBA2166. The sequence goes on along the minus strand of DCWI01000108.1, from coordinate 7,064 downwards.
AAAGTAGAGGTATGGCACCGGGGCTGGGTTTAACGCGGCTTTAATCGATTCCCATCCGGGGTTGGTAATAGGGCCTGGTGGGAGTCCACGTGTTCGATACGTGTTATAAGGTGAATCATATTGTAGGTCTGGTTTTCGAATGTTCCCATCAAAAGAGGGCAATCCATAAATTACTGTGGGATCGCTCTGCAGAAGCATGCCGAATTTTAGGCGATTATGAAATACTGCTGAGATTAGTGCTCGTTCCTCCTCCGCCCCTGTCTCTTTTTCGATGATGGACGCAAGGGTGAGTACCTCCAGTGTACTCATTCCACGGTCACGTGCCTGTTGTTGGACTTCGGGTGTGTACACCTTCCAAAACTGTTCCACCATGATTTGAATGATGTTGAGTGGAGACGTGTTATGGTGAAAGCGATAAGTCTCTGGAAAGAGGAAGCCTTCGAGGGTATCTTCTTCAACTCCCAACGCGAATCTCACTTCAGCACTGTGTGCTGTCTGCATAAACTGCGTGGCAGTTGTAATGCCGATATTTTCGAGAAGTTCTCCAATCTGCTGAACTGAATATCCTTCGGGGATGGTGACCCAGTGGGGGATTGTGTGTCCGGTTGCGAGCATAGTGAGAATAGTCGAAGGAGCCATGCGGCTGTTGAGGTCATATTGTCCGGGATGAATTTTCTCTTCGACTCCCATGAGCTTTCCAAGTGCTACGAAGGCAGAGTGATTGCTGATCAATCTCGTCTCCGTGATCTGGCTTGTGACTTGATAGAGACTTGCTCCTTCTTTCACCGTGATGATTGTATGGACAACATCTCCTTCGCTATTTTGAGCCGGAAGAAACACGATGCGTACGCCATACAACGTAATGGATAAACATACGATCATGATGAGAGAGACACTCCACCTACTCACTCATCCACCTCGGTTTTCTGAGGGGAATCCATGCTGTCGAGGTAACTCTGCAGGATGAGCACGGATGCCACTTGATCAATGACTTTCGTACGTTGTGCGCGACTTCGTGTCGTCTTCTGGAGTATGCGTGCTGCCATCACCGTTGTTAACCGCTCATCCCAAGGAACAATCGTGATATCAAGCTCTGTTTCCAACTCGTTAATGAATTTGGTAACTCGTTTTGCAGATGTTCCCAGATCCCCGTTCATATGTTTTGGGAGGCCTACTGCAATGGTCTTGACAGCGTGAGTATGGACCAATTTTTTGACATAGTCTATATCTTCTGCTCGTGACCGTCGGTGGTATGTCTCAACGGGGTGAGCCATCATCCCGAGCTCATCACTCATCGCTACACCAATGCGTTTCTCACCGTAATCGAGTCCCAACATCCTCTTCATCACTACGCCGTTCTAGGCCGTTGATGCCTTGGTTTTAACAGTTTCTTGGATTATGCGATCCAATTCTTCGCCAAGAACCCAGTCAAGTTTATCCGAGTTTTTCCCCCCTGCTTGACCCATTTCTGGTTTTCCTCCTCCTCGTCCATCGATAGGAGGGGCTAACTCTTTGACTAGGTGTCCTGCATGGAAATATGGAATAAGATCTTTCGATACGCGTACGAGGAGTGCAACGTTTTTATCATCGGTCGACGCAAGAGCTATGATCCCAGATTTCATTCGTGCGAGATACGAATCTGATAAGGTTCTAAGGTCTGCTTGAGTCGCTTTTTCTAGCTTCTGTGAGCACACCTGAACCATGCCGATTGTTCGAAGTTGCGCTGAATTAGACTGCATTTCGGTCGAGGATAATCGTTGTCTGAGGGTTTCGACAAGTTCTTCTTTTTCCTTCATGAGGGTCACTATTTTTTTTGCTTTAGAGAGAAGGTCTGTAGGGGTAGTTTTAAAAATGGATGCGAGTTCACGGAGTTCATTGCTACGGGATTTGGCATAATCGTCGGCCCCTTGCCCAGTGACTGCTTCGATGCGGCGAACTCCAGCAGCAATACCTGTTTCATTGATGAGTCTGAAGGAGCCAATATCCCCAGTGTGCTTGCAGTGTGTTCCTCCGCACAACTCTTTGCTGGCGTTGCCAATTTCCACCAGTCTGACCTTTTCGCCGTACTTGTCTCCAAAAAATGCTAAAGCACCGCGAGCAAGAGCCTCGTTCTTACTCATCTCTTGTGGTTGAACGGCAATGTTTTCACGAATCCATTCATTGACAAGCCGTTCGGCATCATTGAGTTCACTCTCTGTCACCGGGGTCATATGGGAGAAATCAAAGCGTAGTCGATCAGGAGCAACCAATGAGCCAAGCTGTTTCGCGTGTGTTCCAAGAACTTCGCGCAAAGCGGCGTGAAGAAGGTGAGTTGCGGTATGGTTTCGCATTGTATCGAAGCGGGTCGTGCGATTGACAATTGCTTGAACCTCGTCATTAACGAAAATGTGACCATGAGTAACGCGCCCCTGATGTATGTGCAACGTGGGAAAAGGTTGCCAGGTGTTTGAGATCTCCATGACACCCCTAGAACAGCGGATGATGCCCTGATCACCAACTTGACCTCCCCCTTCAGCGTAGAAAGGTGTTTTTGTGAGCAAGACCTCAATAATGTCTCCGGCCTCTGCTTTATCGATAATTTGCTCATCTCGAATCAGAGCTACTAGGGTTTCAGTCGTTTCCAAGCGACTGTGATCGGGAGAATCTAAAAGATTCTGGGTGTCCAGCATCTCTGCGACTTTCCCATACACCGCTTTGACCTCTGTTTTTCCAAATCCACCCGCTTCTCGTGCGCGTTGTCGCTGTGTATCGAGATGTGAGTGAAACCCTAGTTTGTCGACGGTCAGGTTATTATCGGTGGCGACATCTGTGATGAGATCAAGAGGAAAACCATAGGTGTCATAAAGCTTAAATGTCGTTTCCCCTGGAATAACCGTGTCTCCCTTAGATGTGACCGACTCAATGATTTGATCCAAAATTCGCAAGCCTTCATCAAGTGTAGTAATAAAACGCTCTTCTTCAATCTTCGTGTTTTTCTCAATGACGGCGCAGGCCACATGAAGTTCCGGATACGGTTCACCCATTGATTGAACAACCGTTGGAATAATGGTATGGAGAAACGGTTCCTGAATTCCGAGTAGCCTTCCATGTCGCGCTGCACGCCTCAAGATACGCCGGAGTACATATCCTCGTCCCTCATTGGACGGCAGAACGCCATCTGTGATGAGAAATGCTATAGCTCGAAGATGATCAGCTATTACCTGCATTGATCGATCGATTTTGGGAGTTTTTCCATAGCTTACAGATGCACGTTCTCCGATGGTCATAAGTATCTCGTGAAACACATCGGTTTCGTAGTTGTTGCTGGTTCCTTGTGATGTTGCTGCGAGTCGTTCTAAGCCCATTCCGGTATCGATGCTGGGTGATGGAAGAGGATGTAGCTCTCCGCTTTTATCGCGATTGTATTGCATGAATACTAGGTTCCATATTTCAAGAAAACGATTGCAGGAGCATCCAACTGTACATGTTGGTTTGCCACAACTTATGGAAGGCCCTTGATCAAAGTGGATCTCTGAACAGGGTCCACACGGACCGGTGTCAGCCATTTGCCAGAAATTATCCTTCTCTCCTAAGCGGAAGATTCGAGATGAGGAGAGGCCAATTTTTTGGCGCCAGATATCATATGCTTCGCTGTCGTCAAGAAAAACTGTTACCAGAAGTTTATCTTTTGGAAGGCCCACTCGTGTGGTCAAAAAATCCCATCCATACGCAATAGCATCTGACTTAAAATAATCTCCAAAAGAAAAGTTTCCGAGCATTTCAAAGAAAGTATGGTGTCGTCCGGTCAACCCAACCTGCTCAAGATCGTTATGTTTTCCACCAGCACGGATACATCGTTGTGATGATACTGCACGCGAATATCCATGAGCCTCCTCCCCAAGAAATACGTTTTTGAATGGGACCATTCCTGCGTTAGTAAACAATAATGATGGATCTGCTTGAGGAATCAGAGAGGAGCTGGGAACAATGGTGTGTTTTCGCTCAGAAAAATAATTGAGGAATTGAGCGCGAAGTTCAGTGGAGGTCATAAGGCCGTTAGTAGTGAGAGATTAGGTTGTCAAAACTCAAGCAGGGATTTCGGATTGTGTTGACATACACTCTTTTGTCTTTTATTAAATGTTCAATGCTAATCATTGACCAGCTATTTCAGCTGTTTTGAACGACAGTCTGCCGGATGCTGCACTCTATTTCTGTGGCAAAATCGGCATGAGATTTGAGGAATGTTCGTGCCGCATCTCTTCCTTGTCCAATACGTTCTCCTTTGTATGAGTACCAAGCACCACTGCGGTCAACTATTTGTTTTTCAACTCCCAAATCAATTAATTCTCCAGTTTTTGAAATGCCTTGGTTGAATAAGACATCAAATTCTGCTTGTCGGAATGGAGGGGCAACTTTATTCTTCACGACCTTGACTCGTACTCGGTTTCCCATCACAGATTGGCCATCTTTGATCATTTCTATGCGGCGGATATCCAATCGAACCGAGGCGTAGAATTTTAGCGCATTTCCTCCAGTTGTGGTTTCAGGGCTTCCAAACATCACCCCTATTTTCATGCGAATCTGGTTGACAAAGATTACCATAGTATTTGACTTTGAGATGGCTCCTGTTAGCTTGCGAAGTGCTTGTGACATCAAACGAGCTTGAAGGCCCATTTGGGGATCGCCCATTTCACCTTCGATTTCTGCGCGAGGTACGAGCGCAGCGACAGAATCAATCACTACAATGTCTACCGCTCCACTTCTGACCAACATTTCGGCAATATCAAGTGCTTGCTCTCCGGCATCAGGTTGAGAGAGGAGAAGATCATCTGTCTTTACGCCTAAGGCTCGCGCGTACTTGAGATCCAAAGCATGCTCCGCGTCAATAAATGCAGCAGTTCCTCCAGCCTTTTGAGCTTCAGCGATAGTGTGGAGGGTCAATGTTGTTTTTCCAGAGGACTCTGGGCCAAAAATTTCTATTACTCGACCGCGAGGAAGTCCACCAACTCCCAGAGCAAGATCGAGTCCAAGTGAACCCGTCGAAATGGCTGAAATCTCTGTCGGCTTCTCCGCGGTGCCGAGCAACATAATCGCTCCTTTCCCATGTTGTTTTTCAATTTGGGACATCGCAGCAGCTAGGGCTTCAGCTTTTGGAGCTTTCTCAGCATGTTGTGAAGATATTGTTTTACGCATTTTGGTTTTTTCGGCCACCGTCAACTCCTTTTCATACGTCTTGAGTAATCACCCAGATTACCTCCACCTCGTCTTATGATGGTGTGCTGCCCCGCACTACTTCTTCCCAGTGCCCATATGTGCGCGGGGCTCGCGTGCCACACCTCATTTTCAGGCAGATGTTGAGATAAGCTAAGTAGCCATCATACTGAGAGATTTTCATAATGAATACGATGCCTCTTTTAGAGGAGGGCATCTTTCTGCCATGGAGAGATGGATTATGTCAGAAAAAGCCCTGCAATCCAAGCTGGAATCGCGGCGGTAAATGATGTTTCTAATAGAGTGAGGGATCATTAAGCTATAAAAACCCTTACTGTGTAGAGAAAATTGTGGGGATGGGGGAGTTAAGAGCAAAACAGGCGAAATTCGTAAGTGTGCTGATCCTCCGAGTGGGCTGTTATCTGCGCGTATATTTCGTTTTCCCAGCGTTACATTTGGCTCCAAAACTATGATTGCTCTGTCGTAATTGACCTTGGCGAAGGTGTTTCCTCAGCAGGTTCTCAGCTAGATATTACAACAAATTTGTTCAGATATTGCTGATGGGTAGGGTGCTCAAATCTATTGGGTTATTCTCAAGCCGTTGCTGAGATTTCTAGAGATCGAGATGTTTTTATTGAGCGTCTAGCTAAGTCAGTTTCCGAGGGCTCTTCAGGTGGACAAGGCCGATAACGTTATGGTAGAAAAACAGATGCGCATCAGCTACTTACGGAACATCCTAAGGATTGCTGGGGGAGTAGGATGGCCGTAATACTAAGTAGTGGTGTGAGCATTCAAGAGCAGATTGCACTGCTTGTTGAGCTTCAAGAGGTTGATATGACCATGTTGGGGCTCCGTGAGCAGAAGGCTCACCTTCCACAAACCCACGCTGTCATCGAGCAATTGATGCAACAGGCAGGGAGTGATCATGACAAGGCTCTGAAGGTCCAGAAGGAGATTCAGTCTTCTTGGAAGAGCCTTGAAATTGAGCTTGAAGTTCAGGAAAAAAACATACAAAAATCCCAGGATCGTTTGGGCGAGCTAAAAACTAACAAGGAATATCAAGCCCATCTTTTTGAGATTGATTTGGCAAGAAAAAAACAAGGTCAGGTCGAGGAACAACTTCTTCTCGTTATGGACCGAGCAGAAGCTGTTGAGAAGCAGGTTTTGAGAGCACAAGATGAGATAAGACGACAGGAGGCTGCACTCAAATCGTCCTTGATTAAGATTGAAGCATCGGAGGCTGAGATTGACCGGGAATTACAAGTACTCTTGCATTCGTATCAGCAGCTTACTCCGCAATTGGATGAGATATTGCTCAAGCAATATGAACAAGTTCGCTCGTCACGTTCGGATCGTCCTATGGTTCCCGTTCATGAAGGTACCTGCTCAGGGTGCCAACTGCAGGTTCCTCCGCAATTAGTTGCTGAGGTCAGACGAGGCGAGGAATTACATGTATGTTCTCATTGCCAGAGGTTTTTGTTTTGGCCTGGCGAAAAACAATTTGGTGCAAAATAAAATGAGAACATGTATGGAGCCGACGTTGTCTGAGCCTGTAATTAACCGGGCTATTTCGTGATGAGTCCGATAGATAGAAAATTGAAATTGTTTTGAGGGCACATAACCGTATATTGGTAAGCCATGGCCGTTAGCCTAGAGAACATTATTGTACTATGAGATGTGGTGAGGAGACTGGACGGCTGCGCTTCATTTTTTTATCATGGAGTGAGGAAAGTCCGGACTCCACGGGCAGAGGTGCTGGGTAACGCCCAGGCGGAGCGATCCGACACCGGCGCCACAGAGAATATACCGCCGATGGATGGGAAAGGTATTTCCATCACAGGTAAGGGTGAAATGGCGAGGTAAGAGCTCACCGC
>DCWI01000113.1:2099-22614 GCA_002328825.1 Nitrospiraceae bacterium UBA2166 | reverse complement strand
CGATCACTTCGGTGGTGGCAAAGAACGAATATGGTGAGGTGATCACTTCTTCATGTTTTTCCCCAATGCCAAGAGTCATGAGGGCGAGGAGGAGCGCATCAGTTCCTGATGATACTCCAACTCCAAATTTTGCTTGGCAGTAGGATGCAATCTGTTTCTCGAGGGTATCCACTTCTTGCCCGAGGACAAATGTTTGGCTCTGTACCACGCGTGTTATAGCGGCAAGGATCTCGTCTTGAATAGGGGTGTGGTGTGCGTGGAGATCAAGCAACGGAATATGCATGCAGGCCCTCCAATTGTACAGAAGGCCCAAATCGAGCTTCTTGACGGGCCAGAGTAATTTCGCAATAATGGACCCTGCGCGCTGGTGGAACCCATAATGTTCTCATGTTTCTAATCAAAAATACCTGCACCTTATTTGCTGCGCTTTGGTTCTTTTTCCTAAGTGCTGCGCCAGTTTTTGCGGAATTTCTTGATGATCCGCCTGTTGGAATTCCTCTGCATATGGATATTCCGACCGCATATGTTCTTTCTAAGGGACAACTTGAGTCCAACATTTTTTATCGCACGGTAAATAATACTGTCGATGTCTTTAATTTAAAAGCGTCTTCTCACCCAGGAGATAATAGCGGAACGCGTGGAGATTATCACGGTCTTCAAGGAATCTTCCACTTTGGTCTTTGGGATGGACTGCAATTCTCGTATAAAGGGGAGCTTCGTGAGATCGATGCGGGGTTGTCGACGGGCGATATTGAGTATACAAGTCATGATGTGATGCTCAAGCAGCGTCTTCTTATTGAGAGATCGTGGTATCCCACAGTGTCCATGGGTGCATTTTATCGAGGAAATCGAGGCGAAAATATTTCTGACACGTTTACTTCATTTCAAGGTCGCGTTGTAGGGGTGTCTATTCCAAATATTCCGCTGACCCCTCCCACGACGTTGACTTTCGGAGGTATTGAGGATGATTCATTTGGTGTAGCTCTCTTCGCAAGCAAGACATTGTGGGAACGATGGAATATTCGTGGATTTGCGGAGTACTCCAGAACGAATGTTCGATCAGAGCTTGGTTTGGATTTGAGTTCCAATCTAAGCATTGATTTGCTCGACAATTTTCAAGAAAGTCTTGCAGCTTCGCACTATAGCTCTGACAACTATGTGGTTGGATTTGGTGGAGGATTCCAAATTACTCCCACTATTTCAATCAGTGCAGATTATAAGAGGGTTCAAGTGAATCGATCAGATGAATCCAAGAGAGCAACCAAGAACTTTAATTCAAATGATGTGTTGATTGGACGTCTTAGCTATATTCCAGAACAGTGGTTGGCACTTTCTATTCATGGCACTATTTTCTCGAACCAATTCCTAGGTGAGATTCCTTCCCTGTATAACGCTGAAACTGCAAAGTTTTTTGGTCAGAGTTATGGTTACATCGGGCTTGGTATTACCGTGTTCCATGATTTTGCCTCGGCGATTTTTCCCGACGACCGTTTCTAGTAGGCTGTTGAAAAACTTAGAACGTTGCACCTCGCACGTGTGTGGCGCTGATTTCAATTTTTGTTAGAGTGCTGTAGGGCAAGATGGCGTCCTTCTGGAGGAAAAATTGTGCAAATGTTCGTATCACTATGAGGGAGGTGTGCCCAAGTAGCAATTGATTCACAGTAGCCTATGTGAACGCTGAGTGAGAGGAAACGTTATTCATGTTGTTGTGCTTAATAAGGTTTGCGAGTCTGATATCGTGCTGTTTTTTGTGTGTCCAGCGTACTGTTGTTGTATCCTTGGGCGTTGGTAGTGTTTTTCATGGATCGGGTACAGTGTATGGGGGTAGAGTGTTAGAGCGAGAGCAGCAAGCTCTGAGGTTTTCCCAAAGTGGCTGTTTGACACGGTTAGAAGGCCTCTTTTATAGTGAAAGGCATGGGTGAGATTTTTCCGCTAGTCGAAGGCGTTCTCAGTCAGATTCGCGAAGGGAGAATGGTGATTCTTGTCGATGATGAAGATAGAGAAAATGAAGGAGATCTCGTCTTGGCTGCGGAAAAGGCAACACCAGAGGCCATAAATTTTATGGCGAAGTATGGGCGTGGTTTGATTTGCCTAACCCTAACTCCTGAGCATACTGAGGCTCTTGAGTTGCACCCGATGACGGAGAAAAATACTGCTTCGATGGGAACTGCATTCACTGTTTCGATTGATGCTCGTGATGGAATCACAACGGGGATTTCAGCTCACGATCGGGCTGCGACTATCCTCAAGGCTATTCATCCTGAAACACGTCCGTCGGATCTTGCTAAACCAGGCCATGTTTTTCCTTTAAAGGCAGATCATGGGGGAGTATTGAAACGAGCTGGCCAGACCGAAGGATCAGTGGATTTGGCTCGTCTGAGTGGGCTTCAACCTGCCGGAGTGATATGTGAAATCATGAATGATGATGGGACGATGGCTCGATTATCTCAATTGGTTGTTTTTGCTAAACAGCACGGTCTTTCTATCGTCACCATTAAGGATTTGATCAAATATCGAATGCAGCGAGAACGGTTTGTGCGCCATGTAGCAGAGGCACAATTGCCGACGGCGTTTGGGGAGTTTCGTGCTGTGGTGTTTGAAAACGATCTTGATGGAACATCCCATCTTGCATTGGTCAAGGGAGAGCCTAAATCTCAGGATGTCGTGCTCGTTCGAGTGCATTCTGGGTGTGTGACCTCTGATGTATTGACCTCGCTTCGATGTGATTGCCGAGAACAACTTCATGCTGCAATGGAAGAGATTGAGCGTGAAGGGGTTGGTGTGTTGGTTTACTTGAATCAAGAAGGGCGGGGGATAGGATTGTCCAATAAGGTTCGCGCCTATGCTCTTCAAGATCAAGGCAGTGATACGGTAGATGCAAATCTCAAGCTTGGACTCAAAGCTGACCTGCGGGATTATGGAGTTGGAGCGCAGATTCTTACGCATTTTGGGCTTCAGCGCATAAGATTGTTAACCAATAATCCTCGAAAAATTGTAGGAGTTGAGGGCTATGGCTTAGAAGTTGTTGAGCGCGTTCCCATTGAGATTACGCCTCATGAGACAAATGTGCATTACCTCAGAACAAAAAAGAACAAACTCGGGCACCTGCTCCGTCGAGTGTAATTTCCAATTCACGTATTTTCTTCTTTCAACTTATGGATAATGTCACCCAAGGCGGGCCTCTTCACTTCGGGGTAGTCCTCAGTATGGTCAATTCGTCAGTGACCTCTCGCCTTCTGACGGGAGCAATGGATGCACTTGGACAAGCTGGTGTTGAAAAAGACCATGTTCATGTGGTCAGAGTGCCGGGGGCGTTTGAGATTCCAGTTGTTGCTCAGCGTTTGGCTCAGTCAGGGCGGTATCATTCAGTTATTTGTCTAGGTGCAGTAATTCGAGGAGAAACGCCTCATTTTGAATACATCAGTGCCGAAGTAGCGCGAGGTATTGGCGCAGTGGCTTTGGACTGTGAACTTCCAGTTGTGTTTGGTGTATTGACGACCGATACGGTCGATCAAGCGAATGAGCGATCCGTGATTAATGGGAGAAACAAAGGATTTGAGGCAGGAGCTGCTGCTGTAGAAATGGCACGTCTATGGGTGGCGTTTCCGTAAAACGGCGGGTAGTTATGGGAAGGCGACGTGCCGCAAGAACACTAGCAATTCAAGCCCTGTATCAATGGAATTTTCAGCAAGATGAACGCATGTACCCTTGGGAGAGTTGTCGTGATGGAGATATTGATTCTGTAGCCATTGACTTTGCAAAAACATTGCTCGAAGGCGTGATTCAGCATCGTGAGGTTATTGATGATGTGATTTCCAAGCACATGCATAATTGGGCCATGAATCGTTTGTCTGTTGTTGATCGCAATGTATTGCGGATTGCAGTTTTTGAGCTTCTTTACCTTGAGGACATTCCGTCTGCGGTTACTATTAATGAGGCAATCGAGATTGCAAAGGAGTTTGGGGACGATGAATCAGGAGGATTCGTAAATGGGGTTCTTGATGGACTTACAAAAAGCATTGGTGCGACGAAGACATAGGGATGAGTGAAGTGTCAATTACTGCGAGGGTGTATATTACGCTCAAGACTGGCGTCGTTGATCCGCAGGGGAGTGCAATTGAGCAGGCGTTAAAATCTCTAGGTTTTGATGCAATTGACGGTGTACGTGTTGGGCGAACCATAGAGGTGGACTTTGTAGGGCGGACCAAAGATGAAGTGGCTAAAGATATATTCGCGATGTGTGAACGGTTGCTTGCCAACCCGGTCATTGAAAACTATCGGGTTGAGACCATTCCTTCTTCCTAAAGGACATATGTTATGACGTTTGGCGTTGTTGTGTTTCCTGGGTCCAATTGCGATCATGATTGTTACGATGTGCTCAAACGTGTTTTTGCTCAACAGGTTGAGTTCGTGTGGCATAAGGACACGTTATTAGATGGGATTGATGCGGTGATTTTGCCTGGTGGGTTTTCCTATGGGGACTATCTTCGTACAGGAGCTATCGCTCAGTGTTCGCCCATTATGGGTGCCGTTGCTAGTTTTGCAGAACGAGGTGGTCTGGTCTTGGGAATCTGTAATGGGTTTCAGATTCTTCTTGAGATGGGACTTCTTCCTGGTGCTATGGTACGGAACACGTCCCTTCATTTTATTTGCCGAGATGTGCATATTCGAATTGAAAATTCTGAGACTCCGTTTACCAATCGTTGTGAAACAGGGCAGGTACTTACTATTCCTATAGCACACGGCGAAGGAAATTATTTTGCTGATGATGCGACGCTTGCATCGCTTAATGCACATCGTCAGGTTGTGTTTCGTTATACCTCTTCACAAGGAGAGCTTGGTTCGAAGTCCAATCCCAATGGATCCTGTGAGCACATCGCGGGAATTTGCAATAGGCAACGTAATGTCATTGGCATGATGCCTCATCCTGAACGGTGTGCTGATGCTACTCTCGGGAATAGAGATGGGCAACTGCTCTTTGCCTCAATGATTGATGCTTTGACTGCACGCTGTGTTTGATCCTCTCTGATTGTATTGTGTTTCATTGTATCTCCACTCAACGCTGTGGGATAATCTTGTATGGCTCAGGGTACGTTGACAGCACGGGAGGGATATAGGATCCGGGAATTGCTTGGCCGCGAACCCAACGAACTTGAATTGGGTATGTTCTCGGTTATGTGGAGTGAACATTGTAGCTACAAAACTTCTAAACCGTACCTTAAAAGGCTTCCTACCCGCGGACCACATGTACTCCAGGAACCTGGAGAAAATGCAGGGGCCGTAGACATTGGCAATGGACTTGCCGCGGTATTTAAAATGGAAAGTCACAATCATCCTTCGTTTATTGAACCATTTCAGGGTGCCGCGACTGGAGTGGGGGGAATTCTTCGAGATATTTTTACCATGGGAGCACGTCCCATCGCGCTGCTTGACTCATTGAGGTTTGGATCACCGGACGACAAGAAGAATCAGCACATTATTGATGGGGTCGTGGCTGGAATTAGTGCTTATGGAAACTGTGTGGGGGTTCCCACTGTTGGTGGTGCTACCATTTTCAATGAGATTTATGAACGAAATCCACTCGTGAATGTGTTTTGTCTTGGAATTGCTAGGCACTCTCATCTAATGCGTAGTCAAGCTGCTGGTGTTGGTAATCAAGTCATCTACATTGGTGCAAAGACGGGGAGGGACGGAATTCATGGTGCCACCATGGCCTCAGACAGTTTTGATGATGAGTCCATCAGTCAACGCCCGACTGTGCAAGTTGGGGATCCGTTTATAGAAAAACTTTTAATGGAAGCGTCGCTTGAACTTGTCAAGCGACGATTGCTTGTTGGGATTCAAGATATGGGTGCTGCTGGGCTGACTGGAGCATCATGTGAAATGGCCAGTGGTGCTGGAACAGGGATCGAGTTGGATGTAGAGATGGTGCCACGACGAGAGCGAGGAATGACTCCCTATGAGGTTATGCTCTCAGAATCTCAAGAGCGTATGTTACTGGTGGTGAAACCGGACTGTGCAGGTGATGTATTAGACATATGTACGAAATGGGATCTTGACGCAGCCGTCATTGGAAAGGTGACTGATGATGGAATGCTTAGGATTTGCAAAGCTGATACTGTTGTTGCTGAGATGCGCGCGTGTGCCTTGACCGATGAGGCGCCGTCTGAGAAACGAAAGTCTGCACCACCTCAGTTTCAGGACACATTACAGGGGCTGAATGATGAATTGATTCCGCTCCCGCACGATTGCAATTCTGTTCTTCTTGAACTCCTGGGTTCTCCAAACCTATCTAATAAGGCATGGATTTATGAGCAGTATGATTTTATGGTGCGTACTAATACGGTGATTCGGCCCGGGTCTGATTCCGCTGTGCTCCGCATTAAAGATACTTCAACGGCGCTTGCAATAACTGTTGATGGTAACCCGCTATACTGTCTCCTGAATCCTTATGTCGGGGGAGTAATTGCGGTTGCTGAGGCAGCGAGAAACTTGGTTTGTTCTGGCGCAAAGCCGCTTGGCCTGACTGATGCATTGAATTTTGGGAATCCTGAACGTCCTGAAATTCTATGGCAGTTTGAGCTTGTGATTGAGGGGATTTCGGATGCGTGTAAATTCTTTGATGTTCCAGTTGTTAGCGGTAATGTAAGTTTTTATAACGAAACCAATGGCATTGCTGTTTATCCAAGTCCGATGATTGGAATGGTTGGTCTGATCGATCCGGTTGAACGTGCGATGAGCCAGTGGTTTAAGGATGATGGACATGTTGTTTTTCTATTAGGAGAGACGCATGATGAAATTGGTGGAAGTGAGTATGTGCGTGTTATTCATCATCGCGAGCAGGGTGTTCCGCCGCGTCTTTCACTTGAGACAGAGGGGGCTTTGCATACCTGTCTTCTTTTGGCAATTGAAGGAGGGCTCGTTTGCTCGGCGCATGATTGTGCTGAGGGTGGGTTAGCCATTGCCCTTGCTGAATCATGCCTTTCGCGCCCTCAAGGGCCTATTGGTGCATCAATTACGATTACGCCTGATTTTTTTGACATTCGCGTTGACGCGCTTTTGTTTGGTGAAACACAGTCACGCGCCATTGTGACTGCTGAGTCTGCTAATGTTTCAGAGCTTGAATCCCTTGCACGGGATGTTGGTGTCCCTATACGCAAGATTGGAACAGTTGGTGGTCAACATCTGAGGGTGAAGTCTTCTGATTTAAGGCTATCGTGGATTGATATTGATGTGGATGTTATGTATGACGCGTGGATGAGAAAAAAATGAAGCAGAGGATCTCTGAAAATCAAGGCTCAGATCAATTCCGGGATCAATGTGGTGTGGTGGGGGTGTTTGGTCATAAGGAAGCTGCAAATCTGACCTACTTAGGGTTGTATGCGCTGCAGCATCGTGGGCAGGAAAGCTCTGGAATTGTTTCAACAGATGGGAAGCAGTTTTATCAGCAAAAAGGCATGGGGCTTGTCGCCGACATCTTTACCAAGGATCGGCTCAAGCGTCTTCCTGGAGATGCCGCGATCGGACATAATAGGTATTCTACCACTGGTGCTAGCGAGTTGAATAATGCACAACCAGTCTCAGTAAATTTTGCATTTGGAAATCTTGCCTTGGCGCATAATGGCAATTTACTCAATTCGGAGGTGGTGCGCAGCGAGCTTGAAGCTTATGGCGCGATTTTTCAGTCGGGGATTGATAGTGAGGTTATTATCCACTTGATTGCGCATTCTCGTGGGAGCACGATGCTTGATCGGATTGTGGATGCGGTGCAGCAAGTTTGTGGAGCCTTTTCTTTGGTTATTCTTACTGATGATGGATTATTCGTAGCTCGAGATCCTTATGGGATACGACCACTCTCACTTGGACAGTTGAAAAATGGATGGGTTGCCGCTTCCGAGACTTGCGCCTTTGATCTTATTGGGGCTGAATTTGTGAGAGATGTGGAACCGGGAGAACTGGTGTGGATTCGTCGAGATGGGGTGCATTCGTATCAGCTGTTTCCCAAGGTGAGTCCGGCGATGTGTATTTTCGAATATGTATATTTTTCTCGACCTGACAGTGTTATGGGTGGTCGTAGTGTCTATTCGATTCGCAAACGACTTGGGCGGCAACTGGCTAAAGAGTCAGCAGTGGATGCTGATGTGATCATTGCGGTTCCCGACTCAGGAGTACCGGCGGCGCTTGGGTTTGCTGAGGCCAGCGGTATTCCATTTGAGAATGGACTCATACGAAATCATTATGTTGGGAGAACATTCATCGAGCCAGAACAGGCTATTCGGCATTTTGGCGTGAAAGTCAAGTTAAATGCCATACATGACATTTTAAATGGGAAACGTGTTGTTGTTGTGGATGATTCACTAGTCAGAGGAACTACAAGTCGAAAAATTGTTAAAATGATCCGTCAAGCAGGTGCAAAAGAGATTCATATGCGTATTTCATCTCCGCCAACACTGGCTCCTTGCTTTTATGGGGTTGATACGCCGACCAAACAGGAACTGATTGCCTCGACGCACACGGAGAAAGAAATTAGGCGTTATATTACGGCCGACAGTCTTGCCTATTTGAGTCTTGATGGGATGCTTAATACCGCTCCGGGTGAGCACTCTGGCTACTGTGCAGCGTGCTTTAGTGAACGGTATCCCATTGTACTTGATGGATTTGAAGCGAAACAGCTGCCTCTTTTTGAATCGGCTGAATTACAATCTAAGCATATGGCTCCTTCTGTTTTTACGAGTGAAGTATGCTTTGAGAGTAAAGTTCCGACGAAAAAACAAACTGAATAGTAACTCCTGGAGGGCATATTCGTGTGATTTCTTTTGGTCTCAAGGGAAAAATCATCTCCTCGATGGTTGCGATTGGTGCACTCCCTCTCTCTCTTGGGATGTATTTTGCTTATCAGCAGGGAACTGCCCAACTTGAAACTGTGATTGGAGCAAGTTTTGAAGCGCTCTCGACAGAGACCGCTGGAAAAATTGATATGGTAGTCAATGAGGAGATCGCTAGACATACTCAGTTTGTGTCAAACTCGTTGCTTATTTCGATCGTACGAGACCGGCTTATCGAGCAGAATACTAGGTACCTCAGATTAAATGACGAAGGCGTCAATGGCTTATTGGAAACCTTAGAAAAGCAGTGGTTCGAAGGGTACGGTGCTGTTGTTCATGATATTACTAGAGGTCATGTTTCGGATCTTCTTCGTCAGTTTATCTCGTCAAACGCTGATATGTCATGGTGGCATCATGCAAGCGTTCGTTCTGGAAGTGCGGTAGGAGGGGGTGGGGGGACTCATGCGTTGTTCATTACGGATGCGCATGGAGCGTTGCTCGCGAGTATCAATCGATATCCCCTGTATGCGAATTATAATGAGACATGGTGGAAAGATTCTTTTAATGGGGGACGTGGACGAGTCCATCTTGGTGATGTGAGGCTTGATCCTAAACTTAACGAATACGTGATTCTTCTCTCAACTCCAATCATGGATTTATTAGAAACCAACGTGTTGGGCATCGTTCATCGTGTGTATGATGCCAACGATTATTTTGAACCTCATATCAACCCTACGCGTTTTGGAAAATCTGGCCATGTGATGCTTATCGACTCTGAGGGTGTTGTCATTAGTTGTCCTATCCTGCCGACGGGGGCTGCTGTCGATGATCGATCACTCGTGAGTGCAGCGACGGTGTCGCGGGCGGGTTGGGTCAAGGCGGGGAGTGATGGGCATGGTGGGTATGATGTGTCTATTCTTGGATTTGCTCCCTTGGATGGAGTGAACCAGATGACTCGTGTGTTAGGGACACGGCAGTGGCATACCATGACATGGCAAGCCTCTGAGGAGCTGTTTGCTCCAATGAATCATTTGTTGATCTGGACCGCCTCTGCTGGTGTAGTAGCGATGATATTGTTGGGTGGTTTGGGGTACTACGCTGCTTCGCGGATTGTGAATCCTATCAGGCGGCTTCAATGTAGCGCGGTACGGATTGCTCAGGGAGAACTTCATGAGGCTATTGTCATTAACACAGGTGATGAGATTGAGCAGTTGGCTAATGATTTCAACAGTATGAACGATCAATTGCAGAAGGCATTTTCTGGGCTTGAGCAAAAAGTTGATGAAAAAACGCGTGAAGTAATTCACTTGAAGGAATACAATGAAAAAATTCTCATGAGTGTGCCAGATATCATCATCATCATGACTGAAGATGGGCTTATTGAATATGTGAATGTGGCATTTGAGACAATGATAAATATAAATAGTGTTGATGCTGTTGGTAAGAATTTTTTTGATATAATGCTTGGTGACAAGGACAGTCTTGAATCTGTTCGTGGTGAGATTAGAAAACTTTTGCATGCGAATATAGGTAATGCTAATGTGAGATTGATAGCGTCTCAGTGTTTGGCTACAGGGGACTCCTTAATTGGAGACCCGCTTGATCCATCAAAAGATGAGGCGATCCCTGATCGCCATGGGCATGAGTTCTCTATTAATAATAGAGTTTTTCAATTTGAATGTTTCCAAGTAACTATGCCTGGAGAAGGTACTGAGCGAATTGGATTTGTTATGCGTGATATTACTGAACAACGACAACTTCAAGAAGAGTTAATTCGTGCGGAGAAACTAGCTGGGCTTGGGACATTAACTGCGGGTATTGCGCACGAGCTTAATAATCCTCTTTTTGGAATTATGGGCCTTGCGGAGATTATTCGCGATAATGACGATTTTCGCAACGACAGAAAACATGCTGCTGATATTGTGTCTCACTCACGTCATATGAGTTCCATCATCAAGAATTTTGCAGGATATGTTCGCAAAGGGGATGCCGATGAGCTTGTGCCAGTTGATATCAATATGAAACTAGATGATGCTTTTAAGATGGCGGAAATGGGGCTGGTATCGAATGATATACAACTTGAACGGCATTACGGATCAATTCCTCCTGTGATGGCCAAGCCAGATGAAATTCAGCAGGTCTTTGTAAATATTATTAAGAATGGAATACAGGCAATGCATGGGAAGGGGGCTATGCGATTATCGACGATGTTGGAGAATGGGGATGTGAAGGTAGAGATCCATGATTCTGGACCGGGAATTCCTCGAGAATACATGTCGCGTCTGTTTGATCCTTTCTTTACAACTAAGCCACAAGGTGAGGGAACGGGTCTGGGATTGACAATCGTCTACAAAATTGTCAGAAAATACGGAGGGGATGTTAATTTTGAAACAGAGAATGAGGATGGGACAAAATTTTTTATTACGTTTCCAGCTGGAGTCGCTACAGCTGGGGCTTTAGAAGGAGGGTATAAATGGCATTAGGGATGCATATTAAAGAAGCCAAGGGAAGGGTTTTGGTTATTGATGATGAGGCTGAGGTGCGAAAAATTGTTCGTTTCGCTCTTGAAAAATCTGGATATGATGTTGTTGAAGCAGAAGATGGGGAAAAGGCGATCAACGAAATTCGATCTGGAGACAATCCTCTGCTCACAGATGTAATTATTTGTGATGTGCGGATGCCAAAAATTAATGGTATTGAAGCAGTCTCCTTTTTTAGAGAGCAGTTTCCTTCCGTGCCTATAGTTGTTTTGACAGGGTATCCTGATATGCAATTGGCGACGTCATTTCTCAAGCAAGGAGTCATGGAGTATCTAGTCAAGCCGGTCGAGAAAGAAAAACTTATTGAGACGGTTGAAAAGGCTATGATGAGCCGTGGTTCCAGCGGGGATTCGTTCAAGACCTAGGAGTATTAAGAGTGTCCAGTTTCCAAGGCATTGAGGCTGCCTCAATGCCTTGCCGTACGATGATCAGTCATAGATAGAGTCGAAGAATGTTCATGGGACTTAGATTGTTTTAGTGTAGCCTTCCTCTTTTTTTCTCAGTTTTAGCTCTCCGCGTGTTTTGACTTTCACCTTACCGAGAATTCTCGGAAATTATTTCCTGCATATTAGGTTTGAGTATTTATCCTCTTGTTCTATTGGGCAGATATGTTTTTTTGTAACTACTCTCGCATGACCAAGCGCGACTCTCTCTCTTATAAACTTAGCGGTACTTGAAGATTACGTCGAGATTTATCTGTTTTTTCTTAATGAGATAGAGGATTTGTTCGATGTTATTGTAGATTTCGAAGGTTGTTTCTGTGCCTTATCTGCTTCTCAGTACCTCCAAGTGCATGAGAAGACTGGTTTTACATGAATGGCCAGATTATTGGGTGATAGAAATTCCTGCTGCCCTACCAGTAATGTTTAAGGGGAGTGTTTGACTGAACGTGTATAGGATTAGTGTGAGTTTTTTTGTTCAATATAAAATTGTTAAATGGAGTGACAAAAAGTTTGCAAAGTATTATTAAATCGGGTTTGTAGGTCTAGTTTTTTAAAGTGGTCAGAGTGCGGGTTTTGTGTGTTGATGATGCCTCTATTTTTTTCTGTTTGAACGTAGAGTTTTGGTGATTCTATTGTGTCCCAGTACCGTGAGTCCAAGCGAGAATAAGAGAGAAACTGGAACAAACAGCCCGGTGGCAAGAGTGGAGTTTTTGATCCAACCCATGGTTTGGAAGGCTTCAAAGATATAGTTGGCTAGGCCAGTTATGTAATACGCAATAACAATAAATGAGAGGCCTTCTACTGTCCGTTGCAATATAGCTTGTCGTTTTCCGGTCTGATCCATGCTAACAAGCAGTGTAATGTTCTGTTGCTCAAGAAGTAGTTCAATTCTGGCCCGGATAATAGAAATAGTGCCTTCGATTGCAGCGTTCATTGCATCAATACGCCGAATGAGCTGTTGGTAGCCATCTGCGACTCCTGTAATACGCCCGAGGATATATTCTGATATTGGCCTAAACGGTGACAATGGCCGTTCCGTAATGGATTGGATGGTAACTCGAATTATGCTCTCATATGGGATTGCTGCTGAGAGCTGGTAGCGCATTACTTCTGCTAGTCGGCTTACACTAACATAGTCGTTGGTGAGGTCTGTAACCCATTGCTCAAGGGTACTAGATGTGGAGGTAGAAAGTTGTTCTGATATTTTTTCTTTCTGTATGAGGTGATGCCGCTCGAACTCGTGAATCTCGTCAATGGCGAGTGAGAAAATGGAAAGAGGACGAAGAATTAAGTGTGTGTAGTTTTCAAGTGTTGTGATGCCATCAATGATCTGAGTAATATTTTGAACGAGAGAGTATTCTGATGGCGAAGATACTAAGTAACGTTCACGCTTGTTTTGATCTTCGACGAAGCTGGTAACTACAGAAATGTCGCTATCACATATGTTTCCGCCATATAAGGATTGTCCAGGGATAAGCTGTCTAATTTGATCTGAGGTATATTTTTTGTTTGGGGCGATGAGTATATCAAGGGATGTAATTCGATCCCCAAGCGGGCACAGAGGGAAATGATAATTTGGAAATAAGATTGGCCCGAATGCCAAGGGAGTGTGTGCGTTGTTGATAATATGCCAAATTTGGTAAGTGTAATACTCAGTATGGGTTTCCCAGACGACTATGAGTTGGTCCCCGTTCTTTTCTGTTCGGGTGCCGTAACCAAATTTCCCCTCTATGACAGCATTGTTATCTGTGATCTCTAAACACTGTAGGACATATTGAAACTCATCTTGGCTTTGAGGGCGCTCAATCGGAGGATTGGCCATACGATGGGCGATGTGATGGATGTGTGCAGGTACCCCCAACAATGTGCTGAAACGTTCTTTTGGCTGGTAATGCACTCGGTGAAAAAAACTATCTTCGTGTAGAGGGTCACTCGTGTTTTGCGGTATGGGCATAGGGATGATGCCTTTCGTCATGAGTCATTAGGGAATTAGCTTTAAAAGGTCAGCAATGGCAATATTTTTCAAATAGTTCCGTACTGGGCGTTTGCAAATTAGGTGTATTCCATCCTGGCCATGTGGAGCCACGTGGCATTCCCAGCGTTCTTTGCCGAGTTCATTCAAACGATTTTCCAGCATCGTGTCCTGAGTTTCGCTGAACGTTATGACACGATATTCCCATGTCCCGATGCGATTGATCTCTTTTTTTGCTCGCTCAATCACATCGTCATGGATTTTTATCTTTTCTCCAGCTTTGATGGTCCGTTCGTACAGTTGGAGAATTTCCGTAGGTGTTGTAGGAATGGTCTTTTGTGTCTGATTCTCATGTTCTTCGCCATACGCTAGGGATCCTTGTATCATAGTCATTATGAAGATCATCGTTCTGATGGTTTTTGGAACAGCAAGATGTAAGATTTGAGGTATTAAAACGTTTGGGTGGAAAAGAGAGAAAAACGAGTATCCGAGTCTATGTGCGAGTGGTGCGCAACGTTTCCAGTCTGAAAGGGTTGGTATCCAGCAATGGACCATTATTTTTGTGCAGTCTTTTCGAGTCACGTGAGTGGTTCTCTTATGTCACAAATGTTCGAGAGCGATGATATGGCATAATTATACAAAGGCAGCAGGTATATGGTGAGTTATAATATGAAGATATCCCGTTTGACCATTTTGTGAAGCACACGATACTATGATCCTCGGAAATATGCCATGACAACCAACTCCTCAGACCCAGTAGAACTCAATCCTGCAGCTCCTACCACGGGGAGTGTGATCTGGTTGCATGGACTTGGGGCTGATGGTCACGATTTTGAATCGATCGTTCCGGAACTTGGGGTTGCT
The DNA here is from genome assembly GCA_002328825.1 of Nitrospiraceae bacterium UBA2166. Lineage (GTDB taxonomy): Bacteria > Nitrospirota > Nitrospiria > Nitrospirales > UBA2166 > UBA2166. Next base: position 7,970 of record DCWI01000113.1, on the reverse strand, counting down.
GAGGAGTGTGGGGTGCGTTTCGTGTTTCCGCATGCACCGTATATGCCTGTTACCATTAATGGTGGAATGATGATGCGTGCTTGGTACGATATTAGTAGTGCCGATGTGGCCCATGATGAAGACTCTGCTGGGATCCAAAATTCTTCGGCGATGGTTCGTACGCTTGTGCAACATGAAATTGATAATGGGAGAGACGCTTGTCGTATCGTGTTGGCAGGATTTTCTCAGGGTGGTGCGATTGCTCTTCATGCTGGACTTAGATCCCCAGAGCGACTTGGGGGTATTCTTGCACTCTCAACGTACTTGCCGTTAAAAAAGGCTTTAGAGGGTGAGGCTCATCCTTCAAATGCAGACATCCCAATTTTTATGGCACATGGTACTGAGGATCCTATCGTGCCACTGACTTTGGCTCAGCAGTCTAAGTCAGAGCTTGAGGATAAGGGATATGTAGTGGAATGGCACAACTACCCCATGCAACATGCTGTATGTATACCGGAGATTAAGCATGTTGGGGCGTGGTTAAGGACAATTTTCTCTTAGTATTTTCTCTTCTTTCGGCGTAATACGTCGAGCAATCGTGATAAATCCCGTATGTGCTACCATGCGATGGTCTGGTCGGACGCTTCTTCCCTCAACATTCCATGTGCGAACTAGAACTTCTATTGTCTTGATCATTGTGAAGATCGCTTCGTGGCCGAGTGCCTCTACGGTGGTGGCCACTTGAGGGACGGTTGGAACAAAACTTAGAAAAATTCCTCCAGAGCGAAGAATTTTTGCTGCGTGAGGGACTACTCTCCACGGTTCAGGAAGATCCAGTATGACACGATCTACCTCGGCCTCATCAATGCCCTTGTACACATCGTTGTGTACAAGGGAAAGGTTGGTGACAGGACCAAGGTATCGGTTGATATTATTGCGGGCTGTTTTCAAAAAATCCTCGCGGATTTCATGAGAAATGACATGACCATTTTCGCCTACGGCGCGAAGAAGCGTCATTGTCAGAGCCCCAGAGCCACATCCTGACTCGAAAACCAAAGCGCCGGGATAGATATCAGCCCACATTGTGATTGTGGAGAGATCTTTTGGATACAGAATTTGGGCTCCGCGTGGCATTTTGACGACATAGTCTCCCAAAGTCGGATTTATAGCTAGCATGGTTTGTCCGCGTGAGAGTGTGACCAATGTTCCGTCTGGTTTTCCGATGAGCTCATTGTGCGGAATAGTTTCTCCACTATGCTGAAACGTTTCCCCTGTTTTCAATGTGAGGGCGTAGTGACGTTCTTTTCGATCTACCATGTGGATGCGCTGTCCGTTATTCAATGTTTTCATGTTTTTGTTCACCTGTTTCTCTTTTTTAGTTTATCGTTGGTGATAATATGCGGTGAGGAGCCTGTTTGACGCGATAGCCATGCTGGAAAAGAACATTGTCGCATATACTTCTTTTCTAGATATCTTGATGTCGATGTTGGGGTTATGTCTTTCAATTGATGCCGACACATGGCGTAAAGTTTTTACAGCGAAAAGGATTGGCCACAAGCAGGCTAGGCGAAGCCGTATTGCGTGGCGTGGGATCGACAGTGTGTATTGCCACCCCATGTCAAGGTGTTCAATCGTGAGATCAATGAGCTCCATCAGAATTGGTCGAGCGGATTGAAAACCATCTGGTGTTAGTAAATCTTTTGGCGTGAGTTGGTGCTTCTGAAGGAGAGATAGCGGAAGGTAACATCGTCCCTTGCGGAGATCTTTAGAAAGATCCTTGAGGATGTTAGTCAGTTGCAGTCCTTTACCAAAACGGATTCCGCGTTCACACATCGCTCCAGATTCCCAATGACTAAGCGAAGGAATATGTGCGATGGAGAGGTGTGTCCAAAACTCGCCAACACATCCGGCAACGTAGTAGGTATATATGTCGAGGTCATTCAACGTTGGTAAGGCAATGATATTGGATGAAGACTGAGGAGAGAATACGTTGAGGTCCATGTTCATGCCGTTAATAAGTGTGAGCATGAGATTACGAATTCTGTTTTGGTCAGCTGGCATTAGCGCATGAAAGAGTGTGAAACAGTCGTTAATCTTGGTGAACAGGACGAGGTCGGATTCAATAGGGTGTTCAGTATCTAATACCGTTTGAATATCCTTCAATGTCCCATGTGATGAACCTGAGGTTTGAAATTGCTCACGGAAAATAGTGAGACAGTGTTGTCGTTGTGCTATGTCGATTGTGTGAGCATCGGTAATGGTATCTGCTATGCGTGCAAAGAGATAGGCAAGGGCGATTTGTGTGCGTATTGTGTGAGGTAGAACAGTAAGTGTGAGATAGAAAGAACGGGAGACCCGTTTTAGAAGATTGTGAAGAAGTTCGTCTTTTAGCTCATTGTCTATCATGCACACTATTGGGTAGGGCCTGTCCCAGGATAGTATAGACCATTAGAAGGTTCATGTTTGAGACTGTGGTGAGGTGTGATGAGGGAGTCAAGAGGGACTCTGTGACCGATGAACCACTCTGTTGTGCTCAAACGATGATTCTTTTCGTAGAGTCGGGACGTTTTTTGCCTATGCCAGCAGTGCTTGTTGTTTCCGTTGGTCCTGCATGTGGGTTTTTCGTTCCTTGGTGTGTTCCACAATTGTTTAGGCCAATGATTCATTACTACGTCTAGGCTAGTCGTTAGTGCGCAGAACTGTCAATTGATAGTGAGATTCATATGAACGGTTGATTGCACTGGTGATTAAGACTTCGATACAATGGTAAGGTGTTTGTTGTATTTGTGTTTGAGGAACTTTTAATGAACTTTGCAGTATGTGACTTGTGATGAATGCAAAACGGATGATGTGTTGTCGATGTCAAGGCTTTATGCTGATTGAACGACATTATACTCGCGTTAATCGACGGATATACGCGAGATGTTTGAATTGCGGTTTTTGGTTGGACCTCGCCGATATCATCAGGTTTTTTCACAAAGTCATCACCAGTGGTCTGAAACGATTCAAACAGTCTGATTGTCGTGAGGATTCATTCTCCTAACACGGCAATTGTTTGTATATACCTCTGTTATTGCTCGTGTGATCAGATTCCCTACAATGGCAGGTTTGCGTTTTGATGTAAATGAATGAAAGTGATGGTAGTGGTATGAAGATAAACCGGCTGCTCTGGCCTCTTGTACTTCTCTGCTGTATGAGTTTCACCAGCGGCTTAAGTTGTCGGGTTGTAGACCCTGTGGTTGATTTGGCGAATGTCTCTCATCAAGTGACGCGATACATCGCTCTTGGTGACAGTATTTCGACGGATGATTACCCTGGTCGTGATCAAGGGGCTGTTTCGCTATTTTACCGCAATCAAGACGAGAAGTTTCCAGAATTTGAGAATCGCGATCTTTTATCCAGAAATTCAGAATTACAGATGATTGTTGTTGCGAGTAATGGTGCGACCACAGAAACAGTGCTTCACAATCAGCTGGCGAATTTGCCGCCGAGCTCTCCTGGCGTGATGCTTGTAACTCTTACCATTGGAGGCAATGATTTGCTGCGCGTGATTCATGGTGGTTCAAGACATCTAGAGGAACACGCTACTAGCATTGCGAATAATATTCAACGCATGCTGGGTATTATTCGAACGACTTTTCCTAATTCTCTAATTCTCGTGGGGACAATCTATGATCCTACCGATGGTGTGGGGGATCTTTTTTCTCCAGATCAGCCACTGCCCGATGCGCTCAAAATGCTTGATCTAATCAATGCGCGCATTCGGTCTTTTTCTAGCTTGCCGTGGGTTCAACTTGTAGATATTCACCAGCATTTTCTTGGGCATGGGTTGCATTATGCCGATTCCGCCAACCCCCATTATGATCAGGGTGATCCAACATATTGGTTTACATCAAAAATTGAACCGAACAAACGTGGTGCATCAGAAGTGCGTCGATTGTTCTGGAATGCGCTTGAAGAGGGGTTGCAAACTTTGAAAGGTGTTAGAGACAAATGATTCGAACTATTACCATTGCTGCAACCCGTGTCACCTTGGTTGGCACGGCACATGTGTCGCAGGCTAGTGCCGACCTTGTTGAGGAGATGATTAAGACTGGTGAATACGATTGTGTGGCAGTAGAACTCTGTGAGTCGCGGTATAAGAGTTTATTTGACGATGTTGCGTGGAAGAACCTTGATATTTTTCAAGTGTTTCGACGGCGTCAGGCTGGCATGTTGCTGTTAAGCTTGGCGCTTTCGTCCTACCAAAGTCGCTTAGCCAATAGGTTTGGTGTTCAGGTAGGACAAGAATTTCGGATTGCCATTGCTGAGGCACAAAAGCGTGGGTTGCGTTTGGAGTTGATTGATCGAGATGTACGGACAACTCTCAATCGTGTTGCGGCACGGGTCCCGTGGTGGCAGAAGGTCTCGATTCTATCAGGATTACTTGGGTCGGCTTTTAGCCGGCATGAAATTGAGGAAGCTCAGATCGAAGAGTTGAAGCAGGGTGATATGCTCAAAGCAGTAATGGAAGAGTTTGGAACCACCTTTCCTGGAATTCGTGATGCATTGATTGATGAACGAGATCGCTATATGATCGGAAAACTTTTAGCCATCACTGAGTCATCGTTGTCACCGCAGCACATCTTGGCAGTGGTTGGTGCTGGGCATGTCCTAGGTATGGAACGCTATAGTTCTGATCCGCCAAACGGGGAATTTATGGAAAGTTTGATGGGGGTTCCTCCAAAAACTCGGATTGGGTTGTATATTGGATGGGCTATTGTTGTGATCATTTTATCTGCATTTGCGGTAGGGTACTCTCGTTCTCCAGAGCTTGGATTGTCTATGCTACTGACATGGGTGTTGGTAAACGGTAGTCTATGTGCTCTTGGAGTGATGGTCGCACGAGGGCATCCTCTGACGGTTTTGTCTGGGTTTTTTGCTGCGCCGCTTACGTCACTGAATCCGACTATTGGAGCAGGTATGGTAACTGGGGCTGTGGAAGCGTGGATACGAAAACCAAAAGTGGCCGACTTTGAATCGTTGCGAGAAGATTTGGCATATGTGAGAAAATGGTGGACAAACGGGGTTTCTCGAGTATTGCTCGTCTTTTTTTTTGGAACCCTTGGTTCAGCCCTTGGCACCTATATTGCGGGAGCAAAGATTCTGAGCGATTTGTTTTAGTGGGCTGTTGACCTGTTGGCATTGGACTCTTTATGATCCATAGCAAGAAACAAAGTCGTCAAGTGAGTCATAATCTGATTATTGGAGTACTGGTTTCAGGTCGTGGTACGAATTTACAACAGATACTTGACGAGGTTGAATCCGGAAGACTTCATGCTTCAGTTTCTGTCGTTATTAGCAATTGCGGTTCTGCAGAAGCTATTTCACGGGCAAAAGCACGTGGAATACCAGCAATATTTATTGACCCAAAGGCATATGCGGCGACAGCAGAGTATGATAGGGCAATTCTTGATGTTTTAAAAAATCACGATGTTGAACTGGTGGTGCTTGCAGGATATATGAAGATTGTGTCGTCCATCTTGATTGAGGCATACCGAAATCGAATGATGAATATTCACCCTTCGTTGTTGCCGGCATTTTCAGGCCTGTATGCACAGAGGAAAGCGTTAGAATATGGGGTGAAAATTTCGGGGTGTACTGTTCATTTTGTTTCAGAAGAGGTTGATGCAGGGCCTGTCATCCTTCAGGCTGCAGTGCCAGTTGAAGAGTCCGATACTGAGGAAAGCTTGTCGGCACGTATCCTTGCGCAAGAGCACCAGATCTTTCCAAAGGCATTGCAGCTCTATAGTGATGGACGGTTACAGGTTGTTGGAGGCCGCGTGATTATTGCAGAAGGATAGGAAATTTCAAATGGAAGTGTGTTGGGGGGTTAGCTCAGTTGGGAGAGCG
>DCWI01000113.1:1623-1746 GCA_002328825.1 Nitrospiraceae bacterium UBA2166 | reverse complement strand
GGAGGTCGTGGGTTCGACTCCCATACCCTCCACCATAGTTCCATTCATCCACGTCCAGCACAGTCCAGTTACCCAATAAAATCAACGTTTTAACGCTTTCTTCCATCCAGTCACGTCTGCCTC
>DCWI01000113.1:1102-1291 GCA_002328825.1 Nitrospiraceae bacterium UBA2166 | reverse complement strand
ATCCGTTGACATCCGTTGAATTTGGGGGTAGAACTGGGGGTATGGAGAATTTTGTGCCTCAACTCATCAAAAATATACCCCCAAAATGGATGGCGTGGCCATGGCATTGACCGATGTGCGGATCCGGAACACCAAGCCACGTGAGAAGCCGTATAAGCTCTCTGATGGCCAGGGTCTCTTCCTGCTGAT
>DCWI01000113.1:0-777 GCA_002328825.1 Nitrospiraceae bacterium UBA2166 | reverse complement strand
TCGCCAAATGGCAAGAAGTGGTGGCGCGTGAAATATCGTCTCGGAGGAAAAGAGAAATCACTGTCACTTGGTGACTACCCCAGTATGAGCTTGGCTGAGGCTCGTGAGCAATGTGATGACGCCCGCAAGAAGATTAAGAACGGGACTGACCCGAGCGCGGAACGCCAAGCGCGGAAGGTTGCTCAGACTGAACAACTGGAGCACGACGCCAATACCTTTGAGGTGGTGGCGCGTCAATGGCACCGCAAGTTTCTAAATACGTGGGTGCCGAGTCATGCCGCGACAATCTTGGCACGCCTTCAGAGTGATGTGTTCCCGTACATCGGGAACCGGCCTGTGAGTGACGTGAACGCTCCCGAGTTGTTGACTGTGCTTCGGCGGATCGAAGACCGAGGCGCGTTAGAGACGGCGCACCGAGTCAAGGTGACGTGTGGTCACGTATTTCGGTACGCCATTGCTGATGGGCGTCGGACGGAGCATAATCCCGTTCCAGATCTCAAGGATTCACTTCCTCCCGTCAAGAAGCAGCACCTAGCCTCGATCACGGACCCCAAGGAAGTTGCGGGATTGATGCGGGCGATTGACGGCTATAGTGGTTCGTTCGTGACGCGGTGCGCGTTGCAATTTGCGCCATTGGTGTTTGTCAGACCGGGGGAACTCAGGCAAGCCGAATGGACCGAGGTTGATTTTGGCGTGTCCGAGTGGAACATTCCTGCTCCCCGAATGAAAATGAAGCAGGCCCATCTTGTCCCACTGTCTCAGCAGGCTATGGCGATC
>DCWI01000117.1:22976-23344 GCA_002328825.1 Nitrospiraceae bacterium UBA2166 | reverse complement strand
CCGACTTCTTCAAGTGTGTGATCTGTACTTTCTCCGATTCCGAAACGTTTTCGCAGTACCTTTTCTTCACGGGGAGTTAATGCACTTAGCGAATTTCCAATTTGCCGTTGAAGGTCATAGCGAACTGCAGCTTCAAGAGGAGAGAGTGCTTTTTTGTCCTCGATAAAATCTCTGAGATGGCTATCCTCTTCTTCGCCAATGGGGGTTTCAAGAGAAATGGGTTCTTTGGAAATCTTCAGTATTTTTCGAACCTTTTCAATAGGAAGATCCATCTTTTCCCCTATTTCTTCAGGGAGAGGTTCACGTCCAAGTTGTTGGAGGAGTTGGCGGGACATTCGGATGAGTTTATTAATAGTTTCAATCATATG
>DCWI01000117.1:17631-22692 GCA_002328825.1 Nitrospiraceae bacterium UBA2166 | reverse complement strand
ACGTGTTGTTCTTACAATTTTATTAATAGTTTCAATCATATGGACTGGAATTCGTATGGTCCGTGCCTGATCGGCAATGGCTCTGGTAATTGCTTGGCGAATCCACCAAGTGGCATAGGTGCTGAATTTATATCCCCGTTGATATTCAAACTTATCAACGGCTTTCATGAGGCCAATATTTCCCTCCTGAATTAGATCAAGAAACTGAAGGCCACGATTAGTGTATTTTTTCGCTATGCTGACGACCAGTCTAAGGTTGGCTTCAACGAGTTCACCTTTCCCTTGCTTTGCTCGAGCCTTTGCTAATTTGAGGTGATGGCCAGCTTCTTTCAATTCATCAGAAGAAATCAATGTGATCTCTTCCGTCTCTTTCTTTTTTTCTATGGCCTTTGTATAGGTAGTTGCAATTCGAGTTAGGGTTTCCTTTCGTCCAACATTTTTTTTGCAGCGAGCAATATCACGATCCGCTGTTTCTACTTCCATCGCGAGACTTTCAACTTGCCTAACCAGTGTTTCGCGAACTTGTGGTTGGAGGTTCATTTCGTTTACCAGTTGTGTGATTTTTTTAACGGTGGTATCTATCTTGATTTGGCTCTTCTGTTCGTGCATCGTAGGTTTCTTATTGACCGTACCTGTTTTGGTCTGTTGTTTCCGTCCGACAGTCGTTGTATCAGTGGTTTTTTGCTCTTTAATTTGGATTTTGAGCAGAGTGTAAAGTTTTTGAAGCGCGATCATTCTTTTGAGGGTGAGTTCAATCAGGTCAGAGTCATCTTGTTCTGTCTCTTCCTCGATAAATGCGCTATCGTTAGTAGTCACGATTTCACGGATGTTTATGGAGCCGGATTTTAATTGATCACCAAAGGAGAGAAGGGTTTTGATGGTAACCGGCATTCCAAAGACGATGGTAGAAACATCCGTTTGCCCCTGCTCAATACGTTTCGCAATGCTAATTTCTTGCTCGCGGTTTAACAGGGATACACTGCCCATTTCTTTGAGATAGAGGCGAACAGGATCATCTGTACGTGTTAATATTCCCGGGGTTAAGTCAATATCTTTCTCGTCTTCTACTGGCTCAGGGAAATCTCTATTGTTTGAACTGTCAAGCTCTCCATCGAGTATCTTGACATATTGGTTCTGCCTTTGTGGGGAATTATCAAAGTCAGTTTCTTTTTCAGTAAAGATAGAATCGAAATTTTCTACAGGCGTATGTGGAACCATATCGATTGGTAGTGTGTTGTTTAAGTCATCAAAGGAGAGGGTGCGTTTTTTTGCTTTACTACGCACAACCTTTTGGTTGTTTTCATTACGCCGATTGCCTGTCATGGGCATGCCCCTTCCTATTCAGATTACTGTACATAAGCGCTTTTTTCTTGCCGGAGGGCTTCAAGCTGAGCGTGCATGTCATCAGTGGAACAACCTTCACGCTCCGCAAGACGCATTTTTTTCATGTGCTCACTAAACTGATTGTTTAGGTTGCGTGTTCTGATTTTCGCTACACATTCGCGAACAGCGCGTTCTATGTCATGCTCGTCAAATTCTAGTGGACGTAACGCCAAGCGTGAGATTAAGGACTCATACTCAGGGTTCTGTTCACTAAATAAGGTAAAGTGTTGAGTGTTGGTGGTGTGTTCGTTTTCTGGAATTTCTCGTGCCCATTTAAACAACGCTTGATAGGCACGATCCAAAAATTCATTTGCTTGGAGATCATCAAGCCATTTCGGATCCACTTTGTCCTGAATGACGAGCTGAAGAAGCATTTCCTCTACTTGCCCGCTCTGCGGGGAAGGGGGAGGAACTGCTATTTGACGGATCATTTTTACTGGCTTGTCTTTTTTCATGGAAGTAGCACGATGTTGCATTCGTAATGCGTGTTCATCAATCCCAAGTCGTTCCGCTATTTGTTTCAGGTAAAGGCTTTGGTAGCTGCTTGATGTTTTGGCGATGATTGCAAGTACGGCGTCAAGGCTTGCAACCTGTGTCTCAATAGATTGACTGGTGGATTGCAAAAGGCTGTGACGAATGACAAAGTCGATGAGTGTCTCAGCGTCCTCCACCAGTTGAGTGAAAACCTCAGCGCCTTCTTCGCGTATGACAGTGTCCGGATCACGTTGATCAGGAAGAGTGACGACGTCTACGGATATTCCGCGTCCGGCAAAGAGGTCTAGCATTTCAACTGCGGCAGTTCGTAAGGCTGCTCGAATTCCTGCTGTGTCAGGATCAAAGACAAGCTTTAGTCTTTTTGAAAAGCGTTGAATCAAGGGGAGATGTGAACTTGTCAGTGAAGTTCCAAGTGTTGCGACAACGTTCTGTATTCCTGTCTGGTGGAGGGCGATAACGTCAAAGTAGCCTTCAACTACTAGAAGAGTGTTGTGGCGAGTTGTCTCCATTTTTGCTTTTTCCATGGCATAGAGTTGCTGGCTTTTATGGAAGAGGATGGTTTCGGGAGAATTAAGGTACTTGGGTTGAGTATCGTCAAGGACTCGTCCTCCGAAGGCAATAATTCGGTTTTGGAGATCGGAAATGGGGAAAATGATTCGGTTACGGAAACGATCGTAGACACTTGTGTGCTGTGCTCCATCTTGTGAATTTCGCGAAATAGCAACTCCAGCATCGATAAGGTCATTATCGGTCCACCCCTTTGCGTGCATTGCTTTGGAAAGTGCATCCCACGATGGACGGGCAAATCCTAAGCGAAAAGCCCTTATGGCTTTTTCTTGTATAGCGCGTGTATTCAAATACTCCATCCCTCTCTTTCCAATAGAGGGATGCCAGAGCGAAGTTTCAAAAAAAATGGCAATGTCTTCATTGAGCTGAAAGAGGTGGTCACGATGTTTGGCGGTTCTTTTTTCGTCAGGGTGCTCATCTAGAGATGGCACATTAACTCCAATAAGGTCAGCCACGTGTCTTACCGCAGAGGCAAATGATTCCCCATTTATTTTCATAATGAATGAAAAGATATCACCTCCGGTTCCACATCCAAAACAGTGGAACATTTGGCGGGATGGACTTACTGTAAATGAAGGGGTTTTTTCGCTGTGAAAGGGACATAGCCCTTTAAAGTTTTGTCCAGATTTTTCAATGCGCAAATGGCCAGATACTGTATCAACAATATCAGCCCGCTCTCGAATAAGTTGAACGATATCTTGAGGGATCATCCGTAGGCTCACTGATACTCCTAATCCCTACAGTAAATTCAAGCGGTCAGATAATAGCAAGTGCGAAACTTTGCTGTCAAAACACGTATTCTGAAAAATTGAGAGAGGTAGGTTTCAAAACCAATTTCTTTTCCCATCAAAAGTCCATGATGTACGTCATAACTACCTGTAGTATGGTTGCCATAGGTTGTTTAGAGAGCCGCAGCACGAGTGGGTATGAATGCCAAACTTATTCTGGCACTCCAATATTCGGAGAAGAAATGGGAACAATGGTTTCAATTTCTTCTGGATTCTCAACCAGGAGGCCATCCCATTCGGCGCCCTCCCAAGACGTGAAAATGGAGATGGTTGACGGTTTGGCCCCCATTTTCTCCAGTATTCATAACGTATCGATACCCTTCTTTATGAATTCCTGTGAGTGAGGCGACTTGCTGGCAAAGACCCATAAGATGACCGAGGAGAGCGACATCTTTTTCTCCGAGTTCTTTTGCCGAAGCTACATGGCGTTTTGGTATGACCAAACAATGAGTGGGTGCTTGAGGATTGATATCGTTGAATGCGATTCCTACCTCGTCTTCCAGCAAAAAATTGATGTGATGCGGTTCTTTAATTAATTGGCAAAATATACAGTCATCCATGTGTATCCTCGCTCTTATTTTTGTTCTTCGGATAGCTGGACACACCATATCGGTTGGTCAGCTCTTGATAGAGTTCTTGAGGCGAAATGTCATGAAATCCCAAGACAATAAGCATATGAAAAAGAAGATCGGTGGTTTCAGAGATAATTTCTTTAGGATTTTGGTTTTTTGATCCGAGGATCATTTCTCCGGCTTCTTCTGTTATTTTCTTGAGAATTCTATCTTGACCTCCCTGCATTAATGTTGACACATATGATTGATCGTTTGGATGTTTCCGGCGGTTCATGATGATGTCATAAAGCCGATCAATCACACCTCCACGTGCGTGTGGTAATGGGTTATCTTTATACTCTTTCGCAGTGGGCCAGGCGAGCGAAAAGAAACATGATGGTTCTCCGGTATGGCATGCGGGTCCCATTGGTTCAACCTTGACCAGTAATGTATCGTGATCGCAATCTACGAACAGTTCTCGTACTCGTTGATAGTGTCCAGATGTTGCTCCTTTTTCCCATAGTTCTTGGCGAGAACGGCTCCAAAAATGGACGTGTTTGGTCTCGATTGTCCTTTTAATGGCTTCGCGGTTCATATGGGCCATCATCAAAACTGTGCCGTCTCGCCAATCTTGAAGGATTGCAGGAATTAATCCCTGAGCATTATAGGTAAGTGAGTCGAGATCGATTGTCATGGTTGGTATGCTGTGTTCAATCTGATTGGGATATCGTTTGCATGAAGATAGGCTTTAGCTTCTTGGATAGTATGCTGACCGTAATGAAAGATTGATGCAACCAGAACGGCATCGGCTTTCCCTTTCTTAAGCCCGTCAGCAAGATGGTTCAAATTTCCTGCGCCTCCAGAAGCAATAACTGGGATTGTTACAGCTTCCGAAACCGCAGCTGTGAGCTCTAGGTCGTATCCTTTACCAGTGCCATCGCGATCCATGCTGGTTAAGAGAATTTCACCGGCTCCATATTCTTTCACTGTTCGTGCCCACTCTATGACATCATAGCCACTTGGTTTTCGTCCACCATGGGTAAAGACCTGCCATGACTGCTTGTGCGTGGAGTCGGATGGAGATTGGCGTTTTGCATCAATTGCAACAACAATGCATTGTGTTCCGAATCGTCCGGCGGCTTCTTGTATCAATGCAGGTTTTTGCACTGCAGCCGTATTGATACTGACCTTATCGGCTCCAGCTTTCAGTAGGGCTCGAATGTCATTGGATGTTCGAATTCCACCTCCTACCGTCAAGGGCATGAAAATTTTCTCCG
>DCWI01000117.1:0-17336 GCA_002328825.1 Nitrospiraceae bacterium UBA2166 | reverse complement strand
CCCTCCTCCCGTCAAGGGCATGAAATTTTTCTCCGCGGTTCGCGAGACGATATCAATAATTGTTGATCGTTCCTCGTATGAGGCTGTAATGTCGAGAAAACATAATTCGTCAGCCCCATCACGGTCGTATATTGCTGCTATTTCTACAGGGTCGCCGGCATCTCTGAGATTCTCAAATGAGATCCCCTTGACAACTCGCCCATCTTTGACATCGAGACATGGAATAATACGTTTTGTGATCATGGCAGTTGTGTTGAGCTATCTGGTTGAGATGAGAAAGTTGGGTTGAGAACCTCAAGCGCGTTCTGTAGATCTAGGTTTCCATCGTATAGCGCCTTTCCGACAATGACGCCTGTAATAGATGGAACTTTAAATTTGAGGGCTCTAAGATCATCGATTCCAGATACTCCCCCAGATACGATGAGTGGGATATTTGTTGCTACTGTGATATCTCTAATTGCGTCGATGTTGGGTCCTGTTTTCATCCCATCACGACTGATATCTGTAAAGACCACTGCGGCTAGTGCACAGTCAGCAAGTGTGTTGAGAACATCACGGGGAGTGACTGTTGATTGTTCTAACCAACCTTGTGATGCGACATAACCATCTTTTACATCAAGGCTAATGATGATGTGGTGTGGAAAACGAGTACATGCCTCTTGGACAATGGAGGGTTGCATGACGGCGGTGGTGCCGAGTATGACCCACTGTACGCCCATATCAAGATAGGTGCTTATTGTGGAGAGATCCCGGATGCCTCCGCCAACTTCAACTGGAATTCTGAGAGTGGAAACGATCGTCTGAATCTCGTTGAGGTGATGTGGGTTGCCATCCACTGCACCATTGAGATCGACAAGATGAAGCCGTTGTGCTCCTTGAGCTTCCCATTGGGTTGCCATCATCACCGGATCATCGGAGTATACGGTTTCAGCATTCATGTCTCCTTGACGCAACCGAACGCACCGCCCATCTTTGAGGTCAATGGCTGGAATGATTATCACGATATGATTCCCATCCTTGCTTTAGAACTTGATTGACTCCGTCTTCGGCAAGTTCTTTTGCCGTAAGCCAACGACGACGTTGAAGAAAGCCTTGAAGGTCAGATGTCATCGGAAGTTGAGTTTCAAAGAAGTGTCCCTCCCACAGGACGCTTCCGTCACGAACATTTACGAGGCGTGTTTCAAACCCGACAGAGGCTGCTTGTCTAATGCCTAGTGCATTGCCAACACGATCTTGATATTGGCTCACGGTGCCAAGCAAGATTGTTTTCGCTTCAAGCGCCTTTCCGATTTTTCTGGCGACGACATATGAAGGGTCTTTGTTGAGAGGCGGGAGAGTGAACTCATTAATCGCAATTTTAACTTCGTCAAATGGAATTAAAGAGAGAGAAAAATTTTTTCTGATGTTCTTGTAGAATAGTCTGGCCACTGTAGAGGGAGCAGTTGGATCGACGGCGCTACTGCTCAGTGGAAGTTGCTGGGTGGAATATTTTGATGAATCAAGTTGAAAAGGCAGAATTGCGATTGGTGGAATCACTTCTCCATGAAAGGCTGGGGAGGTGATGACCTGAACTGTGGGTGGGCTACATGCACAGACCACAATCGCAAGCGTCATGATTGTCCATGTTCTCAGGTGAGAAGTGAAAAGTTTTTGAGGATTTGTATGCCCCATCTCTGGCTCTTTTCAGGGTGAAACTGGCAGGCAAAAAGGTTATCTTTCCAGACTCCAGAGGCAAATGATACGCCATAGTCCGTTATAGTTCCAATAATGGTTTGATCATTGGGTTTCACGTAAAACGAGTGCACAAAGTAAAAATATGATCCATCAGGGATGCCGGTAAAAATTGGCATAGGGTTCGCAAACTTGATTTTATTCCAACCCATGTGAGGAATTTTCATTGTCGTCTTGGTCGAGTGAAAGTTTACAACATAGCCTGGCAAAATGTTAAGGCCCCGGTGAATTCCAAACTCCTCACTTTCAGTGAAGAGGAGTTGGAGCCCAAGGCAAATACCGAGAAACGGCTTTCCTGCTTTGATTGTTTTTCGAACAGAAGAAGCCAGTTTAAACCTTTCCAGATTTCGCATGCAATCACCAAACGCTCCAACTCCAGGGAGAACAACATGACTGGCATCGTCAATGACTTGAGCGTTGCGCGTGATGGTTGCAGAGCATCCGATTGACTCAAACGCCTTTTGAACACTCCGGAGATTTCCCATTTCGTAGTCAATGATGGCGATAGTCGCCTGGCTCATCTAGAGGGATCCCTTTGTGGAGGGAACTCCCTGTATTCGATCATCTTTGCTGATAGCGTGTTCAATTGCTTTTGCTATGCCCTTGAAGATGGCTTCTATGATGTGGTGAGAATTTTGGCCATAGGGGACAGTAATATGAAGAGTGATGGCAGCGTTGACGACAAATGCTCGGAAAAACTCTTCAAACAGGCATAGATCAAAGTTTTTGATTTGTGGCTGGGGAAGGGGAACCTGATACAAAAGGTAGGGTCTGCCGCTGATGTCGAGCGTAATATTCGCTAATGACTCGTCAAGAGGAACGGCTAAAGACGCAAAGCGTCGGATTCCTTGCTTTTCGCCTAAGGCTTTGCGAAAGGCGTCGCCTAACGTAATCCCTATATCTTCGACTAAGTGGTGATCATCTATCTTGGTATCACCAGAAGCCTGTAGTGTTAAGTTAAGGAGTGCATGTTTTGCCAAAATAGTTAGCATATGATCCAGAAATGGTATTGTCGTCTGGATATTGCTGGCTCCTGTTCCATCAAGAGTGATGTCTATGGTGATGCTTGTTTCAGAGGTTGTTCTCTCCACATGAGCTTGACGTAACGGCATAATATTTACCTTGTTCGCACTTGAACACATTGTGCGTGCGCGGTCAGACCTTCCATGGTTGCCATTCTCATGACGTGGTCATTGGCTTTTGATACTTCGTTTTTACTGTAGGAAACAAAGTTGACCCATTTCATGAAGTCCTGAGATGATAAGCCAGATGAAAATCGTGCTGTTCCGCCGGTTGGCAGGACGTGGTTTGGGCCGGCGACGTAGTCTCCAATTGCTGGTGGAGTATGTTCTCCGAGAAAGACTACTCCAGTATGACGAATTCTTTCAATTAACTCAAAGGGTGTGGCAACGTGCAGTCCCATATGTTCAGGCGCAATAAGGTTTCCCAATTCGATGGCGTGATCCATGTCTTGTACTACGAGAACTGTGCCGTGTCGATTTATAGCACGTGTTGCAATAGTACGGCGGGATAAAGGTTTGAGCTTTTTTTCAACCTGCTTAATGACTGCATTGGCAAGAGCTGTGGACGGCGTAAGGAGTATGACAGATGCCTCTTCATCATGCTCGGCTTCGCATAGCAAATCTGCCGCAATGTATTCGGCATTGGCACGTGCGTCAGCAATAATCAAAAGTTCGCTTGGTCCGGCAATGCTATCGATTCCCACATGTCCAAACACTAAGCGTTTTGCTGTTGCAACATAGATGTTACCTGGACCGATAATTTTGTCGACTTTCGGGATTGTTTTCGTTCCATACGCCATAGCACCGATGGCTTGAACTCCGCCAATCCTGTATAGCTCATCTACTCCTGCGATGTCCGCAGCTACCAAGAGATATGGATTCACCTCGCCTTTGTGGGATGGAGTACACATAACTACACGCTTGACCCCGGCCATTTTTGCTGGAATCGCATTCATGAGAGCAGAAGAGGGATAGACTGCTTTTCCCCCGGGGACGTACAATCCAACGCTGTCAAGGGGAACGCTCATTCGGCCAAGTTTGATTCCATTCTCTTGATACATCATGGTGTTAGGTGTTTGACGTTCGTGGAAGGCGCGTATTCGTTGTGCAACGTATCGTAGTGTATCTCCTTCATCCTTACGAATATGGTAGTACGCTCCCTTAATCTCTTCCTCGCTGATGCGGAAAGTTTCTGGTTGTATGGTGGCGCGATCGTATTGTAATGTGTAACGAGCTACGGCTCGGTCACCCGTTCGTTGCACCGCCTGCAAAATCCGTTTTACAGACGCCTCCGTTGCTGGGTTTGCTAATTGCGATCGGTTGCAAAGCCGTTGCAAAGCCGTTTTAAATCTTCGATCCGAAAATGATATCAATTTCATCATAGCGACCCTCGCTGAACCTCAGTTTTGAGGAGATTAATCAAGTTGAGCACACGCTGGTGTTTAAGCGCAAGGCTTGCCTGATTTACAATCAGGCGGGCGCTTGATTCAGTCACTGTTTCTATCGGAATCAGTTTGTGGGCGTGTAGAGTTTTTCCTGTTGACACAAGGTCAACAATTCGTTCGGAGAGTCCAACTAATGGTGCCAATTCAATGGATCCATAGAGCTTTATTACTTCCACAGACTCTCCTTTTTGACTAAAGTATTGTTCCGTAATGTTTGGATATTTCGTCGCGATCCTGAACGAAGGGCCCATTTCCTCTCTTGGCATTGCTTCTTGTGGTCCAGCAAGCACAACCTTACATTGGCCAAATTTGAGATCCAATGGTTCGTACACATCCGATTCTTGTTCAAGAAGTACATCTTTGCCGACAATGCCAATGTCAGCTGACCCGCATTCTACGTAGGTGGGTACATCGGTGGGGCGGATGATCAAAAATATTGTGTCGCGAGATGTATTCTCAAAGATTAAACTTCGTGAATCTTCTGACTGAGTTGGAACCGAAACCCCAATGCGGGCTAACAGGTCTATAGCCGGTGAAAGGAGTTTCCCCTTGGACAACGCAATCGTGAGGGTGTCACAGTTTTTAGGCATTGTTATCTTTGACACGATGGACATTGGCTCCGAGTGTGTTGAGCTTGTCTTCAATGCATTCATATCCACGATCCACATGATATACGCGTGAAATGGCTGTTTCGCCCTCTGCAGCAAGACCCGCAATGATTAGTGCTGTTCCTCCCCGAAGATCCGATGCCATAACTGGTGCGCCACTGAGTTTGTCTGTTCCGGTGATTTTGGCTTGATTCCCCTTTATGGTGATATTAGCACCCATACGGCAAAGTTCTGAGATATGGGTTAAGCGATTCTCAAACACCGTTTCTGTGACTAGACTCACGCCGTTGGCTAGCGACAAGAGTGAGGACATTTGAGGCTGTAGATCGGTTGGGAATTTTGGACAGGGGCCTGTGGTTACATTGACGGAGGACGCTCGCTGATTCATCTTGACACGGATGCTTTCGTTTTTTTTGCTGATTTTTGCTCCGGCAGCATGAAGTATGGTACAGAGGTTATCAAGCAGTTCTGGCGATGTTAAGTGAACCGTCACATCACCTTGAGTGATGGCCCCAGCAATTAAGTACGTTCCAGCTTCTATCCGATCCCCCATGATTCGATGGTGCTGTTCACGATCATTGAGAGCTTCTACTCCTTCGATTGTGATGGTAGCTGTTCCATACCCCTGAATGCGAGCTCCGCGTTTTACCAAAAAGGAGGCGAGCTCCGCTACTTCAGGTTCGCGTGCAGCGTTATCAATTACCGTCACTCCTTTGGCTAATACCGCTGCCATCATGAGATTCTCTGTTCCAGTGACTGACGACGGCTGCATCGAAATTTGCGCTCCTTTGAGGCGTTTTGCTTTCACATGGATACTCCCATGCTGGATGTGCACTTCTGCGCCCAAAGCGCGCAATCCATCGATATGCAGATTAACCGGTCGGCTTCCAATTGAGCAACCTCCCGGTAGTGGAACGATTGCCTCTCCTCCGCGCGCGACCAGTGGTCCGAGCACGAGGACAGACGCGCGCATGGTGCTGACTAGTTCATATGGGGCTTCATTGTTCTTCAGTGACTCAGTTTTAATCTGTAGGCGGTTGCTATCCCAAGTAGTAGTTGTCCCAAATACACTAAGGAGCTGGTACATTGTTTTTACATCTCCTACATCTGGAACATTATCAAGAATGCATGCATGAGGACTTAGGAGAGATGACACGAGAATAGGAAGGGCCGCATTTTTGGCTCCACTGATCTTGATTTCGCCAGAAAGTTGTTGCCCTCCCTTAACGATCAGTCTATCCATCCATTCCTTTCATTTCGCATTGCGGGTATGATACTGGATGAGGGAGGGATGTGCTACGGTAAAGAAGATTATTTGTCAGTGAGGTCTGCAGCAGCTAAGGCATCAAGTAGTTCATCAAGATTTCCTTGCAGTGTCCGATCTAGGGTGTGTAGGGAGAGTCCAAGACGATGGTCAGTGACTCGGTTCTGAGGAAAATTATACGTTCGTATCTTTTCGCTTCGTTCTCCGCTGCCTACTTGAACACGACGGTTTTTTGCAATGTCCCCGTCCTGTTTTGTCCTTTCTATTTCAACCAAGCGAGAACGGAGCACGCGCATAGCGGTTTGCTTATTCTTTAGTTGCGATCTCTCATCTTGGCAACTCACAACTAGACCGGTCGGTATATGAGTAATTCGAACAGCAGAGTAGGTGGTATTCACTCCTTGCCCGCCTGGTCCTGAAGAGCAAAAGGTATCGATACGGAGGTCTTTTTGATCGATCTGTACGTCGACATCTTTAGCTTCAGGGAGTACGGCGACGGTGACAGTGGAGGTGTGAAGTCGCCCACTTGCTTCAGTGATAGGTACACGTTGAACCCGATGCACTCCGCGTTCGAACTTGAATCGACTGTACGCACCTTTCCCTTCAATCAGAACAGTCGCCTCTTTTATGCCCCCAAGATCATTGTGATTTGCGTCGACAATCTCTGTTCTCCAGTCATGTTTCTCGGTGTACCTAGCGTACATACGGAGCATTTCAGAAGCGAATAAAGCCGCTTCAAGTCCTCCCGTGCCAGCCCTTATTTCCACAAAAATATTCTTGTCGTCGTTCAGATCCCTTGGTTTGAGTAGCTCCGCTGCACAAATGTCTAGTTTGGCACGGCGTGCGTTAAGTTCTTGTAATTCTTCGTTAGCCAGGAGCCCCATTTCTATATCAGAATCTGAATTTTCAATAATTTCAACAACTTGAGAGATATGATCAAGTACTGCTTGATACTCGCTGCATAGTTCTGCTGCTTCAAGAAGTTGGCGACGTTCCTTATTAATTTTCTGGACTTGATCTTGTTTGGAAAGAATCGCTGGATCAGCTAGGAGAAGATTCAGTTCATCATAACGAGCAGCGGCTGCTTCGAGGCGACTTAGGAGAAGTGCCTCCTTCACTTCAGGCATAGCATGCCGATAAATGGATGGAGTTTAAGAGGATTTTGAGGCGACAGGAGGAGTCTTTTTCTCATATTTCTTACGAAATTTCTCAACGCGTCCTTCCGTATCAATAATTTTCTGGGTCCCGGTGAAGAAGGGGTGACATTGAGAGCACACTTCGACGCGTAGGTCTCCATGGGTGGAACGGGTTTGAATCACAGCACCGCATGGGCATGAGAAGGTCGCTTCTTTATATTCTGGGTGAATGCCTTTTTTCATTGGAAGTCTTCGTCCTTACTATTGTTAGCGGTTCATAGATTCGAGAAACTCTTTGTTTGTCTTGGTTCCTTGTAGTTTATCAAGAAGAAATTCGAGACTTTCCACTGTCCCTAGTGGGTGGAGAACCTTCCTGAGAATCCACATCTTATTCAGTTTGTCCTTGTCAACCAGTAACTCTTCTTTACGGGTTCCAGATTGGTTAATGTCGATCGACGGGAAAATTCGTTTGTCAGCTAGTCGTCGATCAAGGTGAACTTCCATGTTTCCGGTGCCTTTGAACTCCTCAAAAATCACATCGTCCATTCGGCTTCCCGTGTCTACGAGTGATGTGGCCACAATTGTCACGCTCCCACCCTCTTCAACATTTCGGGCTGCTCCAAAGAATCGTTTCGGCCGTTGTAACGCACTTGCGTCAAGCCCGCCAGAGAGTACGCGTCCGCTCGAGGGAGCAATTGTATTATAGGCGCGAGCAAGGCGCGTTAGGCTATCGAGCAAAATCACCACATCTTTTTTGTGCTCTACGAGACGTTTTGTTTTCTCCAAAACCATCTCAGCAACTTGAGTATGTCGTTGAGCAGGTTCGTCAAAGGTTGAACTCACCACTTCTGCGTTGACCTGCCGTTGCCAATCTGTTACCTCTTCTGGGCGTTCGTCGATGAGGAGTACAATTAGGGTGACGTCAGGGTGGTTTTTCAGGATTGCTCGCGCGATCGCCTGCAGTAACATTGTTTTACCTGTTCTAGGTGCTGCGACGATTAGACCGCGTTGACCCTTTCCAATTGGGGAGGTGAGGTCGAGCATTCGGGTGTTGTAGTCATCTGGGTTATATTCCACTTCAATGCGTTCTTCCGGGTATAGAGGGGTGAGGTTGTCAAAGAGGATCTTGTCCTTGGCAATCTCAGGGTCGTCGTAATTAATCTTTTCAACTTTTAATAGTGCAAAATACCGCTCGCTTTCTTTTGGGGGTCTGATCTGGCCTGATATGGTGTCTCCGGTACGCAAATTAAAACGACGGATTTGAGATGGTGAAATATAGATATCATCTGGGCCTGGGAGGTAATTGGAATCTGGTGCACGCAAAAACCCAAAACCATCTTGAAGCGTTTCGAGTACTCCTTCACCAAAAATTGCCCCATTTTTCTCGGTTTGAGTCTGGAGGATAGAAAAAAGGAGTTCCTGCTTTCTCAAATTCCCTGCCCCATCAATGTGGAGTTCTTTGGCTACTTCATTGAGATCTACAATACTTTTCCTTTTTAATTCGCCAAGGTGCATAATGTTTTCAATTCCTCCAAATCGATGATTGTTGATTATGATACTTGCTTTCCATTGCTGCCCTCACACTCATAAGGTTTGTTGTTCTACTGTGTTGAATAGTTCCAGCATCTATCGTTTGGTAATAGTTCTTCAGGATGAGTCGAATCTAAGCAACGTGTGAAATTCTCACGACGAAGTGGGTCCAAAATTTCTTCTGCAGGGGAACGTGTTTAGAGGGCCTCTCCGGACGATCTAAACAGATCGAACGATCTGCTAGGTTAAACTTGGTCGTAATCGTATCCAAAGGAAGGCATTGTGTCAATAGGGAGCCTCTTCTAATATGAAAGGGTAGTGGATGGGGACATGCTCGACCTAGCTAAAACTGGTTTTGTCCAGAAATATACGTTTACTTGATTCGCCCTTTTTCTTAACTCGTGTTTTTTGAGGTCTACCCGTTGTTGTTCAGGATCATTTAAGAATTAGAAAATTATTATGGATTTGTAATTGTAATGCGTAGCGCGGCGTTTCTCCGACATCTCCCAAACAATTCTGGCGTCTACCTGATGAAAAATTTGAAAGGTGAGATTGTCTATATTGGAAAGGCTCGCTCTCTTTCGTCTCGCATTCGATCGTATTTTCATTGCGGTACGGTTCATTCCTCGAAGACATCTCGCATGCTGAAGGAGGTTGCGGATATTGATTGGATTATTACGTCATCAGACCTTGAGGCTCTTTTGCTCGAAAGCAATCTTGTTAAGCATCATCACCCTAAGTTTAATGTTGTGCTTCGTGATGATAAGCAGTATCCCTATCTTCGCCTCCCAGTAAAAGATGATTTCCCTAGGCTGACGGTTGTTCGTAGGGTCGAGAATGATGGCGCATTGTACTTTGGGCCCTATGTTCCGGCAGGAGCTTTGCGAGGTACTCTGCGTGTTATCCAAAAGGCTTTTCCGCTTGCTACGTGTGAACTTGATTTGAGCCAACGTGCGGAACGTGCCTGTATAGAGTTTGAAATTAAGCGCTGTATGGCTCCTTGTATTGGGAATCAGTCTTCAAAAGACTACCATGGGATAGTATCTCAGGTACGGATGTTTCTTGAGGGTCGTGATCGCGAACTGTGTGATGTGCTCAAGGCAGGTATGGTTGTGGCTGCTGACCGTTGTGACTTTGAAGAAGCCGCTCGAAAACGAGATCAATTATTCAAAGTAAAAAGGGTGTTGGAGAAGCAGCGCATCACCCAAGTGGGTATGGTTGAGCAGGATGTAATTGGGATTGCGCGAGATCAGGGGTTATTAGCGGTGCATATTCTTTTTGTGCGAGGGGGGCTTCTCATTGGTAGAAAGGAGTTTTTTTTGAGTGATGTGAAGGAACTGTCAGATCATGACTGTCTTCGGTCTATTATCGAACAGTTTTATGCGATGAATCTTGTTCCTCCCAAGGAAATTTTGCTTCCCTTTCAATTGGAAGTTCAAAGTGTCATCATTCCGTGGTTGTCGCAACGAAAAAGAGAGGCGGTTAGAATTACTGTTCCAAAAAGAGGAGTGAAGGTTCAGCTGTTGGCGTTGGCTCGCGAGAATGCGGAGATACGATTACAAGAACATGTTAGGAGGAAAACGGCGACTGTCGGTGTATCGACGGCAGTGATGATGGTACTTGGTCTAGACGTTCCCCCAACACGGATTGTTGGTGTTGATATTTCCAATACCCAAGGGGCTCAACCTGTAGGATCGGTGGTAGTCTTTGAAAATGGCATCTCCAAAAAATCTGAGTATCGCCGGTTTAGGATCAAATGTATTGATGGTCCTAATGATTTTGCGATGATTGGCGAGGTTATGCATCGGTTTGGGATGAGGCTCTGTGCTGGAGAGGTTCCACAGCCTGATCTTGTTCTGATTGACGGTGGTCGCGGACAATTGTCCTCTGCTCAGGCTAGCTTAACAAAGCTTGATTTGGGTGAGATTAAGGTGATTGGGTTGGCCAAGAGCCGTGGTGGAGCGTGTGAGAGGGTTTTTGTGGGAGGAAGTTCTGAGGTGATCCCGCTCAACCCTCGCTCGATAGCGACACATTTGTTACAGCGAATTCGAGATGAGGCGCATCGGTTTGCGCTGACCTATCATCGTGCATTACGTGGTAAAGGGATGCTCGACTCTAGACTGGATGAGATTGCAGGAATTGGGAAAATTCGTAAGCAAGCTTTGCTGAAACAATTAGGCTCGATTGACAGAATCCGGTATGCAACAGTGGAGGAACTTCAACGTGTCCCTGGGATTACGCCTCAGATAGCGCGGGTAATTCAGTTGTCTTTGGAGCAAGACTAATAGATGGTGAAAAAAATGCTAATGATTGTCTTTGGTTGTTGTTGTGCTTACGTATGTTTTGCACGTCAAAGATATCTTTGTGTTGGCAGGTTAGGGCTTTTGAAGCATTAGGCCTTTCAACAGGCGTTTGTCGTTTTTGATATAGAATAAATGTCTTCTGAGCATTACTAAGGTTTTCAATAGTTGTTTTGAGAGTATTGATGATATGCGTATGAAGATAGCGTGGTAGAGTGGACGCCGTCGGGTTTGTGTGTCGAGACAGGTAGGTAACAGCATGATTTTGGTCACAGGGGCAGCAGGGTTTATTGGATCTCATGTATCGCAACGTCTCTTGGAGCGTGGCGATACGGTGGTTGGTCTTGACAATGTGAACGAGTACTATGATCCCATGCTGAAGGAAGCGAGATTAGCCAGGCTCAGACCATTTGAGAAGTTTACATTTTATAGGCAGGACCTTTCAGATCGTGTGGCGATGAAGAAGATTTTCGAGTCGATGGTGATTCGCCGGGTTGTGCATCTTGCTGCTCAGGCAGGGGTTCGCTACTCGCTGGTCAATCCTCATGCCTATACGGAAAGTAATATCGTGGGGTTTCTGAACATTCTTGAAAACTGTCGGCATACGCAGGTTGAACACTTGCTGTATGCATCATCAAGCTCTGTTTATGGGAACAATACCAAGATGCCTTTTTCTGTTTGTGACAATGTTGACCATCCTGTATCGTTGTATGCGGCTACTAAAAAAGCTAATGAGCTTATGGCTCATACTTACTCCCATTTGTTTAACCTTCCTTGTTCAGGGCTTAGGTTTTTTACTGTGTATGGTCCTTGGGGACGTCCGGATATGGCGTTGTTTATTTTTACAAAGGCTATTCTGGAGGATAAGCCTATTGATCTGTTCAATTTTGGGAAAATGCGGAGGGATTTTACCTATATCGATGACATTGTTACTGGCGTTGTGAGGGTATTAGATAAACCGGCTGAGCCTGATCTCACATGGTCTGGTGACGCGCCGAATCCGGAAAGTAGTGTGTCTCCGTATCGGCTCTACAATATTGGGAGTCATTGTCCTGTTGAACTGATGAGGTTTGTTGAAATTATCGAGGAGGTGATCGGAAAGAAAGCTATCAAGAACCTTCAACCTATGCAGCCAGGTGATGTTCCCGAAACCCATGCCGATGTTCGCGAATTGATAGAGCAGTATTCTTTTCAACCTAGCATGCCTTTGGAAGAGGGTGTTAAGCGATTTATCAAGTGGTATAGGGAGTATTACAACGCATGAAAGTTGGAATTCTCGGATATCCTCAAGTCGGAAGAACTACCTTGTTTTCGATGTTGACAAAATTGGAGAAAAGCATCGATAAATCATTTTTGGCTACGGAGACTGTGGTGGGAGTTGCCAAAGTAAATGATCCACGCTTGACCATATTAACTGGGATGTTCAAACCTAAGAAAACCATTCCCGCGACCCTTGATCTTGTTGACCTAGGGGGAGTTGGGAAGAAGGAAGTGTTGCGTAATGTTGATGTTTTGGTACATGTTGTGCGCGCATTTCATGATGAGGCGGTTCCGCATGTGAACGGGGAGGTTGACCCTGTACGAGATATCGCTGCTATGGAATTGGAACTCATCATATCGGATTTGGCTTGGATTGAAGATCGTCTCGAAAAAGTTGACAAAGAACAAAAAAAAGCACCAAAGGTTTGTCTGGACTCTGAAAAAGAGCTACTGAGAAGATTTCGAACACAACTTGAATCTGAGCGACCATTGCGGGAGTTGGTGTTGCATGATGACGAAGAGAAGCTAATTTTGGGCTATGGGTTTTTGTCTTTGAAGCCAATGCTGTTTGTTCTAAACATTGGGGAAGATGCTCTTGCGCAACCGGGCTACGGTGTAACCACGGCATTAAATTTGTATGAGGACAAGCCCAATACACGAATTTTGTCTGTTTGTGCGAAAATTGAGGCTGAGTTGGCTCAGTTGGGTTCCAATGATGTTGCGATGTTTATGTCTGATCTTGGTCTTAATGAATCAGGGTTAGATCGTTTGGCTCGGGAAGCGTATGGGTTGCTTGGGCGCATCTCGTTCTTTACAGTTGGTTCTGATGAGGTTCGCGCTTGGCCGATTCGACGAGGGACCTTAGCAAAAAAAGCTGCTGGTGCCATTCATTCGGATATTGAGCGTGGATTCATCCGCGCGGAAGTGGTTCACTATAATGACTTTATACAATATGAATCGATGGCTACATGTAAGGAGAAAGGAGTTTTTCGTCTCGAAGGAAAAGAGTATTTGGTAAAAGAAGGCGATATGATTAATTTTCGATTTAATGTGTAGCATATTGCTAATTGGATGTCAGGATTACGGTTATCAGCAAAAGTCTAGCAATTTTAAAACGGAGAATTTTTGCCTGAATGCTGACGGCTTTGCCTCTGAGGAGTAATCGTGAAAAAGAGTGTTTTTGGCAAGACTAATGAAAGAGTGTTGATGGGTCGATCAGACGTGAGTGAGGCCCTTGATCTCATTGCGGACTCGATTGTCGATGATCACAGGGATGATGGTATGATGGCCCTTGTTGGGATTCGGACTGGGGGTATTCATCTTGCCAGACGCTTGGTTTTGCGCATAGAGAAACAGCTCTCTCTCGAGGTTCCTTTGGGGACACTTGATATCAATCTCTACAGGGATGACTTGGTGGGGATGGCACGCCAACCTGTGTTGAGAACGACTGATATCGCGTTTGATGTTACCGATCGGAACATTGTGCTTGTTGATGATGTTCTTTTTACTGGGCGCACTATTCGGGCCGCCATGGATGGTGTCATGGATTTGGGTAGGCCGGCGCGTATTCAACTTGCCATCCTCGTTGATCGGGGGCATCGAGAACTTCCAATTGCAGCTGACTTTGTTGGACGAGAACTTGAGACAACTGAGAAGCAAGTGGTCAAAGTTCGTCTCCAGGAAGAAGGACATTCTACTGATGTCGTCATCGTCACGTCATAAGTCGGCCATCCGATCTACTAAAACTGTTTTTGGCTCTCCACAGGAGGGTTGTATAAGCAGGAAAGATCTTCTAACGATTAAGTCTTTGGATGTACGTGATATTGAATTGATCATTGACACTGCTGCAGCATTTCACGAAGTGGCGGGTCGGGCAGTGAAAAAAGTTCCAGCGTTGCGTGGCAAAACGATTGCAAATTTGTTCATCGAGCCAAGTACACGGACACGGACGTCATTTGAGCTTGCGGCAAAACGACTTAGTGCTGATGTGGTGAATCTCTCTGGGAGTTCAAGCAGCATTATGAAGGGTGAGAGTCTGGTTGATACTGGGCAGGCACTTGAATGCATGGGAGTTGATCTGGTGGTTATTCGCCATCCTGCGGCGGGAGCTGCTCATACCTTGGCGCGAACGTTGAAGGCTGGAGTGGTGAATGCAGGCGATGGGGCGCATGAGCATCCTACCCAAGCATTGCTTGACCTTTTTACTATTATTCGTGTGCGTGGAAAGAATATTGCTGGTCTTCGTGTGGTGATGGTTGGCGATATTACCCGAAGTCGTGTTGCACGATCGAATATTCATCTTTTGATAAAGCTCAATGCAAGTGTGTGTGTTGTTGGTCCACCTACCATGATCCCTCCGCATATCGAAAAATTGGGTGTGTCGGTATCTTATGATTTAGAGTCAGCGCTTAAGGGAGCTGATCTGGTGATGATCTTGCGAGTCCAGCATGAGCGTGAGCAACGAAGTCTTTTTCCAAATATTCAGGAGTATGCGAGGTTGTATGGGGTCACTAGAGAACGCTTGGCATTGGCCAAGCCCAATGTTCTCGTTCTTCATCCCGGCCCTATGAACCGCGGGATCGAAATTTCAACCGAGGTGGCTGATGGGTTGTCATCGGTCATTTTAGACCAGGTTGCCAATGGCATTGCTGTGCGTATGGGTGTGCTGTATCTTCTGGCTGCCACACGTGGAGCAAAAGGAGTAGGAGGAGCATGATAGGTTTGTTGATTTGAACCTCTCGTAAGAAAGAATGGCGCAACTATACACTTCAGATATTCTGATTCAGAATGGAAAGGTTGTTCGTCCAGGTATGTCGACGACAGTGGCAAATATCTTGATTCGATCTGGGACAATTTCTGGCATTAGACGTGGGCTTAAAACTTCAGCACAATGTGAAGTAATTGATGCAAAAGGGAAGCTTGTGTGTCCTGGATTTATCGATTTGCACACCCATCTTCGAGAACCTGGATTTGAATATAAAGAAACCATTCAAACGGGATCAGCTGCGGCTGTGGCTGGGGGATTTACCTCTATTTGTTGCATGCCCAATACCAATCCAGTCAATGACAATAAGGCTGTAACGGAATTTATTCTTGAGAAATCACGTTTGGCTGGATTGGCGCGGGTGCTACCTATTGGTGCGATTACGGCGCGATTAGCTGGAGATGAGCTTGCGGTGATTGGAGAACTTGCTTCGTCTGGGTGTGTGGCATTGTCTGATGACGGCCATCCCGTTTCGGGTAGTCTGATCATGCGTCGGGCGATGGAGTATGCTAAGGCGCTCGGTCTTACCATTGTTGATCATTGCGAGGACCGGGAGCTTTCAAAGCATGGAGTTATGCACGAAGGGGAGGTGTCAACTACCCTAGGGTTGCTTGGGATTCCTTCTGCTGCTGAGGATGTGATTGTTGCGCGGGATATTGCATTGGCAGAAATGACAGGGTGTCGTTTGCATCTTGCACACGTTAGTACTTCAGGGGCCGTTAGGCTGGTTCGGGAGGCAAAAGCGCGAGGGGTCTCAATTACCGCAGAGGCTTGCCCTCACCACTTTATTTTGACTGATGAAGCTGTTGGCGATTTTGATACTCATGCGAAGGTGAATCCGCCTTTACGTGCCGAGTCTGATGTTCAGGCCATACGTGCTGGTCTTGCCGATGGAACTATTGAAGTGATTGCAACGGATCATGCTCCTCATGCTTCGGAAGAGAAAGAGCAGGAATTTGATAGAGCTCCTTTTGGGATTAGTGGATTAGAAACGGCGCTTGGGCTTACTCTTTCTCTAGTGGAAGATGGCATTCTTGATCTGGAGTCGGCCATTAGGGCATTAACCTCGAATCCAGCCAAGGCGTTTGGCTTAGATGGGGGGGATCTTCGAGAGGGAGGAAAGGCTGATATCACGATCGTGGATCCAAACGAGGAATGGGAGGTTGATCCGTCAACATTTCGATCAAAAGGACGTAATACACCTTTTGCAGGACGGATGCTGAAAGGTAAGGTCGTTACAACCATCGTTGGTGGAAAGGTGGTTTTTTCGACCAACAAGGATATATGAAGACTGTAGTTACATTGATTGGAATGAGGAGTGTATGTGGATTTGCAGTAGTAGGTGTTGTGGTCTGGTTGGTGGGATGTGTTTCGGTCTATCTTGCTCCACCTCTTCAACCATTACAGGAAACCTCTTTGAGTGGTGCTGGAAAAGAAAAGGTGTTGCTGATTGATGTATCTGGAGTGATTACTCGTAAGGCTGCAAGCAGTGGCGGTATCTTTCCTGCTCCCCCTGATATTGTTGCTCGTGTGAAAGAGGAATTGGAATTGGCGGGGAAGGATGATCATGTGAAGGCGGTGGTTCTTCGGATTAACAGTCCTGGAGGTACGGTTACGGCTTCAGATCAGCTATACCATGAGATGCGAAAGTTTAAGGAGACATACGAGATTCCAATCGTGGCAATGTTTATGGATGTTGGGGCTTCAGGGGCCTATTATGTGGCGATGGCAGCAGATTCTGTGATTGCACATCCAACGAGTATTGTTGGAAGTATTGGTGTGGTGATGCTTCGTCTTAATGTCGAAGGGCTTCTCGAAAAAGTAGGGCTTGAAACTGCTGCGATTAAGTCGGGAACAATGAAGGACATGGGATCCCCATTTCGAACCATGACCGATGAAGAGTATCAGGTATTTCTGGGCGTTATTATGGAATTTTACAATAGATTTGTGCAGGTTATCGGAGAGGGTCGTCCGGGGCTCAAAGATGACAGAATTCGAGAACTCGCGGATGGAAGGATCTATACTGCGGCGCAAGCATTTAGGGTAGGGCTTGTGGATGAATTGGGGTATCTAGATGTTGCGATCGATCGTGCAAAGCAAATTGCGGGTATCGAAGAGGCTAGGGTCGTGACGTATCACCGGCCTGGCACGTACACCAATAATATCTACTCAAGATTGAGTGATTCAGTTACCTTGCGTAGTATCGTGGATTGGAGTCAATTGTCGGTTGGTACACCCCAATTTCTCTACCTCTGGGGCCCATCATGATGTTCAAG
>DCWI01000118.1:41313-41507 GCA_002328825.1 Nitrospiraceae bacterium UBA2166 | reverse complement strand
GCTCTACCGCTGAGCTACACCCGCGTTCCATCCAATAATGTAATATTCGTTGAATCATTGTCTATATTTGTCCTCAAGCCTTCAACCTCTTTTTCAGACCAAACACATATCATTTTTCGGTGGGGAGGGAAGGGTTCGAACCTTCGAAGCTTACGCAACAGGTTTACAGCCTGTCCCCTTTGGCCACTCGGGTA
>DCWI01000118.1:39140-41002 GCA_002328825.1 Nitrospiraceae bacterium UBA2166 | reverse complement strand
TTGGCCACTCGGGTACCTCCCCATGATCGTAGACGCCACACCGAACCCGTCAGCTCAAAACAGGGCTAGAATCCAACATCCGAATATCCAACCTGCGAACAGTGTGGAGCTGGCGATAGGAATCGAACCTACAACCTGAGGTTTACAAAACCTCTGCTCTGCCGTTGAGCTACGCCAGCAGTGCCCCAGTGACACGGCGATGCCCACCAGTCCCGTCAACTTCTCGTAATAATCAATTCCGAATAAAGCAGGAGATTCTATCGATCCATTAGGTTCCTGTCAAGCCTCACCAACATCGCTTAAAGAAAGAATTTCGCTGCCAGCAAACTCACGCACAGAGCTATCTCAACATAGAGATAGGATGATATCACTACCGAACGCACACCTACTCAGCCAAGGGCAGTCAAAATATTACGAGGTGGAAGGCGAAACAAGAGTTCCGAGATATAGAGTAATCGCCTTAGCTTCATTTTCACTTAAACCAAGGTTTGGCATCTTGGTATCAGAACTAATTGCTTGAGGATTACTAATCCACTGGTACGTCCAATCCGATGCCAGCCGACGACCAGATTGGCTAAGATCAGGCCCTACCTTACCTCCATATCCAGCAATCATGTGGCATCCCACGCAATTATATTTATCCGAAAACAGAGCCTTCCCCCGCTCAACGAGCGTAATCTTTTCCTCTTCCGCCATGTCCCATGACGGCACTTTTCTGCCAGAAACAATTGGGCGAGTTGTGCTAACGGTTGCAGGAATATCGACCTGAGGCGCATCATTCTTATGCAGTGTCCGAAGATATGCAACCAAAGTCCAGCGTTCAGCATCAGAAAGAGTATACTTGAACGTCGGCATTGCTGGAGGAACCAAAAATGGAAGCTCCGTATCATTTTCCAACGCTTCATCCAAAAGCCGTTCTGATTCTTCAGGATCCATAATATCGCGACTAAGAATCATTCCGTATATATCATCGTTAGAAAGATCCCCCATAAATACCTCGATACTATCCGTAAGATCACGAGGACGAGGATCGAGATACAAAGCATTAAACCCATCACCAACACCTGAGGGACCATGGCAATGAACACAATAGTTCATGAAGAGCTCTTTCCCCTGCATCACAAGAGAACTTGACTGAGATGTATCATTATCAGTTTTGTTGGTGCAACCAACGATAAGACTGAACAGAGCAACGAACACAACAACACACCCAAGAGAAAATTGGCGTCCTTTCCCCATAGCTGCCCCTTCCATCACTTAAGTTCCGATAATTCTATACTGACCAATTGACCACTAGACTGCTGAAGATACGCAATCACAGCCAAGATCTCACCTTTTGCCAATAACGTTGGCGGCATAGGCGTCACGTATGGCACCGGAGGAAGCTTAGTAAAATCAAGATAAACATAGGCATCCGGCTTAACTAAGCTCTCATAAAGAAACTCCCTTGTAAGTTTTGCTCCCACTCCAGCAAGGGAAGGTCCTTTTTCGGAAGGCGACCCTTGAAGTGAATGGCACTGAGCACATTCGCCTTTTCCTTCAAACAACTGCTCCCCAACTTTTGCTAATTCCTCCAGCGTCTTCACATCGCTAAGAGCAATGACACTTTCAGCCTCACTCTGCGACCAAACAAAAGAAACCGAACCCATAGCAAAAAGAACAGCAAACAGTACTTGATAAACGATCGACCTAGTGTCCATGGTCACCTCCAGCATCGTGAGAATGTGAAGATTCTTCAGGCTTGTGGTGCTGCTCACCCATATCATGGCCAGGGTCACTCATATCATGACCAGGGTCACTCATATCATGACCAGGGTCACTCATATCATGACCAGGGTCACCCGCAGCATGATCGTGTCCAC
>DCWI01000118.1:0-38791 GCA_002328825.1 Nitrospiraceae bacterium UBA2166 | reverse complement strand
CCACCCGCAGCATGATCGTGTCCAGCATCAGGAACAGATGTTGATATTACATTGGCTAGGCCTGAATCATTTTCCGCAGACATTTTTTTGGCGACTCCATTTGTTGATTCCGTTCCTCCCCCACCCTTCTCAACATCCATCTCTGCAAGAGTTGTTTCAGCAGCAGTGAGCATAGCATCAACCTGCCCAAGTGCCTGCTCGGGTTTTACAACAGCAGTGTGTTCGCTTTCCTCCTCAAGGTGAGGAGTATACTCTGGTGTAAGAATCCAGAACATCATGACAATTGTCACACAAATTCCAGTGAATACCGTCAGATAAAGGTTAGGATCCTTTGGAACCTGCACTCAGTGAACCTCCGTGATACTGAAATCGTATGTCAACCATGCGACCGCAAAGAGAATAAGCGCCCAAGTCGCAATACCAATCTTCCGTTTCCACAGGCGCCTCTCGGGATTTCGAAATATGAAAGGAATTGCTACCAGCCAGATCATGAAAGCCAGCGGAATTACGATCGACCCAATAATTTGTCCCCATTCGCCAGAAAACATCTCATAACGAAGCATCTGAAAAAGAAACAAGAAATACCATTCTGGAACAGGGTTATAATCTCCAGGCTCCGGAGTCGCCTCTTGGAGCAACTCAACCGGCTCATAAAATGCGAGTGCGCAGGTGATTAAAAACACAAGCCCAATGGCAACGCTATCCTTGTATACCTGACGAGGAAAAAAATACTCACTAGTTTTCGTCAATTCTCTATGGGTGCCTTTGTACGGGCCTGCGGGCCCAGCCTTACGAAAAAGGTAAATATGTAGAGTGGCCAAACCCATGATGGCCAGAGGAAGAATCATGACATGCAGCACAAAGAACCGATTAATCGTATGCGCCCCAGTCGTTGGCCCGCCACGAAGAAACTGCCCAATAAAATCCCCAACTAAAGGCACTTTGTCCGCGATTTCAATACCGACGGTGGTTGCCCAGAATGAGCGCTGATCCCAAGGGAGCAAGTACCCAGTGAAGCCCATCGCTACAACCAGCACAAACAGGACAGTGCCAACCACCCACACCAACTCACCTGGCTTTTTATATGCGCCCCACAGAAAAACCTGCGACATGTGTATCACCACCATGACCACCATGACGGATGAACTCCAGAAATGAAAACTCAGGATAAACCATCCGTATTCTACGTTATGAATAATGTATTGGGTGCTCTCGTAAGCATGATCAGCGGTAGGTGCGTAATAGAACATCAACAAGATGCCAGTTACCAACTGCATGATGAAAATGTACACCAGAATCGAGCCGAACACATAAGCGTATCTCGCCCCCCCCGGCATCGGCTCGTTGAGCATTTTATCGCTGAGTTCCCTGAGACCGGCGCGTTCATCAAACCAGTCAAAAATTTGTTTTGTGATCCTTCTCATCAGATCACCCTCACTCGCTTTACAAGACCCGCCTTATACTCAACGTCAATCGTTTCAATATCACCCCCAGGCGTTACACGTGTTGGAAGAACGTCAAGCGCTCGCGGAGCCGGCCCCGTCAACACACTTCCTGCAATATTGTAAATAGTCAAATGACAGGGGCATAAAAACGCCATATCGTACTTTTTCGTACTTCGCCATTTGTAACCACAACCCAAATGCGGACACTTCCCAGAATATACGATGTAGGGAACATCCTTTCGGTTGACCCAATACACATCACCATTCTTATCGCGAAACTCACGATCCTTACCTTGATAGATAGCCTCCAACGTTTCAGGTGATGCTTTCATAGCCCAATGGGATTTATCAAACGTTCGTTCCAAATACCCTTCCTTAAGCGTTTTCTTGAACCGATAGCTTTTGGGAGCATCAACATCTGAGAATTGATCCGCCCTCGCCAATTTCACCCACGTATTATCGTACGCCCCATACATTGGATGGATGAGAAACTTTAAGACAGGATAGACTAGAGGGAGAGCCAACACAGCATTAATTACAACGGTAAACTTAGTAAAAAACCCACGCCGAGGAATATCGCGGTCGCCTTCGGGAATCGGAATTAGGGTTTCTCCCGGCTCTACATCCAAACGCGCCTCAAGCCCCGCAACCTCCTGTTGATGAACTGTCGTATAGTCATCACGGCATAGAAGCGGATACCCTGAAACCTCCACAGCAGAACACCGAAGACGCACGCCTTCAGACACCTCTGCAATCTGATCGAGAGGAACTACCCTCTGACCTCGATCTTCCGTACGAACAACAATATGACTAAGGGTCTTCGCAACTGGATCAGCGATGACATTGGCTACCTCGCCAACATCCCGATCACACCCAAACACCTTCATCTTAATCTTCGGTTGCATCATCAACATAGCCCCATTTCACTCTAGGGGAATACAGGCTTCGGAGTATTCACGCTTGCATCCTTGAGTGTCACCAAGTAGGCAGCCAAAACCTCAAGTTCACCATCTGTCATCAGTTCTTTATATTTTTTAGGCATTAGGCCTTTTTTATATTCCTTTTCAAAACCTTCAGCATAAAACAACATAGGTTCAAAAATTTTCTGCTTGATCTGTTCTTTAGTGAGAATATTCCCAAGGTTATCCATGTGGGGGCCACGCTTCTTGGTTCCACCTTTTCCACCTAATTTGTGGCAGTTGTAACATTCATACAGGTTATACACTTCTTTGCCTGCAGCAACAGGATCATCCCCAAATGCCGCAAGATCAAATGGACCTGACTCCATTGTTACCGGACCAACCGCTGCAACAGCTGTTCCCCCAATAACACTCAAACGCTCCATGATGGACTCCGCTTGCTGGTTAAGCGCATCGACTTGTTTCTGAAGTGCTAGTTGCTGCCCATACTCGGTTTTCGCAAGTCGCGGTGCAAGCAACTTCTGAATTTTTCCCTTCTCAACACTAGGATCATATTGAGGAAGAACCGCAGCGCCTCCAATAAAAAACACGGATACTCCAAGATAGAAAACAACGAGTCCAACCAATGCCATACCACCAGAAAGTGGCGCCATGGACGGTGCATCAAGAAGAATAAAAACGCCTACCCCAAGCACCACATACAATACAAACATCACCTGGAACACAAACGGAAAATGCATAGCTCCCGCGACCCACCATACAACCAATGACAACAAGGCCCCGAAGAACGTTTTCTTGAAGATATTAAACCATAACATTGCGCGCAGGCCCCCGTAGATTATTTGGTCGGAGCCTGAACTGACGACTCTGAGATTGCACCTTGAGCTAAAACAGGCACCTTCGCCTTCTCAGGTCCTGGCCTCAAGCTGACCCAAATTGCGAAACTTACTACCGCATAGAATGTCAACGTGATCGCAATCCATAGGTACCCCGAATAGACCAAAGTGGGAGTAAACGAGTGCGTCGTAAAATCAGGCAAAACATTATATACATGGAAATACTTTCTAACCAACGAACGAACTGTCCCCATAAGCGACATGGTGTAAATAGCACTAAACGCAAGAAAAATGAGAACGTATTGTGAAATAAAATCAATCTTTCCCCATTGAATTCTCCCACGTCGAATTGCCCGATTGTAGATGAGAAAATTAATGATGGTCACCAGAACAATAAGAGCCACAGCCACGTTTTTCGTTGGCATAAGAGCAAGATCTGTCGTCGAATATGCAAACGCCCCTATCGTAAAGCCAACATCGGGAAGCTCTGTTTCATGTGTGGCCAAAGCTTGGGTTGCCACAAACGCATGTGGCGTCATCCAAATTGCATTCCCCAAAATCACCATAAGAAATCCCAACTTGATAATTGTCGTTGGGGACATCGTCCATTTTCGGAATGGGGGAATTTTCGCGATAATTGGCGGAAGTACAAGCGTTGCAATAAGCAAACCAAAAAACGCACTCCAACTGATCACTCCCTCATACAGTGGAGCCAATTGCAATGCTGGAAGCATGACGAGGGGAAACAGAATCATCATCAATGGCATCCCAATAGTGCCACGGACAGTTTCCAGCCCCTCAATCCGTTTCATGCTGAGCCAAATATAATAGTTACTCGCCAGGAAAATAAGCCCAACCAATGCGCCTTGCATTTCAAAAAACATCGAGAGTTGGTCGGCCATCATGTACGGCCCCACCGAAGCGTCATACTCGAAAAACTCATAGGCCAAAAGATAACCAGCAAATGGCAACAGTAGCAAAGCTCCCACACCAATGAGGTTTCCCACAAAGCCCATCCAATCATAGTAGGCTCGGTCTTCATCAGACTTCGCAGCCATGTACATATAAGCCGCAATAAGCCCAGCAATAAAGCCTCCAAAAACAACATTGCCAATGAACCGATGGATATTCAATGGAATCCAACTAAAATTATAGATCAACTCAAACACCGATGCCTGCTCGAACACAAAGGTTTTTAAATCAATATCTGCATCTCCAGCTGCCCGCGCCGGCGTGTTCATAAATGAAGTTGGTCCGTTAATGACAATCAATGTGGTCGTTCCAATGATATTCAGCAAAACTCCCAGTGCAACATGCCTTGCCTTTTTCCGACCTTGCCACTCATCCCAGGTATACCAATACAGATACAGAATAATTGTTTCAGCGATAAACAGCCCAGGATAAATAAATGCAAAGATCGGCGAAAATCTAGCAACAAACCAGCTCGTGAACTGCGGATACGCGACCAGCAATACAAAGATAAACAACGCCCCAGTTAGGGCGGTCATACTATACAAAATCGCGGTAACCTTAGTGACTTCTTTAGCCAAACGCTCATACCGCAGATCCTTGCTTCGCATCCCGATCCATTCACAAATCACCACAAAAATAGGGGCTCCTAAAATAAAAGCCGCGAACAAAATGTGTAACTGGGCGGCGACCCACGTCCAAGTACGATTGCCGCCGTACGGCAGGTCTACCGGTTGAGGCTCAGGAACTTGCGCATACGCTGCAGCAGCGCTAAAAACCAGAAGCCCTGTAAGGCCGGCTATCGCCCGAAATCGATTCATGGCTAACCCTCGCTCTGTCCTGAGACTCCGTGTGAAGGTGGAGCATCCTCGCTAGCAGGCACTGCCCCCTCTCCGCTAGGAATCCCTTCAGTCTCTGCAACTGGTTTTCCTAGTTCAGCAACAGGAACCCATTCCCCACGCGCAACATCCCAACCAAGACCATCTAAGCCAAACGTACGTTCATAGGAAATAATCTTCCAGCGGTCCTCTTCGCTAGGCAATTTCTTTTTCCAAGCAGGCATTTTAGTGCCTTTCACACCCTCCGAAACACGCCAAAACCACGTACTGTCAGAATACATTTCCATTCGTTCCTTCTGTCTGAAATCTCTCGCACCTTTCTTCACAGGTTTGCCATTTTTCCCGTGGCATGCAGCGCAATTAACGTCAATATTTTCCGCCCCAATATATAGTTGACGCCCCTGTTCAATAATTTCCGGATCACTCCACCACCCTTCAGGCATATGTTTATCAGCATAATCCGGAGGAGGCGGTGGTGGTGGAAGAAGTTTCGTCGCTGACACTGATCCCTCCTCAGATGATTTTGAGCATCCCACATAGGGGAAAAGTGCCAAAATCCCAATCAACATGAGACCATAGAGATACCATTGCCTAACATCGCCATCTTTCATCACTCGCATCACAGTACCCACCTCTCTCTAGGAATGAAGAATTTGCTCAGAACACCAAAACAACTACACCAATTATGTTTTCCGTCGACGCGCCAATTTTCGCGAGACCACACCAAACAAAATCCCAATGACGAGAACAACAATTCCCCAAATCAAATATGCCCTGCTAGCGAATGCAGGATTGGAGTCCTTGGCGGAAGAAACAGCATGTACGAAATTTACAATTGCCTTTCGCTCAGTCTCCTTGTCCTGCGGATCGAAATCAGCCGTAATATGCTCAGTCATTCCAAACGCTACAACAGTAATGGCCTTTCCTGCGTCCACATCATGCAGATGGAGAAGAGCAGAATAGGCCCCTGACTGATCAGAGAATGCGGTAACCCCCGACTCCAAGACCTCCGCTCTAACAAACACCTTGGCATTGGATATCCCATGCCCATTGGAATCTGTGATATGCCCTTCAACAAAGAATCGATGATCGTTTTCATGGGTTGCAAATACCTCTACCGAATAAACGAACACACCCAAGGCACCAAAAACTAGGCCTACCACACATGCCAAGTATTTTGCGCACAAAAGTCTCCCCATGATCGACCACACATCTTGCATAACGAGACTTCACTTGTCAATATTGGTAGCACCTTGACAGATAGGAATCTAGTTACCTAATTAAGACTGGAGGCGTAAGAAAGCAATCAGGCAACTCTACGCGGTGAGGGAGGACACATGATATTCAAGATGCTCTTACGAGTATACACCATATCCATTTGCGTAATACTATTACCAAACATGACATATGCATTGCACGAAATTGACCATCGGTTCACGATTTCAGGGCACGTGCGTGATAACCAAGGAGCCGCCCAGAGTGGGGAAAGTGTCGTAGTGAAGGATACTGCAGGCGGCATTCTCGGGAAGGCAACATCAGGACCCTCTGGGTTCTATAGTATACGTCTTCATCTTCACAATGAAGATATCGGAAGAAAGTTCGAGGTTTCAACAAAGACACAAACCCAACCACTCCAGATCAAGTTTGACCCAGACAATGTGAAAGATGAACGCACAGTCGAAGTGAATTTTGGCTCCCCAGGCATAGCAACACCACTATGGGAATCCCCCACATTCCTCACCTTTGCTGCACTAATCACCTTTGGGGGAGGCATATACCTATTCATGGCACAGCAACGCAAGCGATTGCGCAGAGCGAAACACGGGGGAACACCGAGAAAGAGACGCTAAAGCCCAAGACATAAAGACAGATGAGATCAGACGCCTCAAGATGAGAGAATAAAAAGCCTTTAGGCGTTTTCAGTGATCACGATCCAGCATATAATTTGCAGCAACATACAACGCCTGTTTAGCCGGTGATTCACCAAAGCTACCGAGTATTGATTTTGCTTTGTCAATATACTGGCGAGCAATCATCATTGAGTGCTGGACAGATCCATACTCGTTCATAAGCGCTACAATATTTCCAATATCGCCCTGGCCTAAACGCAATTGTTCAAGCAATGCCTGAATATCAGCCCGTCGTGTTTCATCAACATGATGCAGGAGATGAAGGAGAGGAAGAGTAACTTTTCCCTGCCTCATATCATTTCCAAGTGTTTTACCTAATCGCTCTCCCTGACCAACGTAATCAAGCGTATCATCGACAATCTGATATGCCGTTCCTACCGACAGCCCAAATTGAAAAAGCGCCTCCTGCCCCGACACATCAGCATCTGCAAGAATAGCGCCCATCTGACACGCTGCTGCAATCAACGCACCTGTTTTACACTCAACCATTTGAATATATTCGGCTTGGGACAACATCCCTCGATGGCCATTGATCGAATTTTGCATGATTTCGCCCTCTGTCATCCGTTGGACAGAGTCCGCAATAACGGCGTTCAATTCATGAATACGAAAATCAACGATCGCACGCACTGCCGTCGCATAAAGGTAATCGCCAACAAGAATGCTTGAGTGATCACCCCAAAGCCTATGCACAGCTTCTTTACCACGGCGAAAATCTGCATCATCAACCACATCATCGTGCAACAATGTTGCAGTATGAATGTATTCGATAAAACTGGCGAGGGCATATACTTCATGACCTTGCCTGCCGAACAAACGAGCAGACAGCAGCAACAGAAGTGGCCGAATCCTCTTGCCCCTTCCTTGAAAAACAAACGTTGCTATTTCCTTGATAAGAGGTACATCGGAACCGATATTGGAAAGGATCTGACTCTCGACTTCCACAAGATCCAGATGGTAACAATTCCATACATCAGCCATGCTCTCTAGGCTGCTAACCCTTGAACCACTTATCATTGGCGAATCGTATGCACCACTGTAATGATTTGTCAAGACAACTTTACGACGTGCCCTCTTGTAGGTATACCAACACCGTAGAGGCGAAACAAATTGTTGACTTTTCGTCTGCGCTTGGGTAGATTGCGTCGCCGTATCTGACAACTGCACTTAAGACAGACTAATCTATTCTTGGCAGCAAATTTGTCACCTCAAACCCCTTATCTTGACATTACGCAAGTCGAGCGTGCGTATTCCAGATATGCACATCTCTACGACCGCACCTTCGGAAAGCTTTTCAATAGACCTCGTCTAATTGCAGTGGAATGGCTCGACGCACAAAGCAACGAACATATTCTCGAAGTTGGAATTGGGACAGGCATCTCACTCTTACATTACCGGAAAGATTGCGCGATCACTGCTATTGATGTGAGCAATGAGATGCTAGAACACAGTCATATGAGAGTTAAGAGGCATGCCCTCACTCATGTGACCCTCGCAAATATGGATGCAGCAGACATGAAGTTCGCAAATAACAGCTTTGACGCAGTCATGGCCGCATATGTTCTCACTGCAGTCCCAGATCACAAAACTGTTATTCAAGAAATGGTTCGAGTTTGCCGCCCAGGCGGCCGAATCGTATTCCTCAACCACTTTAGCAACGGAAACCAATTTATTGGTTCAATGGAAAAACTAGCTTCCCCGTTATGCAGACACTTGGGATTTCGTACAAACCTTGGCCTCCAAACTGTGCTAGATGGCACAGCCCTAGAGGTCATTAGAACACAACGCGTAACTCCCCTCGGGCTTGGAAGCATCGTCGAGTGTATCAACAGGAAGGAATCTTAAAAATAGGGGGAAGCACTTCGCCTCCTTTGCAAGAAATCGCAGAGAAAGGCCATAAACCTTGGAGAACCCCAAAGCACCTATTTGGGTAAATCCTCCTTGAAAAATCCGTCCGTCAAAAACCCTCACCACAACCATACATAGCGACGGCCGTTTAGAAGAATGAGGAAGAAAAGTGTTTCCATATCATGCTGACCATGCGATCAACCATCAAGCGAAGTGCCAACAGATCCACCGCTACGCGACATACGCCTTTTTTGCATAACTTTTAGGCGGATAGCAGCGCGCTTCAAAGAAGCTTCCGCCTGAGAAAGATCGATACTATCTCCTTGTTGACCCATCAAGGATTCGGCCCTATCACGGGCTTCGTTTGCCCTGGCTTCATCAATATCTTCCGCCCGCTCGGCCGTATCGGCAAGAATTGTGATCTGATCAGGAAGAACCTCAATAAACCCTCCGCTAATAAAAAACGAATACACTTCCTCTGCTTTTGTCACCCTCACCTCTCCAACTTCCAAAGTAGATAGCAGGGGAGCATGTTTGGGAAAGATTCCAAGCTCTCCCATACTCCCTGGAGCAACCACAAAGTCTGCCTCATCAGACAAAACAAGTTTTTCAGCAGTTACAATATCTAGTTTAATGGTGGCCATTTGTCACGCAGCTTCCATTTCTTTGGCCTTCGCAATTACCTCATCAATCGTCCCAACCATATAAAAAGCCTGTTCTGGAAGAGCGTCATATTCTCCATCAATAATCCCTTTAAATCCTTTCACCGTATCTGCAAGCGAAACATATTTCCCTGAAGCCCCGGTAAAAACTTCCGCTACAAAGAACGGTTGAGAGAGGAACTTCTGAATTTTTCTGGCTCGAGATACGGTCAATTTATCATCTTCACTCAATTCATCCATTCCAAGAATGGCGATGATATCCTGGAGATCTTTATACCGTTGGAGTATTTTCTGTACACCACGAGTAACATCGTAGTGCTCCTTCCCAAGAACCCTTGGATCGAGAATTCTGGATGTCGAATCTAACGGATCAACTGCCGGATAGATTCCCAATTCAGCAATCTGCCGTGAAAGAACTACGGTGGCATCCAAATGGGCAAATGTTGTGGCAGGAGCAGGGTCTGTCAGATCATCCGCAGGAACGTAAACCGCCTGCACGGAAGTAATGGATCCCTTCTTAGTAGAGGTAATTCTCTCCTGAAGCTGTCCCATTTCAACAGCCAATGTAGGCTGGTATCCCACTGCGGACGGCATTCTTCCGAGAAGCGCGGAAACTTCGGCTCCCGACATGGTGAATCGAAAGATATTGTCTAAGAAGAAAAGAACGTCTTTCCCCTCCTCGTCTCTAAAATATTCAGCCATAGTGAGCCCAGTCAAAGCTACTCGCAGACGTACCCCAGGAGGTTCATTCATCTGCCCATATACCAACGTCGTTTTATCAAGCACGCCAGATTCAGACATTTCCTGATACAGATCATTTCCCTCACGAGTTCGCTCTCCTACTCCAGCAAAGACTGAAAATCCACCGTGTTCACTGGCAATATTTCTGATCAGTTCCATAATCAAAACCGTTTTCCCAACACCTGCCCCACCAAAAAGCCCTGTTTTCCCGCCCTTTGCAAATGGAGCAATGAGATCAATGACTTTGATACCTGTTTCAAAAACCTGAGTAGCGGCCTCAAGTTGGTCAAACGCTGGAGCTGGTCGATGAATAGAGTAGGATTTCTTGCCTTCTACCTTCCCTTTCCCGTCGATAGGACTCCCCAGAACATCCATCATCCGTCCCAATGTCTCTTTCCCAACCATGACACGTATTGGAGCTCCTGTGTCTTGTACATTCATCTCCCGCTTCAAACCATCGGTGGTCGTCATAGCAATGGTACGGACTCCATTATTGCCAAGATGCTGCTGTACTTCTAGCACCACTTTCTCCCCCCCATTAACCCCATCAACTTCCAAAGCATTCATGATAGAGGGGAGCTCTTCCGGAGAAAAAACCACATCTACTACAGGCCCAATTATTTGAACAATCTTTCCTGTTGCCACACTACATCCTCCACTTTATCGTGAGCCACAACTCACACCTAAACATCTTAACTCACTGCCGCCGATCCAGCAGCAATCTCTGATATTGCAGTGGTAATAGAAGCTTGCCTAGCTTTATTGTAGGTTAAATTAAGATCAAAAATGATATCCTTGGCATTATCAGTAGCATTCT
Source organism: Nitrospiraceae bacterium UBA2166 (assembly GCA_002328825.1). Classification (GTDB taxonomy): domain Bacteria; phylum Nitrospirota; class Nitrospiria; order Nitrospirales; family UBA2166; genus UBA2166. The sequence goes on along the minus strand of DCWI01000118.1, from coordinate 27,804 downwards.
TCATGGCAATCATCCTAGCACTATGCTCACTAGCAATGTTTTCTAACAGAGATTGATAAACAAGAAATTCAACATACCTAGGCATAAGGCCATCCAAAACTTTCTCACTCGATGGTTCATATATGTAGTCCCAACTCTGCTTCCTTACTACACCAGGCGGAAGCGGACAAGGAAGAATTTGAGCAATCGTAGGCTTCTGGACCATGGTATTGATAAATTCATTGTAGGCTACAAAGACTTGATCGAGCTTACCGTGAAGAAACTCATCCATCGCTACTTTAACCGCAGGAACTACATCAATAAACTTTGGTTTATCCACAATCCCCGTAACTTCTGCCAAAATAGTTTGCCCAGTTCGTCTCAAAAAATCCCTTCCCTTTCTCCCCAAGGTAATAAGATCTGTGGAAACAGACTGCCCACTCACAAAATGAATGACCTGCCGCAAAAGATTACTATTTAAAGGTCCACACAAACCTTTATCGCTTGAAATAACGACCAACCCAACCCTCTTGACATCCCTAGGAACAATAAATGGATGCCGATACTCTGGGTGTCGTTCTGCAAGATGGCTGATAACTGCCCTTATTTTTTCCGCATACGGCCGTGTTTCGACAACCTGAATTTGAGCTCGGCGCATTTTTGACGCCGCAACCATCTGCATAGCTTTAGTAATCTGCTGAGTATTCTTGATACTTTTGATACGTCTTTTAATTTCGCGCGCCGTCGCCATAACTAGTCCTAAAATGATGAAGTTGATTTAAAGTTTTGCAATGCCTGTTTCAGAGCTTCACTAGTTACATCACTAATGACTTTTTCAGAGGAAATTTTTTGACCGATATCAGGATGTGTCGTCTTCATATACGAGAGGAAGGCCGCTTCAAAGTCACCAACTTTTTCAACGGAAACATCGTCCATAAACCCATTGATTACAGCAAACACAACCATAATTTGATTTTCTACATCCATAGGGCTGTATTGAGATTGCTTTAGAATCTCCGTTACCCGCATCCCCACATCAATTTGAGACTTGGTTGTTTTATCCAAGTCTGAGGCAAACTGAGCAAAAGCAGCTAACTCCCGAAACTGAGCTAACGTCAAACGAAGTTTCCCGGCAACCTGCTTCATTCCCTTAATTTGAGCTGCCCCTCCCACACGTGACACTGACAGCCCAGGGTTAATAGCCGGTCGAATCCCCGCGTAAAAAAGATCCGTTTCCAAATAGATCTGTCCATCGGTAATGGAAATAACATTGGTTGGAATATATGCAGACACGTCAGCAGCCTGAGTCTCAATAATGGGAAGCGCCGTCAACGACCCCCCTCCCAATTCAGGACTAAGACGGGCAGCACGTTCTAACAACCTGGAATGAAGGTAGAAGACGTCCCCAGGATAAGCCTCACGAGCTGGAGGTCTTCTCAGTAGTAGAGAGATCTGACGATATGCCCAAGCATGTTTGGTCAGATCGTCATAAACGATCAGGGCCTCTTTCGCATTATCTCGAAAATATTCTCCCATAGCACAGCCAGCATAAGGCGCAATATATTGCATTGAGGCAGGGTCACTTGCATTGGCTGCAACCACAATCGTATATTCCATCGCTCCATGTTCCTGTAAAACTGTCACGACTTGCGCAACACTCGATGCCTTTTGGCCAACACCAACATAGACACAAATACAGTTCTTGCCTTTTTGGTTGATGATAGTATCAATAGCAATAGCAGTTTTACCTGTTTGCCGATCCCCAATAATTAACTCCCTCTGCCCTCTCCCTATTGGAATCATCGTGTCAATGGCTTTGATCCCAGTTTGGAGAGGAGTACTGACCGACTGCCTGGCAATCACGCCTGGAGCGATCTTCTCTACAGGACTATGAGCAGTAGCATGAATAGGCCCTTTCGCATCGATGGGTTGACCTATTCCGTTCACCACACGACCAACAAGAGCATCCCCGACAGGAACCTCCATAATTTTCCCAGTAGTCTTAACCTGATCACCTTCTTTCAGATGCTCGTATGCTCCAAGGATGACCGCCCCCACACTGTCTTCTTCTAGGTTGAGTGCCATCCCCATGGTTCCCCCAGGAAATTCCAACATTTCACTGGCCATAACTCCTTTAAGCCCTGAAATGCGGGCAATGCCATCCCCCACTTCAATAATGACCCCGGTATCAGATGAAAGAAGAGGAACATCCAGGTTTTCAATCTGCTGCTTAATTATTGAGCTAATCTCTGAAGTCTTGATGGACATGAAAATTCCCTTCTCCCTAGTCGTTTCTGATAACGCTGGGTGCTCTTTAGGCTGCTAACTCTTCTCGCATAATTCTTATTTTCTCTTGCAGACTTCCATCGATCATCTGATCTTCAATCTGAATAATCGCTCCCCCCAAGATAGAGCGATCTACCTTTTGGTCTAAACGAACAGCCTTTCCTAACGCTACCTCCAATGTTGTTTTTATAGTTCCTTGTTCCTCAGGTGTCAGCGAAACGGCCGTAGTCAATTGGACAGAAACCGTTCCTTGATCTCTTTCCCAGAGAGACTGAAACCTTTCAAGGATTGCTGCAACAAGAGAGATTCGATGATTCTGGAGAAGAAGTTTCATGAGATTGATCGTTTGTTTCCGAAGAGAAATAGCCCTGCCATCGCCAAAAAACGACTCAAGCACATTCCATTTTTTTGAAAAATCTAGTTTGGGATGCGAGAGAATCTGAACGACCTTTGTTGAATGAAGAACAACCATTGCCTTACCCAATTCTTCATTCCAAAGAGACTCTTCCCCTTTTTCTTTCGCAAGCTGATAAATGGCATCAGCGTATCGATTTGTAATTCTATTGTCAGACACCGTTGGCCTTTACATTTTTCACCACATCCGTAACAAGAGCCATATGCCGATCTCGGTCGATGACTTCTCCAATAATCTTTCCAGTGGCGATAAAAATGATGTCTGCCATTTCTCTCTTAAGTTCCATCCGAGCTTTTTCCCATTCAAGCTGAACATCCTCGCGCGCCTTCTGGACAACACGGTTGGATTCTTCTTTGGCCTGGGAAACAATTTCTTCTTTCAACGCTACAGCCCGCTGTTGGGCATTTTTGATGATCTCTTGGGCTTCTGTTTTGGCCGTCACCTGTTGAGTTTCATAAAATGCTTTAGCTTCTGCCAGATCGTGACGAGCCTTCTCAGCAGCATCCAAACCCTCTTGAATTTTTGCTGTTCGACTCTGCATCACCTTGCTTAGAGGGGTGTAGAGAAATTTTGTCAACAGGAAAAGGAGCAGAAAAAAGGTTATCCATTGCCCAAAAAGAGTCCAGTTCAGTTCCACAATTATCCTCGCCTTTTCGTGTAATTAGCGTTTCCTATGACATTGATGGTGATCAATCCCCCAATTACAAAAGCGGTATAAACGGATTGGCGAAAAGAAACCAAAGAGCAAAAGCCATAACAATAAACGGAAATGACTCCATGAGTCCCGCAAAAATAAACATGTTAAAGAGAAGTTGTGGCCGCATTTCAGGTTGTCGTGCAATTCCTTCGAGAGCTTTTGCAGTAATCAGCCCCCACCCAATAGCAGATCCAAGCCCGGCGGCCCCGAGGATAAGACCAATAGAAACGGCCGTTGCTGCAATGATAATTGTTGCTGGTTCCACGATTCGCCCTCCTTACTTAGGTGATAACATTTAAAGTCCCTAGTGTTCTTTTTGCTGCCCAATCGCAATATACACCACAGTCAAAATGGTAAAGACAAAAGCTTGAATAAGGCCCACGAACAGATGCCAACCCAACCATACAAGCCCCACAGTCCAATTCAAATACCAAGGAAGCATGTAGGCAATTAAGAGAATTACCACATGCCCAGCAAACATATTGCCAAATAATCGCAGCGAGAGACTTGCTGGCTTCGCCACTTCCTCGACAATTTTCATAAAAAGGTTGACCGGAATAAACCATTTACCAAACGGGTGGAACAAAAACTCGGAAAAATAGCCAAACCCCTTATGCTTCAAGCTAAAGTACAATAATAAGGTAAAAGAAATAAGGCCAAGACTGACTGTCGTGTTAATGTCGGCTGTTGGAGAGTGCATCCCAGGAATTTCACCAAGCCAATTCCCCAGAAGAATAAAGATAAAAAGCGTGAGAGCAAGAGGAGTCACCCAAGAAACATAGACAGGCAGATTCTCCTTGACGAGGTTTTCAATAAACTCAACAACAACCTCCATGAAATTTTGAAGCCCGGTTGGAGCACCATCATGCAAGTTTCGCATAAGCAAGAAGAGAATAACGCCCAAAAACCCTATGACAATCCCGGTCATCATAAAAGTATCCAGATGAACGACATAGCCGAGCCATGGGAGCGCCCATTCCAAATGCTCAAGCTGTTCGCCCACACCATGCTTTTCCCCGGTCATCTCTTATCGTGCCTCTCGTACTGCCCAATCATAATACGACCATATTTTTCTCAGAATTTGCTTCCCTAGCCTCTCTCCAAAGAACGAAGAGACACATAATCTGAAAAAGAATAAAACCAGAGACCAGGCTCACCACATGAAGTTGAAAGAAATAAAATCCCATCCCCATTAGCAATAAAACAAAACAAAAACGAGAAGCCGTCCCAGCATAGAGATATATATTCTGTTTCCCTGCAGCTATCGCGACAGAGTCATCCAAACGTTTCGCCAGCACCGCAGCATTAAGGGTGCCTAAGATCGCACCAAAAAGAAGACCCACTCCCGCATTTGGCAACCCGAAAAAAAGAAGAATCCCGGCAAGTCCTAAGGCCCCCAAGAGGTGATATTGAATCACGGGCCAGACTTTAAAAACAATTTTCCCGCTCTCTTCGCTCACACCATCACTCTTTTCCATACACCTACAAAAAAGGAATTCTAGTCAAACGAAACAAATAACAATTACTACATGTCAAACTAACTGGTTCGCAAACAACAGAACAATACAAAACGACTGCACACATACCCTTCCTACAATGTAAAGTTCCAAGAGTCAGAAGTCACCCCCCCACAGTGACCAAGAAAATGCTGCGCACTCTACAAGAGATCACTTTTTGTTGTCAAGAAAGCGTTTATTTCTCAATGTTATGAGTCAAGAATAAATCCAGTATCTAGAAAAGAGCATACTCCCGTCAAGATTCAAAAGAGGCTCATGGCGTGAACATAGTATTAGCCAATTTGAGCTCATCCAGCATCAGAATACTGTGGATCTTGACTCCATACTGGCGTTCAAGATTCTGACGGCCGTTTTGCTCCTGCCGATCCACGAGAACCAACACATGGTCCACACGAATACTGAGATCAGACCGTGTAAGAGATTCGAGCGTACGAACAATAGAGTTTCCACTAGTCAATACATCATCCACAATCAACACCTGATCTCCTGCACGAAGATCCCCTTCAATGAGATTTCCAAGTCCATACGATTTTGACTCTTTCCGGACCATAAAAGTTCGCCAATGTTCATTCCCATTACTCCTCTGATGCGCAACAATTGCAAGACTGGTTGAAAGCGGCACCGCGCCAAGCACCAATCCCCCAACAGCAGTAATTCCGAGTGATGACACCAAAAGATAGGCCGCTTCGGCAACTAAAACACAATTGACAGGATCGGAAAGAAAACGGCGACAATCAACATAGTACTCGCTCTTTACCCCCGATGCGAGAACAAATGGACTCGACTTGTCCCATTTAAACGCACCAGTTTCAACGAAAGCACGCACCAACTTCTTCTTCAAATCCATAAATAATCCCCCAATGAGCGAAATACAACGTTCACAGTGAGGAATAATAAATGTCCACGAACATTGTCACTGATGTTCATCACCGCCACCATTCATCATTTATTTTTTAGTGTTGCATTTTTCATCTTTTATTATAATTGCCTACTATCTCCAGAAAACCTTCCGCACCCACGCCAACACGTTTTTTCCCTAGGATTCGCTGAAAAGTCTCCACTACTTGATAAAATCTTTCCATCGTATTCCAAGCATTACACGCAGTCGCCGAAATTAACTCGGGGACAGTCAGATCATGAACAACCTTTCTTCGAGTGCGGGTACCATTAGGACTTCCATCACCAATCAGGTAATGATCAAGAATTACAGCCGCTGCAACCTCACCAAGGCGCGTCGCAAACAATTTCGGATCAGCCAATGGGAGAAGTGGACTTACGACTCCAACAGTTTTCAACCCAACCTTCTTCAATTCTCGCAGCGCAGCCAATCGCGAAGCAACCGAATAGGCATGTCGCGGAAACCCCATAAGCATCTCCTGGTCGGTTTCGATAGTAATTTGTACCGTCAGATAACACCGTTTGTGGAGACGATACAGGGTCCCAACATCCCAAAGCATATTTGGCGTATGAGTCTGAAGCACCAGTATATCGGGAGGCAACTCCAGCATTTCCGTAAGAATCTCTCTGGTAATACGATAGCGTCGTTCTTGAGGAACATAGGGGTCAGTCACACTCGACATGAAAATTGAAAGAGGAGTTCCCTTTCGTCGTACTCTTGCGTAATCACGCCGATACAATGACTTCGCATTCAGTTTTACCTTCAACGATTGTCCCCAGTGATGAATTTCGCGTGACGAAAACCGAATTTCTTCCGCATAACACGCCATACCACACAGACTTCTCCCTAGAGAACAACCTACGTAAGGATTAAGCGTGTGGGAAAACCCAGTAAGAAATCCTCCAGTAGGGGTCAAAATAGATTTGGCTTCACACTCAGTAACCGTCATAGACCTCAAACAGTACTATGAAGATAAAGGCTGAACGTTCAACTGAAAAATCAAAATCCGTTCGTCTTCTGATGATTTACCACAACCCTCACACGCTAATTTGACCGTCTATCGCATCAATTGAAAACCGTGCCAATCACACACACTGTCGTTCTTTAAACGAAACTCCGCAGCAGTCCGACCCTAGGAAAGTGCCAGAAAAGCTTCCTAATCAAGAAGGTCCAATGAGCGAAGTCCCAATAAAGAGTGGAGGCATTCCCGATTCCTGATTTACAGCGAGATCAATAGCACGCATAGCATCGTACGGCGGAGTTTCTGTCTCAGCTGGATACAATACGTAGAGCATGACGTAGGTCACCGTACTAGTAATCAACGCAACCCCAAACAAAATCATGGTAAAACGTCCAAGCATGCGATGACGATACGAGCCATCTGGCCAAATTCGTTCGATAATTTTCTCAATCACCAACATCGTGAGCACGATAATGAGACCGAAAAGATATACAACGAATAACCCCCAACTCAGCGTAAACTCTCCCTTCCCCATCCTAATAACGATAAAAATTAACGCGAAAGTTCCCAGCGACCATAAAATAACATTCACAGCACCCCGCCAAGTCAATGTAAGTTGAACATCTCTCAGCACACGCTCCCCATCAACTGTAATCGCCGCACGAAAACCAAGAATGATCATATACAACGCCATAATCAACCCAAGCGCTACAACTGTAATATGAACGGTCAAAATAGGGAGAAATACGCTGGAGTACAACTCGTCAGATCCTCCAAAACCTTCCTTCCCTTCAACCGCAAGAACACCAAGATTCCGCGCAAGATAATAGCCCACGAAATAAGAGATCATCGCAACCATCGCCCACAAAGTGACACTATGATGGAGACTCCCCTTACGTTTCCGCGCAAGAACCCACCCCCAAAGAAATAGCAGCGTAAAAATAGCTGCCAGGATAAAACTCAGATCAGCGCCAAATGTTCCGTAAGTTCCTAAGAAACCTGATTGGCCAAGCCACGCTTGCACAATATCTACTCCCTTATGTTACTCACGCCTTTTAGGTCTGTTCATTTAAGGTCACGAATCTTGACGAACGCCTCTTGTGCTGCCCCAGATTGTAGAGCTTCACGCGCAACGGGAATGCCTTCTTGGATAGTAGATGCCTTTCCACCTAGATACAGCATGGTCGCAGCATTCAATACTGCCCCATCAACGAAAATTCCAGTAGCTTTATTCTGCAACAACCGCTCAATGCCCGACACCTCTTCCTGGACACTTTCAACCATAAAATCACACGCCTTCCCAGACGGCAGTGCAAAGTCTGCAGGACGCATTGAGTAAGGCCTATTCATCGACTCATTCACCTCAAATGCACGTAACAACCGAATCATCGAAAGTTCAGGTTCCCCATCTTGCCCCTGCACAACCAAACCATGATCACAACCGAGCATGCGAAGTGTCTCACCTAATTTATCAAAATACGATCCAGCAGACATACCAATCAGATGTCGTTTTGCACGTCCAGGATTGAGCAAGCGAACAATGGGATGGAAAAATGATGCACACCCAAGTTCGTCTGCAAACTCAAGATAACGATTCATCGGTGGATGAAACAGCGCAATATCAAGATACCCAAACCCTGTTTTTCTGACCATGTCAGACACCACACCCAGATGTCCAGCGATTTGAATTCCTAATGCCTGTAAAATACTACCGGTATTCCAAGACGAATCGCGCGCCTCACACCCGTGCATAAGCACGGGAACATCACATGCAACGGCAATCATAGCCGCAGGAACAAGCATCGAACGGGCCGTCCGTTCTCGTGCATAGGTGGGAACATCAAGAAGCCCGATATCATCAGAAAACGGGGGAGCAGAGAGATAATCACGAGCAGCGCTGGCCAATGCCGCTAACTCGGTTACTGATTCAATTTTGATCCGCAAACCAACAGCTAATGCGCCAATTTGAAATGGGGCAACCCGTCCTTCAACGACCCCCTTCATAACAGCTTTAGCCTCACACCACGTGAGGTCTTTCGAATCTCGAGGCCCTTGAATCACCTTCCCAAGAATTTCAGCGATAGGCACAGCATGCACTTTTTTATTTTACAGTTCTATGGCACTTTCCATTAAGTGTTTTTCTACATCTGATTGGATTGATTTATCAACTAGCAATTTCCAATCATCATTGGAATCTTTGATGGATTGTCTAATCTTGGTTGCTGAGATAAACCCAATATCTTCGGGTGGAGTAAATTCATTGATTTCATATCCAACGCCTCTCCCATAGTTCACGCTTTCAATGTCGGGGATAATCATGACCTTCACATCATGACTATGAGCTGCATGAAATTTTTCAATCATCTCAACCGTTTGTTCTGTGGTAAAAGGATTTTTTGCATCAGGCTCAATGTCTCGTACCATGATTAAAACAGGAATCCCCTGATTAATCTTTTGCATGATCAATGAGGTGTGCCCCTGATGATACGGTTGATACCTGCCAACAAAAATTGCATATTTCTTGCTCGCATTGGTCGTTGGACTTCCACCATGATTTTGAGATTTCCACCTGTCGAATTTCACACTTGCTACTGCCATATTTTCCACCCTCACCCCTCGCTTCTGCGCAATGACGCTAAGCACACACTATGTTTAAACAAAAAATCGTTATGGTGACTGTACGTGAAGACCACATTCCTTATGCTCAGGAAGTTCCCACCACCATCTCCCAGCCCGCAAATCCTCACCGGTCGCAATAGCACGGGTACAAGGAGCACATCCGATTGATGGGTAGCCACGCTCATGCAAAACGTTAAACGGAACATGGTTGGATTTAATATAGTCCCAGACTTGATTCACTGCCCAATCAGCAATGGGATTGATTTTAACCATTCCTCCGCGATCAGACTCAATCTCAACTTTTTTTGTCTCAGTTCTCGTCACAACTTGAGCACGACGCAATCCAGTAATCCATGCATCCAAACCGGCAAGCGCCTGGTTCAGAATATCAACCTTCCGAATCCGGCAACATTCCTTTCGGTTCTCAAGAGAATGGTAAAACAAGTTCATCCCTTTGGCACGTACCATCTCCTGTACCTTCTCCGCATCAGGAAACATTACCTCAATAGAGACCCCATACTTATCTCGGACCTTGTCCATTACATCATAAGTCTCTTGATTCAGCCGCCCAGTATCCAAAGTGATAATACGGGCCTTGGGATTGATCTTAGCCATCATATCGATAAGGACAACGTCTTCGAGTCCGAAACTTGACATAAGCGCGCCTCGATCACCAAACGTCTCAGATGCCCACTGCAAAACCTCTTCCGCCGGCTTAGCATTGAGAGCATCGTATTCTATTTCTTTTGTATCCACTGTTTGCATATCCATTTCTTTAAGCATTCTCCACCACCAGTTTGAAATATTCGTCAATGGGCTCTTGAGATAGAATAGTGTGCCCGTCATTCTTTAGACTTGCCGGCACATTTCGAATTGGCTCCCCGTCATCAAGAAAGACAGCCAGGCATTCACCTGACTCCATCATTTCTAAACGGAGCTTCGTTTTCACATAATTGATCGGACATTGCACTCCGCGCAAATCCAAAATCGCAATGGCATCACCTACGTCTGATACCGTCGAAACAGAGGCCACCTTTCCTGGGTCTGCAACGCTGGCTAACTTCAAATTTTCATCAATCCCTTCCAAGGCTGACCGACAGGCCTCAACAAACAACTTTGCCACTCGAAGTTTTTCCTCAGCAAACACGATCGTCGGTTTCTCATCACCAAGATCCCTGATGATAGAAAGATACTTCGAAAATTCTGGCGGAAGAACTCCCGTTTTGATCAACCGCACCTCACAATCTCCAAACGTCTGCAGATCGGTCACAGGTTCAATCCCTTCAGTCACCAATAACGCTTTTGATGCTGCCAGTACAGCCCGATAGGATTTATTCACCGTCATCGCATATTGCTGACTTTTGACCAGCGTCTCTGCTTGATATAATTCTTGGTCGGCTTCCAAAATCCCATCAGTGATCATATCTAACGCACCACCCGCACATTCTCCAGGCCCAAGATCGACAATACTAAACTCAGCGTCTTCTTCCCAATCATAAAAATGTTCAGGTGCCTCGTCAAAGTTACCGATTATTGAATACGGAATGAGAGCCTGCTTGAGATTTGCTTTCCCTACACGATCCAAATACTGAGGAAATGATTCTTTGTTCTCACGTTCCTGTCGAAACAATCCCACAAGATGTGCAATGGCTCCAGGAACGTTTTTCGCCGGAAGTTTAATGATCATCTGCCCAATTCGTGCTCCTACACCAACAGATGAGCCACCAAGATGCATCTCATAAAATGGCGCAGTGTGATCCCCATAGCGCTTGGTTACACCATGAAGTCCAATAGTTGCAACGTGATGCTGGGCGCAAGAGTTGTGACATCCACTGATTTTGATCGACGTCTCTGCCAGATCACTACTCGAATGCCCTGCAGGAAACACCTCTTCTAAAGCTCGAGCCAAGGCCTTGGAAGAAGTAATCCCAAGGCCACAAGTATCAGTTCCCGGACAAGCCACAACATCCTCAACAAGATTGGCACCTGAATCAGCAAGATTGGCTTCAAGCAATTCTGAATAGATCTTGGGTAATCTGACTGTAGAAATCCAACGAATAAGCACATTCTGCCCAATGGTGATTCGGACATTACCATCCGCTTCGATATCACTCAGGTCCGCCATAAACCTCATCTGGATTGGAGTCATGTCACCAGTGGAAAGTTTCAACGTAACCGCACTATACCCAAGCTGTCGCTGAGTGATGACATTCGTCGTTTTCCAAAGCTCGAACGCATCTGAATGGCATTCATTCACGGGAGAGGATTCAAGCGATTTACCTCCGTTTTCCAAAGACAAAACATCAGTCATGAGAGGCTCGTCAGCATATGACAAAAGAGCATCTCCGCTCGATCCATTTCTCGCCTGTTTGATCGCATCATATTCGGCTTCAATCTGACGGAAAAACTCATCAATGCCCAACTTCGTCACCACAAACTTCATACGAGCTTTCGTACGATTTTTCCTATTCCCATGATTGTCAAAAACTTTAACGATGGCTTCACATACGGGAATTAGGTCTTCAACTGGAAGAAACTCTCGGAAAAGCTTTGCAAACCGAGGTGCCGCCCCAAGCCCTCCAGCAACCACCATACGAAATCCACGAGCCCCATCATCCTTTTGGATAGCTGAGAGGCCTATATCGTGAATCATTGTCTTAGAACAATCCCTTGCTATACATCCGGAGAAGGCAATTTTAAATTTTCTTGGAAGGCTCTGGTTCAGTGCATTACGCATAAGATGACGTGAAACTGCAAGCGCATAGGGAGTGACATCAAATGCTTCTTCCTGACACACTCCTGCCAACGGACAGGCAGTCACATTACGCACCGTATTGCCACATGCTTCTCTGGTGGTGAGATCAACCTCAGCAAGCCGAAGCATGACCGTTCCCACCACATCAAGTAAAACAAAATGAAACTGGATATCCTGTCTAGTGGTTACGTGAGCTATTCCAGAACTGTACTTCTCAACAAGAGATGCCAAGCAACGCAGCTGAGTCGAGGTAAGTCCCCCAAACGGAATCTTCACACGAACCATTTGATAACCGGCCTGGCGTTGCCCATAAATACCATGTTGCAGACGAAAAGGCCGGAACACATCGTCAGACAGTTCCCCTCGCTTCACTTTTGCGGCTTCGGCCTCAAAACCAGCAATTTCAGCCAAAATCTCATCTGGAACAGGACCCTTCAGAGTGGGCTGCAATATATCCATACCAAAACCTCCAATAACCACGGATGTTACACAACCTAGATATGGTACATGAGAGTACGCTGCCCATTCAATGCATGAGCACGATCACACAGATCCTGAATGGTCGTCGAATTCAACACGCCCATTACTGAATCTTTCACATCACTCCACACACCATGAACAGCGCACAATTTCGGATCAATCTCTTGCCAACACATCCCAGCAGTTCCATTCCCCACACATGCCATAGGCGTAATAGGACCATCAATCGCCTCAATAATATCTCCAACGAAGATTTCATCCGATGATTTTGCGAGCAAATACCCTCCCTGCGCACCTCGAATACCACGAACCAAGCCATTGCGTTTAAGCGCACTCATCACCTGCTCAAGAAAACGATGAGGAATATTTTGTTTCCTTGCGATAGCCCGCACCTGAAGGGGTCCACGATTACAGTTGAATGCCAACTCCAAAACAGCAAGCACCCCATATTCCCCTTTAATTGATATCTTCATTTAAATTACATTATCCCGATAGGATTTATGAGTTTACGCATGAAAAACAATCTTTGTCAAGACTCCAGAGCGACTCGCCTGAATCATTCAAAGCTGATTGGCAAAAACATCCAATCCTCTTAAAAGTGAAACCGTTCCAAAGGTCATCCAGTAAGACCGAATGATCACTGTCACGTGGCTGCCACACGAAAAGGATGAAAGACACAACGAACCAAGAGCGCAAACGCTAAGAACAAGACTTTCCTATGCCCACTAAGGCATTACATTGACTTTCTCTCGACTGGAGTGATAGCGTCCACCTCCATGACAAAACCCTATATAGCTGCACTGATCCTTGGATTTCTGCTGACCGGAATAGCTTCCTCCGTTAACGCCAAACCAAACGCCACAATTATTGTTGTCACCACTCTTCCCGTCCTAGAAGACTACGTCAAACAAATTGGACGGGAACACGTCACTGTAACCAGTCTGATCAGTGGGCTTGAAAATGGCCACAATTACGCACTCAAACCAAGTGATATTCTGGAAGTTCGGCAAGCTCACATGTTTGTGACAATTGGGGCTGGACTCGAAATTTGGGCCAACCAGCTAGTGAAAATCGCGCAAAACCATTCGCTTGAGATCGTAGTTGCATCCAAAGGAATTGCCCTTCTGAGAAATACCGGAACGATACCCACGACCCATACAAAACATGCGTTGGGAAACCCACACGTCTGGCTTGACCCCGAGAATGCAAAAAGCATAGTTCGACAAATTACTACCCGCCTTATCAAGCTCGATCGCTCAAATCAGCGTACCTATCTTGACAATCAGGCGGAATACTTACGCACACTAGACACACTGCAAACTAATATTAAACACCGCGTCAAAAAACTTTCGGATCGGCGTTTTGTCTCCTACCATCCCGCGTGGCCATATTTTGCGAGACGGTTTGGATTTAAAATCGCCGGAAACATTATTGAGCAACCTGAGGCAGAACCGTCTGCAAAACATCTCAGCGCCTTGGCGCAGTACATCAAGAAAGAAAGAATCAAAGTCATCGTATCGGAGCCCCAACTCAATCAGAAAATTCCAAGGATTCTTGCCGAAGAAACAGGAGCCCACGTAGTTATACTAACCGCCAACCCAGGGGCTCTTCCAGGAACCGATACCTACACTAAAATGCTACAATTTAACGTCTCAGTACTCATAAAAATGTTGACCCACTAAGAGTGCTCCTGCCTTAGCTGCCTATCACTATACAATGTTAAAAAATCTCGAAGAAGAACAACCCCGACACGTCATAGCATTTTCGAACGCCACCTATAATCTAACACATACAACGGCCCTCAAAGAGATTAATCTCGACATTAACGAGGGCGAATTTGTGGGCATTATTGGACCGAACGGGTCTGGAAAAACAACCATTCTACGAGCAATTCTTGGCTTGCTTCTCCCACAAACTGGAACCATGCAGATCTTTGACTGCGCATGTGAAAATCTCCGCTGCCACCACCGTGCTCGAATTGGATATCTTCCCCAGAAAGGAAAGATTGATCGAAACTTTCCAATTACAGTCATTGAAACGGTGCTCATGGGTCGTTATGGCGTCCGAGGACTCTTCCGCCAAATAGGGAAAAAAGACAAGGCAATTGCACTTCAGGCCTTAGAAGATGTGGGAATGCAGAATTTTCAAAATTACCCTTTTGGCCAACTCTCGGGAGGACAACAGCAACGCATATTTATCGCTCGAGCACTAGCCCAACAACCACAGGTATTGCTGCTAGATGAACCCACCACCGGCATCGACACTACCACGCAACATACTATTCTAGAACTCGTTCGTCGCCTCCATCGCGAGCTACAACTCACCATTCTACTGGTAACCCACGACATTAATCTCATCAGCCCATTTGTGGACCGATTGGTGTTGCTCAACACTCGACTTTTTGCCAATGGAAATCCCCGCGATGTGCTGCAATACAAAATTCTCTCTCAAGTCTACGGCGATGAAATCATCGTGACCGACAACGGGTATGTCATTGGTGGTGATTCGCACCATGAGTAATGCTCAATACGGCATATAACGTTGTATAGTTTTCTCTTCTCTTGTTTCGCAACTACTCTAAAGGCATAAGGAATGCTTGAGTTTCTAGCTTACGAATTCATGCAACGCGCCTTAATAACGGCGTTTTTTGTCGGAGGAGTGTGTTCGTGGCTTGGCGTCTTTGTGGTACTTCGTGGCTTAGCTTTTATTGGCGCAGGAACCGCACACGCAGCATTTGCTGGAGTTGCCCTCTCCTACCTACTCCAAATTCCCCCATTACTGGCAGCTATTACGTTTGGGGTACTAACAGCATGGGCAGCAGGGTTACTGGAAGAGAAGGGACGGATGAAACTCGACGTATCTATTGGAATTCTGTTTACCAGCACTATGGCAATGGCTATCCTCTTTATCGGATTGATGAAAGCCTATAGCGCTGAAGTCTACGGCTACCTGTTTGGAAGCATCCTTTCTGTTACACCATCGGAAATGAAGATTATCGTGCTCCTAAGCATTGTCATTATCTCAACACTGCTCGCATTCTCAAAAGAACTCTATTTCATCGCTTTTGATCAAGACATGGCGGAAGCGTCTGGCATTCCAGCACGACTACTTTTCTTTTTGCTACTCACCCTCATCGCCGTGACCGTCGTTCTCTCGTTGAAAGCAATAGGCGCTATGCTGGTCTTTGCAATGCTCCTCATACCAGCATCAACGGCGTACCAACTCACACATAGTCTCAGGCGGATGACACGAATCTCAATTGCAATTGGAATTGTGACCTCGGTTTCTGGAGTTCTCCTTTCATACTGGTTTGACCTTCCCTCAGGTCCAACGACTGTGCTTCTTCAGACAACTCTTTTCTTCATTGCGTTGATCCTGCCACAGCGCCGCACAAACCAACCAGACCCTAGCTAATACAATACCAATATTTCCCCTACCTAATCATTCCTTACGAAGTCGAGTTTAATCTAATGTTTAGCGCCCCTTCGTTGATGAAACTAAATAAAGAGTGCTGTCTCTGCGTCAAAAGTCATGGAGAGAATCGCCGGAAGACCGAGAACCTCGTCAACGAGAGATACGAGCTTGTCAGAATCAACGCCCATGTATTCCAACCCTGCACTGCAAGCGATAAGGCGAAACTTTCCGACCTGTCTAGCATCGGAAAACATCTTGGTAATCGCCGGGATCTTCTTTTCTTCGAGAAGTCGAGCAACATCATCGGTGTATGCTCTATACTCAGGAGGAAAATCTATAGTGTCAAACCGGCCTATCGCAAGTTTCTTAATCGCCCAAAACATCAAAATCACGTGCACATCACGTCCTAAAGCTGCGGAGGTGAGTGCCAAAGTACCGACTTGGTGTAACTTATCGTAGGTTGCTCCATGCGCGAAGATGACAAACTTTTTATTGGGTTCCACCACCGTTGAAGCTTGCTCCTATCTTCATCCGAATCAACTCGTAGGGATCAACACGCGCATTATTGAGTCGCGCACCCCAATGTAGATGTGGGCCAGTAGCCCGTCCGGTCGACCCAACCAATCCAAGCATTTCACCACGCTCTACAGTATTCCCCTCTTTCACCAACATCTCTGAAAGATGAAAATACATGGTAAAAAGACCCAAGCCATGATCAATAAGAATACTTTTCCCACTAAAAAACTGCTCAGTAGCCAATCGCACGATACCACGATTTGACGCCTGCACTTCAGCTCCCTGGGGAGCAGAAATATCTTCTCCAGTATGAGGGTTTTTCTTCTGCCCATTAATAATCCGCCGGCGTCCAAAGGCCCCACTAATCTTTCCCTTAAGCGGCACAATAAAATTATCGGTCCATGCGCGTGGAGTGTTGGTTTGTGCAAATAGAGTTCGTAAATGTTTCGCTTCTTTCCGAACACGATTGAGCGTATCAGCGTCAAGATCAACCATATTACGAGGCAATTGAAGCGTTTGAACGGGAAACGATGCATCTACAATCTCAATGATGAACTTCCGATTTTCTTTCCACTGCGGAGCTACAATGGTGACTTTCAAAGAAGAGGCCCCCACCTTCGAATCTAAATCCACTCCAACCAACCCCAATAAAGTGGGAGGATTTTGAATTTTGAAAAATTGAATATTTTTTCCTCTCCACGTTCCTTCCGCAGAAGTCGCATGACTGGGGACGGAAAGAACAATTTCCACAATTTCTCCTTGCCTTACCTGAAAAGTTTGGGGATCAACACTTACCTCCTCAGCCAACACCATCCAACTCGTGCATAATCCAATGATTCCAGTCATAAAAAGCACCAGGAGCGCACTCTTAATAGGACTTTTCAACATCCCTCTACGAGCATCACATCGCCACAGAACGTTGTTCGAATAACTCACGCACACACATGTTTGTATTGTCAAATGAATCCATACGCAAGAACGGCTCTTCCCAATACCACCTTATATTTCAAATAAGTCCAGCAAACAGCATATGAACAATTTTCCCCTCACAAAACAAATAGGATCATCAGGAAATTTCACACGTGCACCTGGCGGAAGGAAATAACATCACATCACGAATGGCCTAGTCATCAACCGTTCAATCGACACGGCCGTGCTATTCGAATAGATAGAATGCTCCGTTAGAATGCCTAATACTGTGATACAGCAGATCAATCATGGCAATCCGTGAGTCTCATCACCACAAATGATCATCATACATTGTTTCATAGCCCTTGAGGGTGGTCAACTCAACGCATCATCGTACAATGGCGCTCAATCTCCGAACACAGTGTCCGCGTAATAAGACCAATATCCGACGATGGCATGATTGCAGAAATTACGGCAATTCCTGATGCCCCGACTCCCATGACCTCACCAACATTCCCCTGGGTGATTCCTCCAATAGCAAAAACAGGAAGAGAACTTTTCCTACAAGCCATATCAATGGCGGTGAGCCCAAGAGGTTTCCCTAATGTGCGCTTTGATGGAGTGTCATAGATTGGACCTAACACCACAAAATCAGCTCCCTGCTGTTCCGCAGACTGGACTTCATCAACACTATGCGTTGACACCGCAATAAGTCGCTCTGGTCCAACCAGCCGACGAACCTGATTAACTGGAAGACTGTCAGAGCGAAGATGAATCCCAACATCAGGGACGGACAAACACACATCAACACGATCGTTAACGAAACACTTTGCATCACGCCTTTTTGTCTGTGCAGAAATTTCTCTAGTCAAAGTCAATAGAGCCCGAGCAGATAAGTCTTTTTCACGAACCTGAACCGCACCAACACCGTGCTCAAGCGCTGCATCGACCACAACATGGAGGGGACGATCAGCTGTATTACATCGATCCGTGATCAGGTAGAGAGAAAAATCAATTCTTGGCATGAATGAGGACTCACGCCAAACTGAAATTCATGCATTGCAACATCGACCTAACCAAATGGAACACCTCAATGCCCGCAGAAGAGAAGGAGCCATTAATTAAAGTCAGGTTCCGGACTACTCGCTGTAGCGTACAACTTTTTCGGTATTCGGCCCGCCAAATAAGCTAAACGGCCTGCCTGAACTCCGCAATTCATGGCACGTGCCATTTTTACTGGATCCTTTGCGCCAGCAATCGCGGTATTCATCAACACCGCATCACTACCATATTCCATTGCCAACGCCGCATCTGATGCAGTTCCAACACCTGCATCCACAATCACTGGAACTTTCACTGTTTCGAGAATAATACGTAGAGTATAGGGATTTCGAATACCCAAACCTGAGCCAATTGGCGCCGCAAGCGGCATAACAGCCGGACACCCCACATCAACAAGCTTCCTTGCTACAATGGGATCATCATTAGTATATGGCAAAACGATAAATCCCTCTTTGACTAAAACACGCGCGGCTTCGATCAATCCTTCTGTATCTGGAAACAACGTTTGTTCGTCTCCAATGACTTCAAGCTTCACCATATCAGAAATACCAGCTGCTCTAGCAAGTCTAGACACCCGAAGAGCATCTTCAACGGTATAACACCCTGCTGTATTGGGAAGAATATGGTATTTTTTAGGATCAATATAATCAAGCAAATTCTCTTGCCCACGATCTGTAATATTGACGCGTCCTACAGCCACAGTTACCACTTCTGCACCTGAAGCTTCAATTGCCCGCTTCGTCTCACTAAAATCTTTATACTTCCCGGTGCCAACCCAAAGACGAGATTTGAATTCCATCCCTGCGACCACTAACGGATCTGAGTCAACATCTTTCGCAATCGCCACCTGTTTATCCCCCTATCATATTTTTCACATCACTCGACATATCTCACCAAAATATTCTCCCGTTGTATATGAATGCACTAACCACATCCTCCTCCAATAAACCGGATGACTTCCACACGATCATCGGAAGACAAAATCGTTGAGTCAAATGCATCACGATGAATAATGATACTATTTCGTTCTACAACAAGACCTTTCAAAGGCAATCCTAACTGCACAAGAAGAGCACTCACCAACAGGCCTTCCTCAACTTGATAAGACTTGCCGTTAACAACAATATCCATGAACTTCGCGCAAACTCCCCGCCACAGCAGAGCCCCCAGCAAACAATGGGCTGGCAAACACTTGTCAATATTTCCCTATTCGTTTACCCACTGGACTACCCAAGACTCGTAACTGCCAATTATCATGAAATTTTGGCGCAAACACAAACATCCCTACCCTCAAAAAATTTACCTATATTATTTTTTAACATCTCCTGAGGCGAGAAAGTAATCGACCATTTTTTTTGCAGTCAATTCTCCCTCGTGAATACAATCAGGCAATCCCACTCCACGGTAAGCAGATCCTGTTACGCACAACCCAGGATATTGAATCAAACGTTCTTCAATCTTAACAAGCCGATCCAAATGTCCGACCAAGTACTGCGGAATAGCATTTTCCCACCGATATACCCGAGATAATACTGGATCAGAAATAATACCAAGAATATCTCGCAGTTCTCCCTGTACGAGACGAATGATGTCGTGATCATCCCGACGCACAACGTCTTCCCGTCCAACTCCTCCAAGATAACACCGAAGAAGCGCATGATCATTTGGAGATCGATGTGCCCACTTTGTTGATGTCCATGTCGAAGCAACCAACGGACGATTCTCTACTCGTGGAATGACAAAACCAAACCCATCCAGCGCGTGAGCATGCGAAAGGCTTTCTACCGGATACGCTAATGAAACCGTCGCCGTACTCGTGTACGGGATACAGCGTAATTGTTCAGCAATTTCATCATCAAGAGGCATTAATAAGTCTGCTGCCGTAAATGCTGGCGTCGCCAGCACAACCGCGTCACTGACGAGACTTTCTCCATTCCCTAATTTTATTTCATACTTTGGATTTTTACCGGAAACTAACTGAGTCATGCCAGTAACGCTGACACCGTTTCGCAATAACATTTTTTCTTTCTCGACCTTTTCAAGAGATGAGATCAACGCACGAACCATCTCAGAAAGACCCCCACGGAGAGTGACAAATGTCGTCAGTTTTGTATTAGCACCAAGATTAGTTTTCATTCTCTGTCGACGACTCGCCAGCATTCCTTTAATAATGCTTCCATATCGTTGTTCAAAATCAATAAAACGTGGAAACGTCGCCTTGAGACTCAACTGCTCCGCATCACCTGCATATATCCCCGTCATTAAAGGCTCAATCAGCCGTTCGAATACCTCAACTCCAAACCGTCTCCGAAAAAAACTTGCCAATGATTCATCGGTTCCATCAGTTGATGGTTTAGAAATAAAAAGGTCCATCATCAACCGAAGTTTTCCCGTCCATGAGAGAAGCGGACTCGTCAATAATGGAAGAGATTGAGAAGGTGCCAATGTCACCAATCCCTCGGGAAACTCCCTAAGGCGCCCGTTAAAGAGAACATACGTTCGATGATAATGCGTATTTGTTCCCATAAGACGATCACCCAGTCCAAGTTCTCGACACAACCCCACCCCCCACGGCTTGTATGAAAGAAACGAATCCGGGCCCCCCTCGATAACAAAATCATCGATCACTTCAGTCAAAATTTTTCCGCCAAAGTATTGCGCGCGTTCAACGAGGGTACAGGAGACGGGAAGATTTTCTGAATCAGCGTATTTCAGCAAGGAGTGGGCAGTTGCCAAACCAGCAATTCCACCCCCAACAATCGTGACATTCACAATGGGCGGGCACTCAGTTCGTGAACCATCTTCGCCACGGCTTGGACGTGCTCAACTGGTGTTTGTGGCAAAATCCCGTGCCCAAGATTAAAAATATGCCCAGGCCGATTCCCTATGCGGCGCATAATATCCGAAACACGGCGCTGAATTTCTGAAATTGGAGCAAACAATGCTACAGGGTCGAGGTTTCCTTGTACTGCAACATCTTGGCCAAGACGCTTCCATGCGTCATCAATATGCACCCGCCAATCAACCCCGATGACGTCCCCACCAGCTTCCTTCATCAACTCTAGCAAGGAGCCAGTACCGGTACCGAAATAAATGATTGGGACTACTTCGTTACGTAGGCTCGAAATAATTTTCTGCACGTGTGGAAGCACATACTCGCGATAGTCATCAGGGTTCAAACACCCCACCCAACTATCAAAAAGTTGCACAACCTGAGCTCCAGCGTGAATCTGACTCCGAAGATACTCTGCAACGACATGAGAAAATTTTTCCATAAGCGTATGCCATGCTGCTGAATCTCCATACATCATCCCTTTCGTATGGATGTAATTGCGCGACGCCCCTCCCTCTATAGCATAGCTTGCAAGCGTGAACGGAGCCCCTGCAAACCCTATCAACGGAATGGGGCACGGCTGTTCTTGCAGACTTCGTTGCGCCATTCGAATTGCGTCTCCAACATAGCGAAGACTGTCTCCATCAACTTCCTTCAGTGCCTTTACTCCACTGTTATCTCGAACTGGATTATGGATCACAGGTCCCTCTCCAGCAGAAAATTCCAAATTAAGCCCCATAGGCTCCAACGGAAGAAGAATATCCGCAAAAATAATTGCCGCATCAATATCAAATCGTTTAACCGGCTGCATAGTTACTTCTGCAGAAAGTTCTGGGGTTTTGCAGACCGTCAAAATGTCATACTGCTCGCGTATCTTCAAATACTCCCCCATATACCGTCCAGCTTGGCGCATGAACCATACTGGAGTACAGTCAACGGGCTCCCGTCGACACGCTTTCAAAAAACGGTCATTGGACTGTCTGCTCATCGTGGAGCCATTCTACGGGTGAAGAAAACAGGGTGTCAAACACCTCAGTTAAACGAGATAGAATAACATCCGGTATACTACACTCCATGATCTCTATGATCGGAGACTTTAGCTCGGGAGACCTGAGTGGATGGAAGGAACAACGTTTCAAAGGAAAAACGACTTACACCTTTGTGCAAGTCGATGGAAAACACGCACTCATGGCCAAAAGTGCAGGCTCTGCTTCAGGCCTGTACAAGTTTGTTGATATTGATCTCAACAAAACCCCATACCTCAATTGGTCTTGGCGTATTACTAATACATTGCAAGGCTTGGATGAACTCACGAAGTCAGGAGATGACTATCCTGCACGAATATATGTCATCTTTCGGCAACGTATGGGTATATTCAGGCACAATCGCCTCTTAAACTATGTGTGGTCTAGCAACCAGCCAATCAACTCATCATGGCAAAGCGCATATTCACGCCACTCCATGGTCATTGCAGTCCAATCTAAAACAGCCAACAGGGGACAGTGGGTCACACACAAACGAAATATTCGTTCCGATTATCGCCAGTCTTTTGGTGAGGACACAGCCTTTGCTACTGGGATTGCTTTGATGACAGACACCGACAACTCGGGACAATCTGCGATCTCATACTACGGAAATATCTTCCTCTCAAAACAATAGCAATCACGCATGAACCTCACCCAATCTGCCGTACGACCAATTTCATCACTCCACATCCAATTCTTCATACCACTCTTCATCCAAAACATCAGATAAGACTTCGTCAAGATACATATCCTCATCCGCAAGCTGCTCACCTACTTCACTTTCACAGGCTGCGTAACACGTCCGCGCGGTATCCGCACAATAATCATCAATGAGGCCTCCGGAGTCATCCGAAGCCATTTGGCAAGTCTCCATCATCACATCACACTGTGCTACGCACCCATCGGTCACCCCAAAGCGATCAGCCGCCCAGACTTCGCACTCAGCACCACACGCCGATGAAACACAAAATAAATAATCCCGATCCGAAGCACTCCCCCCTCCACAACTCTCCTCAACACACTGAGTACAAAAATGATCCGCAGTATGATAGGCCCCTACGGAGATCGGAAACGCAAAAACAACGAAACATATAAGCAACACAAGCATTCCCAGACAACCCTTCCTTATCATAACAACCTGACTGATACGCAAACGAAAACGGCCTGCGTAACACCGTTACGCAGGCCGTCCCGCAGAATCCGAACCAATTTGAATTACAGAATACTTCTAAGTGACGCTAATCCTCTTGCCTATCACGCGCCTGAGTAGTCTGCATCGCCGCCATCAAGCATTCATGATCCGTCCCAAACGCCGTTGGAGTGGGACCAGTCCCTGGACCATTGCCAGGATGGTGGCCATGGGTCATACCAAGACCTCCATCATAATGAGTACAGACCACCATCGGAATGAGCCGATAAGTCTGAAAAATTGGCCGCCCAAGGTTATCAACCTTTTGATAACCAAACCGAGGAGAATCTGGATTCTCATCATAAAGCCGCTTGTATGAAATATCGATAACATGCCGATGTTTCAGAGTTTCGCCATTTGGAAACTCAACCACCTCGGTTTGGAAAAGAGGAGGTGTCTGTGCCGGGACATTTTTTGTCGTGATGTCGTATGGCAACCGAATCACTGGATTTGCATGCCCCCATTCATTTGTACAGAATGAATTCTGGTCAAACGTAGGTGACTGCCCTGTTCCAAAAGCCACACCATTCATGGCACCAGGAGTTGGTTCCTCCGTGGTAACAACAGGGTCAAACCCTCTAACACCCTCCCCACAAGTCAAGACACCATCACCATCTGCATCGTACCCTACACCAGCCGTCCCAGAGGTCCACGGCAAATAAGGATTCCCCTGCGGACTTGGTGGAGCAACGCCAGGGAACGCGCTATGACGCGTAATCATAAACAGGTTGACAAACCACAAGGTATGCACCGTGTTGGCCGTTAACCCTCTAAACGTATACCTCAACTCAGAGTGGCGCACTCCCTGTCCAGACTCAAACACCTTAACTGTAGCAAAGTTGTCCGTTTCCACTGCAGGTGGGTAGAAAAACCCGCGGAGAGGAAGGCTCAGGAAAGGGGCCTTAAACATCTTGATCATTTTTTCCCCTGGCCCCGCGGCCCAAGCTTCGCTCGACGATCCAAGCAGGGAGCCGACCGGAGCAGCCATCACAAGAGCAAACCCGACCAACATGACCACTATCATACGCTTCATCGTATTTCTCCTCTCAAGATTTCGACAAAATCATCCGGCAGCCCTTGCGCCGGTGGAGGAAGTCCAATCCCTGGCCCATGCCCAGGAATGTGGCCATGCGTCAAACAATCTTTGTGCAGAACAACCGATATGTGCGTCGCCTCTGCTCGAGCAAGAGTTTGCCGTCCCTTTTCATCAGGAACTTGGAACCGCTGACCCTTTGCACTCCCAGGCTTCGGCGGGAAGCCCATCATGTCTCGCCCAGCCGGATGTGCAGGAGGACCACCTTCTTTTCCAAACCCACCAGGCCCACACGGCGTTTTGGCGAGAGGATTGTTATCACAGGGCCCATTAATATCAAAAATGAGGCCCCTACCATACGCCCTCTCATCAACTTCGCCAAAAGTATTCATCTCACCGATCACCCCAATACCCGGGATTCTCGACGGAATACGCTCGCCATTCGGACCAACATGGTCATTGAACGGCTTGTTCTCAAATACCCGCTTAAATCCGCTGTCATTAGCCCGGAGCTTTCCTCCAGCAGCAAGACAGACCGGCGGTGCGGGGGTGACCTTTGGATTCGTACACTGCGCCCAGAACGGTGGCACGCTCGATCCAAAATGCCATGGATTCAGAACCAACGGTGTCGTTGCCCCATCAGTAGGGTCAAAATTAGTCTTTAGCGTTGCATTCGCATCGCCGTCTGTATCAGACACAAATCCGTTGGGATCAGGACGCGAAGTTCCACCCATCCCAGCAGTAAACCCCGACGTAGATTTGGCTATAGGACTCCACGTAATCACGTTTGGAGCCTTCCCATAACAGCCAGATGTCCCTCCGCCTCTATCCGTGCTCTCGGGATTCTCTGGATCAAACGGCTTCCTCCCTCGCGAAATTGGATATTCCGCAACACACCCTTCAGGAGCATCCTCAAGAATGGTCGGGGGAGGCCCCCACCGTTCGACTAGGTTGTCCGCATTAACCGTGGACTCCCCATCGTTATTGATAAACCGAAACCACCCAGACAACAACGACTGGTCACTGTCCAGCCCACGACATTCAAGCCCTGGGTTCGGCGCCGGTATCCCGGAAAGATCAAATGTAATTTTCGCATTTCCGTTTTGCTTAACATCGATGGTCGCAGTCCCAGGCTGAACACCCATAGCCGCCCCCCCCTCGGTTGGCGTTAAGGTGACAACTTGCGCCAGCGCTGGAGAAATGACTGGACCCATCATCATCATACTGACCGCAGTCAGTGCCAAGAGCCCATATCGAGCCCCATGGCCGACTCTGGTTATTGGCCCAAATTTTCTCATGATTGGTTCCCTCCATCTCGCAACTTTCACAGCCCATCGTTTCATCGGTACCATCCCCTCAAACCCCTAGAACCGCAGACCAATCTTCACACCTGAAGTGAAGCTGCTAGTTTCAATTGCTTGAATACCTGAGGCCAAGTGATACCGAAAGTCAACACCGACAATAAAGTAACGGTTCAACATGTAATCAACACCAAACCCATGAACCGTACCAATATCAATCGGATTGACGTCAGGCCCTGGAGGACTTATCGCCCCAAGCTCCAAACCAACTGGAATAATCCAAGGCCAGATCCGTCCGGATGAGTGAAAGTTATCGAAACGATACTTTGGCGAGAAACTGGCAGAAATCTGAATCAAGTCGACCCTATGGATCTCGAAACCAGAACCCGAACCACCACCACTGCCCGGGAAACCCGCCTGCTCACCACCAAATTTCCTGAAATCCATGTTAATTTCGCCTAAGATAACATGGCCATTTGAGCGACCCCAAATCGGGATCTCCATACCCGTACTCACGTACCAGCCAAGCGTGTCATCGTTTGGCTTACTTCCCGTGAGGGACGAGTTCAAGTCAGTAAACATTTCATTTGCTCGATCATTGATCAAGCCGGCAATTCCGCCTCCCCAGTAGGTTGATCCATTCACCTCAACCGGCATCTGAGCCCATGACAGCTGGGGGAAGACCGGGATGAACAGAAGCGGGAATAGCCATGCCAAGAGCAACAATGTAGCCTTCCATCTCGCTCTTTCCATTGTCAAATCCTCCCGTATATGTTGCATGTTGCAGGTCATCCTTGGTTACCTTAAGACATCGTCCCGCTAGAAGCGGATTCCGACGTATCCCCCAACGGTTGTATTCAATGTGTCGACACGAGTCTGACCGGTGCCAACATGCCACCGGTTGTCAATACCGACCACCAACCGCTTCGTTAACACCATGTCTACGCCGACACCAAAAATCGACCCTACATCAAAGATGTTCATCCCAGCTGTCGGTGGTGCGAATGCCTGCACTTCAAATCCGAAGGGAATAATCCACGGCTGAATAAGTTTTCCGTTCACCTCCGTTGAGAGTGCCGCAATGCGCCACTTCGGGTGCACCATGATGCCCATCGTCGTCAATCCTCCCTGTTGCTTCAGATCTTGTCCACGACCTGGAGCAGTCAGCGACGGCAAGCCCTGCGCGGTTAAAAACGTTTTATCAGCTTGGTCAAAATGACCTACGTCAATGTTGATAGTTCCAACGATGACATCTCCCCACGGTAGTTCCCAGAGCGGCATGTCAATACCCATTCCGACATACCAGCCTGCGGTGTTATCCGCTGGCTCCGTCCCTGTCGAACCCGAAAAGAAGTCCGTGAACGGCTCATTCGCCCTATCATTCATAAGGAACTTACCCCCAGCCTGAAAGAAGAAGTTTCCATTCACATGGAAAGGCAACTGTGCTGACGAGGTCTGGGGGAACGACAAGACGAAAAGAAGCGGGATTACTAGCGCTAAGAGCAACAATGATTTCTTCCATTTCGCTCTTTCCATTGTGAAATCCTCCCGTGTCTCAAAGCTTTGTGGCCCTTGCGGTGCCATGAGCTGGCTCATGTTTGAGATACCCCTCACCATGAGAGTCCCACATATCCCCCAGCTGTAAACCAATTCCCGTCGATGCCCGTATGATCCGTGTACTGGTAATGGTACCTGCCTTCAACACCAACCCAAATACGATCCCATACGTGGACATCCATACCAACTCCAGTCACGCCACCAATCTCCCACATCTGCATGGAATTAGGTGGAGGACTAAAGACCTGGAATTCCCAACCCACCGGGATGATCCACGGCCGAAACTTCCGGTCATCCCCGAATAACGTATCCATTCGATACTTCGGATTGATACCCGCATTGACCGTAGATACGTTGG
>DCWI01000010.1 GCA_002328825.1 Nitrospiraceae bacterium UBA2166 | reverse complement strand
TGGAGTAACTGGAAGTGGAAGAGGTTCACCTTCTGGAGTAACTGGAAGTGGAAGAGGCTCACCTTCCGGAATATCAGGGAAGAACCCTGGGCCAGTTCCAGGGCCACAAGGGACGTCTAACTCAATGTCACATGGGGGTGGGAGTCCGTCTCCTGTTTCACTTTGGAATGGGTCAGCAAATATGGGCACAAACCCAAAATCATTTAGCTGTCCCCGAATTTCACCATTTGGGTATCCTATTGTATGCACATTTACATAGCCACCTCCTTTATCGAAAGCCTGTAAAACCTTGCGAAAGTCTCCGGGAGCAATTCCTTGCGCGGCAGGACCGATAATATCTTCGGAACGGAGAATGCCTGAGACGCTGCCTTCATGCTCAGGGCATACCTCTGGACCGGTGGTTCCGCAAAGGCTGGCTATGATTCCCCCATTTGTGAATTTACGGCCAAAATGGAGATGGGCTTGGGTAACTCTAGTGCCTGAAGGGAAATTGTAGCTCAATGTATACTCAAGAACTTCAATGTCCTCCAAATCAATATCTTCAGGCTCGACGTCACCGACAACTTCCATCGAAAATTTTCCTTTGCCCTCGGTGGAAATAGACGGCACTTCTAGCATCCCTCTTAATTTGATCTTGAATGGGTCAAAAAAAGGTTCACCTGGTGGGAGAGTTCCTTCCTGCGCTCCAGATGGAATAGGCGCGCCCAGAGCGAGTATCATTGTCATGGGTAGTGTTACGAGCATTAGTCGAAGCATAGGTTCCCTCCCCTGCTGATGCTTGTTGGTGAAGTAGAAAGGTGTTCAGTCTACCCTAGAAATTTTGATATCGTCAATTTTAAAAAAAGGAAAAGCAAGCTGTCGACCAACGTTTTTCCTGGCTTTTCGCATTTACCAATAGAAGATGAACCTAAAATAACGAAATTCGAATCAGGAGGTATGTGATATACCATATACATATGTCTTGTATTGCTCTAGCCGTAGATTGTTCCACAATTTTCTTCGGTCACTTTAGGTTAGGCTTTGCAATGGTTCATCTGTTTTTGTTTCCATTCCAACCCGGTATCTAAAAACTCGCGGGGGCAATAATTTTCTGATGATATAATCTAGGATATGCTGGTTTCTCCTATCGAAACTTCAAATGTCCCTGATTATAATTGTATCGAACAAGTCATATATTGGGTTGAAGCCCATGCTGAAGCCCATCCTAGTCTCGATGATATTGCCGGAGTATTGGCTTTGAGTCCGTTCCGTACACGATGTCTGCTTGCGCGATGGGCAGGGGTGGGGCCGAAGCAATTTCTTGCGTCTTTGACAGCAAAACTAGGGAAAAAATGGCTCGCCAAACCTCAAAGTTTTTTTGACAGCTCATCTGGGGAAGGACTTGTATGGCCCCATTCCCACGTTGGAAATGTTGCCGAGGTTACACAGAGAGGACGAAATCTACGCGGAAAAGGATTAACCATCTTCTATGGGATTTATCCGACGATCTTTGGCGATTGTTTACTCGCATTGAAAGAAAGGGAAATTGTTCATCTATCTTTTTCCGTTAATGGAGATTCAGAGGCGCTAGTACATGATTTAAAGGAACGATGGTCGTATGCTAGGTTTCAGCAAGACAGGAGAAAGGCAAAACCGTATCTGGGTAGATTTTTTTCGAGAACAGACAATCAGCATGTACTTCACTCACACCTTTTTTTGCGGGGGACGAACTTTCAACTAAAGGTTTGGGGAGCATTGTTAGCGATTCCAGTGGGACATCTCACAACCTACCAACATATCGCGACCGCAATTGGTCATTCTAAAGCCGTGCGAGCGGTTGGGAGTGCGGTAGGAGCTAACCCCGTGTCATTCTTGATTCCTTGCCATAGAGTGATTCAAAGCACAGGTGAGATTGGAAACTATCGGTGGGGGAAGGTTCGCAAGAAGGCAATGCTGATGTGGGAAGCTGCGCGATGCTATCGAGACACTCCCTGAGCATAAGCGAACAGAATACTTGCAGGTATAGTATGAGTGCTCATTTATTGCGATGAAAATGTGGTTGTGCCCAGGTCATGCTGAAAAAGGTAATACGTTGGGTTAAGGAGCAGATGAAATCTCTAGTTATGATTGCCCATGGGAGTCGGAGAAGAGAAGCCAACGAAGAATTTATTGCACTGGTGGAGAGCGTAAAAATCGCTGTGGGATCGAAATGCGACTTTGTTGACTATTGCTTTCTTGAGGTTGTGGCCCCATCACTCATCGAGGTGGTGGAACATGTGGTTGCCAAGGGGGCAGCAACAATATTCATCTTGCCCTATTTTTTGAACTCGGGAAGACATGTACTGATCGATATTCCTGAAATTGTTGATCGATTGACCATGCAATATCCTTGCCCCACGATTACCTTACTCCCTTGCTTCGGTGCATTCGAAGGAATCGCAGCGTTGATTAGTCGTCAAATTCCTGATAAGGCTTAGTCTTGTTAGCCAATTCGAACGAAGAACGGAACTAAAATTTTAGATATCATAAAATCTGTAGACCTATGTGTTGTCCAATTATCTTGGAGAGTGTCAGCAGTGTGCATTTTTGATTAGGCATCGTGACTGTTGCGGAATCAAATGTAGAAGATCAACTCAAGCGTAATGACGGGGCACGTGCTGGTGTGCTAAGGAAGTCTGGAGAAAGTAGATTTTTTCGCGTGTGGAAGTATGAGGAGGGGGTTAGCAGGTTGAAAAAATCTTAGAACAGAGTCTTCAATACTTTCTCAGGTTGAGGCAAGTTGTGTGGTGAGGAGGCGCCATGCGTGGCGTTGTAGCTTCACGTTCTGCTTGAGCTCGATATACCGTTGCTGTAATTCCGCATGTTCTATGGTGGCCAAAAGTTCATTTTTCTTGCTCCTGTACCACTCTTGCTTAAACGTTGTCCACTCTTCTAGGGCAACTAGAAATTGAGCGTACCGTTCCTCGAGATGTTGGCACCATCGGTCAGCCTCCTGAAGATGTTCTGCTTTTCGCAAGGCAAGGCTATATTGCATCTCTAGCCTTGCTTTTTCGATGTGGAGCTGAGGTGCACGTTTCAACCGGTTGGTTAACCCAATCCAAGCAAAGACTGCAATAATCCATTTTGTTGGATCGAAATGCCACCATCGGATTCCGTTTCTATAATCACCTTGAAAACTATGGTGATAGTTGTGGTATCCCTCGCCGAAGGTGAACAGTGCGAGAATCAGGTTGTCACGAGAGGAGTTTGTGTTTGAGTAGGGCTGACTTCCCCATATATGAGCAAGGGAATTAATAAAAAAGGTAAAATGGTGTATGACAACTAATCTCAACACACCGGCGAGGAGGAACACTCCTAAGGCCGATCCGAACAGGTATCCGAGTAGAAGAGGAAGGCCGACATTCATTGTTAATACGAGTTCAATATAATATTTATGCTGCCACATTACGATTGGGTCTCGGACGAGATCTTTCACGTTCGAGAAATCAACTTCTCCACTTTTGTAGTCACGAATCATCCAGCCCATGTGAGAAAACCAAAATCCTCGTGATGCTGCATAGGGGTCGCGATTTTGGTCATCAACAAACTTGTGATGTTTTCGATGATCGGAAGCCCAGTGCAGAATACTGTTCTGGATGGTGCAGGCACCCCAAATCGCGTAGAACAAGCGTATAGAAGCATGTGCTTGGTAGGCCTTATGAGACCAGAGGCGATGATAGCCGGCTGAGATGGAATGTAGCGTCATGATGCCAAACAGTATCCCCATGCTCCATTCGAAGATCCCAAACCCGACGTGGAAGCCATAATATGGGACAAGCGTGACTGCTAATATTGGCATACCGACCAGTATCAATACTCGCGTTGCGATAAGTGGTGGCTTTTTCATTTTTTTGTTCCTCATAACTAATTTAAGAGGCTAGACGGTTGGATGCAGCCTCTGCATATATTATCTGTGGATATGAGCGTAGGTCCCACACAATCCCGAGTTTCGAAAGCGCCACAAGCCCATAGTGTGTTATATCAATTTCCCACCAATACATCCCTTGGCGTTCGGAACCTGGATATCGATGGTGGTTGTTGTGCCAGCCTTCTCCCAATGTGATTAATGCTAATAGCCAATGATTGCAGCTGTCATCACCGGTATGAAAGCGTTGTCTTCCAATCAGGTGTGTGAACGAGTTGATGCAAAATGTCCCATGGTAGAGTAGTACAGTGCTTACGAAGAATCCCCACACAAGCATTTGTGGCCCGGAGGTCTGAAGTGCGGGAAATGTGTTATCTAGTCCTACCCCTAAATAATATGTAGCAGTAGCAAGGAGAATTGGCGGAAGCATATATAGGTGCCCAAGGAATTGCAGCTCGGGGAACTTGGTGAGGTCTTGCACTAGGGCAGTTTCCGTGTGTTTATATTGTTTACTAAGTACCCAGCCCATATGGGCATAGTAGAGGCCGGATATTTTTGGAGAATGGACATCGTACTCAGTATCCGAATACTTGTGGTGATGGCGGTGGTGTGACGCCCACCATATTGGGCCTTTCTGTGCCGATGTACAACCCAGTAGGGCTAACACAAATTGAAATGACCTGCTCGTCTGAAAACTGCGGTGAGAAAAATATCGATGATACCCCCCGGTGATGGCAAACATTCGGATACCGTACAGGGCAAGGCAGATCAAGACTGCAATCCAGCTGACGCCAACCCAGAGGACAAAAAAACACGTGAGGTGCACCATCCAAAAGACACACGCCGTCGCTACCTGCATGAACGTAGGATAATTTTTGAAACTCACATCTTGTTCAATCATTTGTTCGGTCCATCTTTCTCAGCAAAAAGGTATCTCAGACGGGCAGTGGAGAGGGTTTACTCTCCTGCCCAATAGGGTGGTCTAAGGAGAGGATCCTTAAGCTTCCGATCTGCGGAATCCTGACAGTATACTAGATAGTGACCAGAAATTAAAGAAACATGTTGTACAATCGTACCCTCAATAAGGTACAGGGAAGACTCACGAACACCCGAGGACTGTTTTTCTATCGACACTATTGATAGCACTTTGCTATGGTTTTTCTAGGTTTAGGGTGTCATTTCATGTCACTAGTATATCTTACACTTTCCGTTTTTCTAGTCCTGTATTGTAGCGCACCTTCTCCTAGCATTGCGGGTCCATACATCGAATTTGGGACTGGGGTGACCACTCGTGGTGTTGTCGAAGAAGGGTTCACTGGGGAAGGGGAGGCAACTCTCGTTGATCCGGCAACGGGTGTTCAGGAAGGGAATGTTGATTCGACACGTATCCTCGCAGAATTTGGATGGACTTTTGGAGACCGAGTCCAATTGTACGGAAACATTGGCGGAATCGATCTTAAGATAGACGAATTCGATAATTTTGGTGGAGATGTTGATGTTATGTTTGGTGGTGGATTGAAGGTCAATTGGTATACTTCCCCCAATCCTTCACGATTTTCGGCCTTCACGGATGTGAGCGCATTGACATTCAGCGCAGAAGATAGGATTTCAAGCACGTTTGTTCTTGATGGGGTGGCCGGGCAGGAAAGCTTTTCTCGCGTTGCAGACGAGAAAATTCGGTGGACCGAATATACAGTGAAGCTTGGAGTATCCATGGTTCATCCGGTTCTTGATCGGCCGTATGGCGGTATTCGGCTTTCCAGAGTTGATGGGACTGATACGGTCACTTTTCGTCCCGGGCGAAATTTCGAAACTGCAGATCGGCGAAAACTAGATCTTGACGAAGCTTCTAATTTTGGCTTGTTTGCAGGCACAATGTTATTCTTTGATCAGGAAGAGAAGGCAGGTGTTAATTTAGAAATTAGTCTGATCGACGAGGCTTCGTTTAGTGCCATGTTTCGATTGAACTTCTAACGTGTATTGATGATGGTGTACACCTCATGGCTTCGGATTGGAGGCATTATTGGAATGTTCATGGTACTTCAGGGGTGCCATCTGATAGAGCGTGCGCAGGTTAAGGCAGACCAGTCCATCTATTCTGAAAGCCCTTTCCCTTATTTTTATTATCCACACGACTATTACGCGTACTATCCTTACTATGGGTACCCTTATTACGGGTATCCCTATTATGGCTATTACGGGCATTTGCATGATGGTGGCCGTAGTGGGGGTTCACACGGCCGATCGTTTCGAGGAGGCAAATCAAGCTCTGGAGAAGGCCGATCGTCACGCAGTGGGTTTTCATCTGGTGGGGGTGGGTTTTCATCTGGTGGGGGCAGGGGATTTCGATGATACCTGCTCATGTGATGCTACGCGGGGTCGCCTCGATTACGATGAATATCCTTGTTGTTTTGTCACTATTGTTTGGAATGGGCTGTGAGACATGGTCCGAACGCGCGGAGGGGAACCGAGCTCTTTCACTTCTTGATACCGGAGTTCAACTCCATGTTAATGGTGACCCTAAGGCTGCGATCGGATTGTACGAGGAAGTCCTCACTATCGCGGAGGACTCGGAAATAAAAGCCGCTGCCTTGGGCAATACAGGGTTAGCGCTTATCTCACTTGGTGATACAGTAGCGGCTCAGGCGAAATTCAAGGAAGTCATTAAACTGACGAAGCATTTGGAAACCAAAGCGCAAGCGCTGAACAACATAGGTGAGCTGCTCCAAAAGCAAGGGCAACCAGACGCTGCTAATGCGAGTTATACAGAAGCGCTCCATTTGACCACACATCCTGATCTTGAGAGGTTGATCAACAAACACCTCATTGAACTTCAACGCAGCCAATAATTGTGTGCCTCGCGCGGTGCTCTGATGCAAAACTTGTGGGTGAGTATTTCGCCATATGTGGGAGTTCTTTTTCAAAATGACAAAATACGTCGATTCTATGGTTGCAGACAAACATTTTCTGATGGCCTAGAAAAGAGGATGCTAGAAGACGTGCAGTGTGGGTCTTCGCTCTCTATGAGGGCAACAATTCCATGAGATGATCTGTACTGCTCGTATCGGGTTTCTGTGATGTTTTCATGGCTGAGGAACTGTTGGAACAATGAGTTCCTTTGGAAGGAAGATTGTATTTCTCAAAATATCAAATGCTAATTCTCCGAGGCCCGTAAGGCCAGAGGTCATCGATTCTCCTGGCATTACCGTTACTTCGGGATTGCTGAGGGGGCCTTTGACTTCAAAAAGTGTCGTCAGTATTCCACGCCGTTGATCTCCCCCGGCAAAAATTTTGTTAAGAATCGGAATCTTATTGAGGATATTCTCATATGATCCGAACGGACTCACTGCTACCACGATATTCATGTCGTTGCTTGGGATATCGTAGTGTCCCACCCCTCCAATTTTCATGATCGGACTATTTATAGCGAGATTCTCAATGGTCATGGCTCCTTTCTTTATGTTCAGCGTGGCTTTAATGGAATCAAAGGCTAATCCTTTTGACGATAAATCAGGCACATGCCCTGAAAGGAGCTGTGGAAGGTTCAAAAGATTCAATATTTTTGATAAGGCCGTGAACTTTCGAATTCGTCCATTGGAAAGCACGAGATGAATCTTCCCATCGAGCGTCGCTGAAAGGCCATCTTCATGACCTCCATTTCCGGTAAGTTCTCCTTCGAGATTAGCATGGCCAAACATTAGGCGTTCATTGCCACCTAGAAGTGTCACTATGTCCTGTGCAGGAACAGCTTTGAATCGGGCGTTTCCATTTATTTGTACTGGAGCATTTTTTGGCATGTGAATGGTCGTGTGTGCTTGGAGGTTCCCGTCACCGCTCTGTGCTTTTATAATTTCGAGGGTAATGAACCCCCCCATTCCAGTAGCCGCCAGATGCATATCGGTCCACACTACGTCGTGGTACTGAACCTCGTCAA
Organism: Nitrospiraceae bacterium UBA2166; assembly: GCA_002328825.1. GTDB lineage: Bacteria > Nitrospirota > Nitrospiria > Nitrospirales > UBA2166 > UBA2166. The sequence continues at coordinate 3,726 of DCWI01000010.1, read as the reverse complement.
CATGGATATCGGACTGCAGAGTGGTTGTGTGAATAAGTGAAGTTATAAGCTCACGAAAGGGAGATGAGCTGTCTTGAGAAATCATTGATTCGATGTCAAACCGTGAAGCATCAATAGATATATTAATGCGAGGGAGAATGTGTAATCTTTTTATCACTCCGCTAACTCGAACTGGGGAGCCGTTAAATGTCGCAGAGAAATCTTTGATCTTTACGCGCCCGTCGTCTTTGTGGCTGAATTGTATAATGGCGTTAACATCCTCAATGATGGGTGGGTTCGTTTTGGCTTTTTTCGGCGCACTGATCCGGCCGTGAAGCAAAGAAACTTGTCCATCAACTTCCATTTTATTTTTTCCTGTTCCAACTCCTGTGAGCTTAAGCTTTGCTTTGAATAATCCAGATTCTGGGTGAAGGCCTCGAATGGTGACATGGGGGATTTGGTCATGAAATTTGTCGAGGTCAACTAGGTTACTCTCCATAGAAATAGAGTATTGAGGTGGGCTTGTGAGCTCGATGGTGCCCGAAGCCGTGAGAAGAAGAGGCTCAAGAAAAAACCTTAGGCGCTGAATTTTCGCCTGTGTCTTTTCTTGTAGTATCACGTCAGCATCAGCACTTGCTGCAACACCTATTGGCTTGCTGATTCCAGATTCGCTGCGATATCCTGTTTTTTTTAAGTCGAGGTTTGCTGAGATCGTGGTGGCATCGGCATGGCGATCCAGTGTGAGATTTAAGAGTGCTGTTCCTTGGACAAGTGAGGTGGAGGAAAGTGGAGCGAAGTCGGTTTTTGCGAGGAGAAGATTTGTGAGCTCTTTTGTGTCCGCATGTGATTGAAGTCGAACAGTCGAATGGCCTGCCGAAAAATGTGCGGTAACTTGTGCGCGAGACCGTCCTATCCTTCCTTTCAGATTAGTAAGATCTATACCATCGGACGAGAAATCTAACCGTCCGAAAAGTTTTGAGACGGGTAATCCAATCCAATTACTGTGGAATCCCATGCCTCTACTTTGAAACACTCCTTCAAAGTCTAGGTCATTAGAGTCAAGGCCCCCCGTTATTTCTAGAGTTAAATGTCCTCCACCTGCAGGAGATCCATATTCCCAAATCTCTGAGGTCTTTTCTTTTGGTGAGTTATCTCGCGGGGAATTTCTCCCCAAATAATCCATAAATTCAGAAGTTGGAACCATGAATGTGACGGTTGATTCGATGTCTGCCTTATCATACAAATCAGTTATAATTCCGATGCCTCGAAGGATGTTAGATTTACCATATTGTCCAACAAGAGATCGGAGTTCCAATGTGTCATCCTCTAAAATTATCGATGCGTTAATGTGTTCAAATGTTTTTCCGGAGAGTTGTCCGCGTATGTCTTTAAGCTCAAGCTCGGCAGACACTGAGATATCTGATGAATCTAACATGTCAAGGGCGCTGGAAATAGAAGCTTGAACGATACGCGCATTTCCTGATATTTCAGCTTCAGTCATTGCGTTATAGAACATCGTCTCATTGAGGTGAGGTGAAAACACAGTGAGTGCTGTTTGGATATCAAATGGAGCCGTATTGATCTCGCCTTGGAATGACCAGGGTTCTGTGTTGGCTTTTTGGAAAGTCGCAGATCCAGTGAGATTTCCTGTTCCCCAATGAAGGTTGATGTCCTGGACATTGAGACTGTGGGATGTTGGGCTGAGAGATATGGTCACTGCGCCATCAAAATCAGCTAGGCCATCGAGTTTTATGTCGTCATTGATCTTGATATATGGGTGAAGGCTGGTAAGGTCTAGTGACGAGATATGTGTTGTTCCGGTAAGTGTGTATTCGTGCTGTGGGCTAATGGAGGGTGATGACTGCATGATTTCTGCCGAGAGCGTTCCTGTCATGTGGATTTTTGTCTGGCCATTGTTATGCGGGAGAACTCCTTGCATCGAAAACTCTAGTAGTGGATCATCATTGAGGGCGTTTGTGGTCAGGTTTATCTGTTCAATCTTGAGGCTTGAACCTCCACCACTTGGACTGCGTTGTGTGATACTTATTTTCCCATTGCGCACTATCAGTTCTTTCATTTTTGTGGAAAGCATGAGGATATTGGGCATGGGTGCTCCGTCATTATTTTCATCAGGAAAAAAATCTGAAAAACCAAAGTGCCCAAGCTGTTTGCCATGAAGATTGAGTCGTGGGTGATCTAACTCTAGGCGATTCACCACAATTTCCTTGTGTAGTAGAGGTAACAGGCTTAGATCAAAGGCGAGACGATCAGCGGAGAGTGTTGGTATCCTGCTCTCAGGATCTAGGAAAGTGATGTGTTCTAACCCAACTTGTATTTTCGGAAACACTGTGAAATAGATGTTAGAGACTTCAAGAGCACTCCCCAGCTGGGATTCAATTTTGTCCAATGCGTATGTCTTGTAGGAGTCAAGTCCAACGAGGTTGGGAAAGACAATCAAGAGGAGCAAGGCAAGGCCGGCAAAAAAGAAAAGGCTAACCGCACTTATGAGTAACCACTGGAGACCCGAGATTTTAGGCATCTGCTATCCTTCGCATCCTTCTCCTCAACACTGTGTCAGTATATCGCAGCTTGCGTGTTCTCGTATCATTGGAACAGATTAAAAAAACAGTCTTCTAAATTGACCATGGTGAATGAAGCGTGGTACCGTGGTCGGCCGATCAGGGCAATGAGGAGTCAGGGGTAGATGAGAAAAATATTTTTACAACGGTGGTTGGTGGGTGCATTTGCCATGGTGATGAGTATTGCCGTTTTAATTTCCGATGGTGTAACTCGTACTTGGGCCGCTGATGGTGATGATCTTCGACGTCAATTGGATGTAATGAAACATGACCTCGATAGCATCAAACAGGACGTACGAGAAATTAGGAAAATTCTCGAGCGCGCGCGAACTCGAGCTGATGGAGGACCGGTGAAGGCAACTGTTAGTATTGATGATGATCCCATGATGGGGAATCGCAATGCTCCGCTCACTCTCATTGAGTTTTCTGATTACCACTGCCCGTTCTGTCGGCGGTTTTTTATGCAGACGTTCCCAAAAATAAAGTCCAACTATATTGATACTGGAAAAGTGCGTTATGTATTTCGTGATTATCCTCTTGATGCAATTCATCCGAATGCCCGCAAGGCGGCTGAAGCGGCGCATTGTGCCCAGGAGCAAGGGAAGTTCTGGGAAATGCACGATGCAATTTTCGAATCGAAAGATAGTGGTTTTCCAGATCTAAAGAGGCTCGGAAGCAGGCTCAGTTTGGACGTTGAGCGTTTAGAAATCTGTGTTCGTTCAGGAAGGTATGGAAAAGAAATTGAAAAGGATTATCAGGATGGAACACTCGCTGGAGTGACTGGCACTCCTGGGTTTTTTCTTGGGTTGACGCGAAAGGGTGCCACGATTCAAGGTACACTCATCAGTGGTGCACAACCGTTGGCACGCTTTGCTAAACTATTCGACGAATTGCTCGCCAGTCAAAACGCACGATAATAAGTGGGGTTATTCCGAGCTTTCAGTGTTCATACACTGCTCACCCCCTCGCACATGTTCACACAGAAAGCGTTTGTATTGTTGACTTACTTGTGAAAAAATTGTTATTGTCGCCGATCCTGGTGTACAGTCCTATTCACTATTTTTGTTGGTGAGGGCTTTTCATGGCCAGAAAAGCATTAAAAACGATGGTGAAGGCTAAGGCTAAATTATCGGGTAAGACGGCAGTGAAGGCCAAGGCTAAGTTGTCG
>DCWI01000058.1 GCA_002328825.1 Nitrospiraceae bacterium UBA2166 | reverse complement strand
ATCTCCTAAATAAGACCGCCCGAGAGGCGTCGGCGCATCACCAAAGGTATACGAGCTATAGGCCGACGATTCATCCTCAAAATGGAATACCTCTTTCTGTCTCTGGAGCATTGCAATTCCAAAGGGCTCACTCCGATTATTCAATGCCCGCGCTCCCGGTCGATACGCATCGGACAACGGATCACGCTGCGGGAGCATTTCCCCATTTCTGTCAACCGGTCGAAACGCTTCGTCTCCAATTTCATGGTAAATCAACGCAAATTCTCGAAAATCTGGCTTCGTCGGATGAGCGATGATCGCTTGCCACCCACTCTTCAATTCCTTCCCCTCTTCCCAAGGAGAAAGATACGTTGACCCAGTGGGCTCGACGACAAACGCCCCAATCAGGCCCAAGGCGGTCTGTTCCCGCTGGCCAACACTCTGAATCTGGTGTGTGCCTTCCTGTTCATCTGGGCGCAAGTACCATTCGAAGGTCTGCCCCTCACCGTCATAAATCGTTGCATCGGGATTCGTCAAAACAGCTGGTTCGCCGGTAGACTGCACAATCATGTTGGAGCCGTGAATCCGAAAACTAATGGGTTGTTCTTCAATTTCGTTCACCACCTTGAAGATCACGCAATCGCCCGCGTTGCCCCGGATCACTAACGGCTGAATAGCATCACCTTGCAAACCATTGGACACGGCACCAGGATCATCATCTCGAGTTCTGGCCAATTCATTTCTCGCTTCTTCCTGATGAACACGCTCAAGGTCTTCCGCCAAAGTGAACATATACCCGTAATAAAACATTTGCCATTGGTTCAACGTCACGCCCACCTCAATCGCCACAATGTCGTACTCCCTGCGTGGCGCAAACGATGGACATTTGCCCCCTTGGTTCATGGCAGCAGACGCGACCTGATCGGCAGGCCCCAAGATAGGATCATCCCCCATCATTCCAAACTGGTGAAGCAGATCGGAATAAGCATAAGGGCCACTTGTTGGCCTAACCTCTCCTTCACGGGCATGAATCGCATGATCCATCATCTTCTGATGCATGGCGGCGATTTTACCTGTCCGGCCCGTATTACCCTCCATCGCCTCTTCAATCATGATTTGGGCCTTCAGCTTGTTCACCCAATCCGGAACTTCGCCTTCCTGCAAAGGTTCCTTCTGCTGCGCTGCCCAATACCCCGTCCCAGCAGGCACCACAGTATACGCTGAGGTTTCAGCCAACCCTTGCAATGGTGAAGCAACAAGAAATCCTCCACAAACCAACAGCGAAACAAGCAAGACAACAGCACGGCTCCCCCGCTTCCCTCTACAGACACCGCCCATCCGAATACTCATGCCAGGCCCTCCACACATACGACAAACGTTAGATTACACCTCAGTATAGCCCCGCCCAATCTTATCAAGAATGGGCCAGAAACGCTGCCATGCCTCTACTTCTTTGCCCATCACCATTTTCAAAAATATCCAGAGTACTGTCACACCAACTGCCTATACCTACTTTCCCGCAAACTCGAATTTCACCGATTCTTTCGCCCCTGCGCTAAACGTCACTTCCTGAGTTTGCTCTCCTAAAATTGGGTGCCATGCGATCACTTTATATTTCCCTGGCGGGATTTGGTCAATTGAGAATGCCCCATCAGTCCCCACTAAGGCGTAGTACGGATGGCGCACAGACCGAAACCAAGCCTGCATATACTCGTGCTGATCGCACTGTAATTTCATGACCGGAGCCCGGCGAATTTTCTTCATGTCTTTTTTGAACGATAACGTTTGTCCCTTTTCCGGCATTCCCAAATTGAACATGGTGCTCGGATTTTTCTTAGGCGCGATGCCAAAAGAGTGTGGATTGTGCAACACGCCAATGACTTTTCCGGTTTTCGGATCAGGTGCTTCATCCTTGTTGGTCACTGTGAAATTCACAGTTGGTGACACAACCCCCACAAATTGCGACGGTCCCCCAGTAACCACAAACTTGCACACATCCATATCTACGTGTGTTTTCTTCAAGTCATAAGGTTTCCCCTCTTTGATGCCCTTAATCACAACAACAACATCCTGGAGGCCATTACCTTTGCCCACTGCAACATCATTAAGCACCCGAACTCCGTCTTTAGTGTCGACCCCACTACAAAACTCCGGTTGAGGAAACTTGCCAATTTCAAATTTTTTCACAGCAGGGGCCTTACCCTTGAGCGTCACGACACCGGACAACGCCGCTCCGTTTGACACATCAACCGTCTTATATTTTGATTTACCTCGTTTCTTAGCCGCAAACACATCAACAGCGCCAACAAGACTAATCACGCAAATGGCAATAACCACTACACCCAACTTACCAATAGAACGTCCCATACTCACTTTCTCCCCCCCAGATTTGATAATCATTGAAGTCAAAAACAAGGCCCAAGGTAAATAAAAGCTTCTGAGTATACGTATGCCAACCCTATGGCGCAATACCCTAGGGACTAGGATCGAATCCTAGCATTGTCTTACCTACAGATATTGTAATGTGTCATACGCCTAGAGCACTTGCAGGAAAACATCCTGCGCCGGTACTATGTAGGTCCTCTAACGGCAAGGACGGGAACAATGCAGCCAAAAATTCAGGCCATTTCGTGGAATATCACTAGGTTATGCAACCTAAAGTGTACCCATTGCTACCTACCCGCAGGTTTTGTTGATACCACCGAGTTTCCTAGCGGTTACATGCGCGACGGCGAACTCACTCGCGAACAGTGTTTCACGGTCATCGATCAAATTGCCACGATCAATAGCAATGCCCTTTTAATTTTGACCGGTGGCGAACCTCTTCTCAGGCCGGATATTCTCGAGATTTCTCGCTATGCCTCCAATACAGGGCTTTTAGTCGTGATGGGAACCAATGGGATCCTACTTGACGACGAGACAGTCACACAAATGCTCAGTCATGGGGTGAGCGGCGCAGGGATCAGCCTCGACTCTTGCTCACCAAGTGATCACGATAAATTCCGAGGGATCGACGGCGCGCTAGACGCCACCCTGAAGGGCATTGAAGTACTTGTGCGTCACCGCATGCAGTTTCTAGTGCAAACATCCGTAACCCGTATGAATTTTGCCCAAATTCCACAGATGGTTGAATATGCGGCAGATCTCGGCGCCAAAGTCTTCAACCTGTACTTTCTCGTTCGCACTGGTCGCGGAAAAACCATCATGGACCTGAGTCCAGACCAATACGAAACCATGCTCAAAACGCTTTCTGAATTGCAGGAAAAATACAAAGGGAAGATGTTCGTGGCAGCAAAATGTGCGCCTCATTTCAAACGTACCGTCTACGAACGAGAATCCGATTCTCCACTCCTGCAGGGATACCCTGGAGGAACATGCCCTTGTGGCATCTATTACTGTCGGATTTCGCCAGAGGGCGACCTGACACCATGTCCTTACCTTCCAGTAAGCGTGGGAAATCTCAAGGAAAATAATTTTGCCACCCTGTGGAACAGTTCCGAAGTTTTCGACCAACTCCGTGACCGAACGCTACTCGGTGGACGCTGCGGTAAATGTGAATTTCGAGACGTCTGTGGTGGCTGTCGCGCACGCGCCTATGCTGCGACAGACGATTACCTATCTGAAGATCCCTCGTGCACATACCAGCCCGGCCAGCATGGCGACGAATTGATCCAATTTCCACATATCACCGCATTCGGAGCAGAACCTTCCTATGAACTCACCTGGACCCAAGCTGCCCAAGAACGCTTGGACCGGGTTCCATCGTTTGCCAGAGGGATGGTCATCAAGAGCGTTGAACGGCACGCGCGTGAACACGGACACTCCGAAGTTACCCCAGAGATGATGCAAGCCGTCAAGACCCGGTTCGATAAATCGGGCATCCCATCCTTTGCACCTCGTCAGTAAAGCAGCGCCAAAAACTTGACAGCACGCGAAACATACCATAGCATTGTTCCCCCTTCATGTTTTCCATGAGGTTAGAGCTTGGAAATGTTTGCTGGCGAGCACATCTGTAAACTTGACGAGAAAGGGCGATTTATTCTCCCGCAACCCATGCGAGAAATCCTCGAGACCCATGGGAAACGCCTCGTATACCTGAAAGGTCCCGAATCCTGCCTCTGGGCCTATACCCACCCAGAATGGACACGAATCCTTGAACAGAGCCGTGATTCCCTTGATGAAGAGGAAAGCCGCTTGTTCATGCATCATGTTGTATCGGAAATGACAATGTCAGATGTCGACAAAGGGGGGCGCGTTCTGATTCCAGGGAAAATGCGTAAACACCTGAACCTCGATATTGACCAAGAAGTTGTTCTTCTTGGTCTGTATCAAAAGCTCGAGGTGTGGAGTCCATCCGCATGGCAACACTACCTAAAGATGAACGAAGAAAAACTTGAAAGTGCCCAAACGCGCTTTATGGAACTCCTGTAATAGCATTAACATTGGAAAGTTCACCAAACGACTGCATATCTCGTGTCCAATGATAATCGGCTTCACCTAACACTTCCCATTCCTCCTAGCATCAATCACCAATACGCAACGGTGAAGGGCCGCCGCATCCTTTCGTCAGAAAGCCGCTCGTACAAGCAGCTAGTGGGACAGCATGTCCTGCTGGCACTCGCAAAAAACCCGGACCGAGAGCGATTACGCTCCTTCATGAAATCTCATGACTTGGTTCTCTCTATGTGGTTCTATCTGCGCACAGCATTGCGGCGGGACTTGGATAGTGGACTCAAGATTACGCAGGATGCGATTTGCGAAGCGCTTGAGGTGAACGATAACCGCGTTGTTGAGATTCACCTTCACAAGAAGATTGACCGCACAGAACCGCGCCTCGAAGTGCTCCTGACCTCATGCGGGGATGACACAGAGTAGCAAACCGTGTATCCTAGACTGGCTCGACTGTGGGTCTTTAAGGAGGGCGATCCTCAGGGCGCTTGTTGTCGTGTAGACTCACTCGAATAGCCATCGGATATCTCGAATGTCCCGTTATCTTCCGGACACTTAGAGCTTGGTAGCGCTTAACAGGTTGACTGGGATCCACCTCATCATGAGTGGCTCTGTTCGCTAAAAATTAATTCTGTCCATATCTCTGTTTAGTGAGGAAATAATGATTTGCAATGAACGACGAAATATCAAAACACTACGATTGATCGCCACGATAGGATTACTGCTTGTCATCTCTGCCCTTCACAGCGCCCACGCAGCAGAGGACAATACAAATTTCCCTGCCGAAATTACCGGTAAGGACGGGGCTCCAATGGCTCTTGTCCCGGCAGGAGAATTCCTGATGGGCAATAGCACAGCTGTTCATTACGGAGGAGCACGAAGAAATGAGAAACCCCAGCAGCCTGTCTATTTAGACGCCTACTACATCGATAAATATGAAGTATCGAACACCCTCTATTTTGCGTACGTTGAAGCCAATGGTGGAGGTTCATTGGAACCAGCCTATCTCCCAACAAATGCTTTCCGGGTTAACCTTTCCATTCACGGGAATCGTCCTGTCACAAGCATTAGGTGGAGCTCCGCGAAGGGCTACTGCGAATGGGCAGGAAAACGGCTTCCGACTGAAGCAGAATGGGAAAAAGCCGCGCGTGGAAGAGACGGAAGAATGCATCCATGGGGAGATGCCGAGCCAACAAACGAGCTTGCCCACTTTGGAGTGCGTCCACAGGAATGGCAAGGGCCAAGTTCACTCGCTCCAGTTGACAGCCACCCACAAGGAGCATCGCCATACGGAGTACATCATATGGTGGGAAATGTGTTCGAGTGGGTCAACGATATCTACCTAGATGAGTACTACCAAGAAATGCCCCTGCGCAACCCGCAGGGCCCTCCGAAAGGAACAATGAATAAGCACGGGAAAAAACTTTCGTCTTATGGCATCCGTGGGGGATCAGCTAAGTCGGTGCCGGCTCAACTCACAACCACCTTTCGCGCAGGCTGGTCACACATTTATAACGCTCCCTACGCCGGCTTTCGGTGTGCCCAAAATGTTGGCGATGCTGAACCCACTCGGAATTACGAAGGAACAGAAGAATGAATCGCGACATCTACCTTTGGACATGCGCTGCGTCTGTGGGCATCAGCCTCATACTCAGCACTACGCTGGTAGTCGCAGATCAACCCACAAAAACACACAGTCCCGTTCAGGCAAAAACTCTCGTCTCGACCATCGATCCGGCCACATGGAATCCCCGATCACTCGTCGTCAGCACGAATATTCAAAGCGTCGCCTATATCCAGAAGGCTTCGGATACGCAGGTTCAAGTCGTTCGTAACGGGAAACCAGGTGCCCTGTTTGACACAATCAAACACGACAGTTTGCAGTTCAGCCCGGACGGCCAACGTTTGGCCTACCAAGCGACCAAAGGAAAACATCAGGTCATTGTTGTCGATGAATTGGTGAGTGCGGGCTATCGCAAGATCTTGGACGGCAGTTTTACCTTCAGTCCCAACGGATCCCGATATGCCTACGCCGCACAGAACAAGAAGCGCCAATGGTTTGCAGTCGTCGACGGAGAATTGTCCTCTCCCTATCGCCGCATTGTCCCGTACAGCCTCCAATTCAGTCCCATCACCAACAGAGTCGCCTACATTGCAAACGCAGGTGCGAAACAAGTCATGGTCATGGACGGGCAAGTCAGTCCTCACTATGACAACATTTGGATTGGGGAATCACTCTTCGACTCTACCGGCACACGCACTGCTTATGTGACCCAAACCGGGAAAACCTGGGCTGTCATCGTAGATGGAGATGAAGGACCGCACGTTGATTTCATCACCGTAACCTCACTCATCTTTAGCAAGGACGGTCAACACACTGCCTATATCGCTCAATCTGGGGACAAATGGGTCGCCGTGTATGATAATACTTTTGGTCCGCCACATGCCAAGATCCGCGGCCAAAGTCTGGCCTTCAATCCGAAAGGCACTCACCTCGCATACTCCGCCAAGGACGGTAACACGTGGACATCAATCGTAGATAACAAAAAGGTCGGCATCTCCTATGACGATATTGACGGCATCCAGCCCACTTACAGCCCTGACGGGACACAAATCGCATTTGGCGTCCGGATTGGCCCACAGTGGGGCGTCGTTGTGGATGGAGCACTCGGCATTCCACACACCGACATCGGACACGACTCATTCCGATTCTCCTCGAACAGCCAACATTTTGCATACATTGCAAACCTCGAGGGTATGTGGTTTGTGGTACAGGATGGACAACCGAGCCAAATCATATACGGAAGAACCGCCCAAAAAGACCTTGCCTTTTCCAGAGTGGGGATCCAAGGCCCAGTATTCAGTCCAAACGGAAAGCGCCTTGCGTACTCCGTTACCCAAGGTGTGGACAAGTCTGGAGTCGTGCTTGACGGACAACTCGGGCGCCCTCATTGGAGCCTGATTGAGGAAAGCCTGCTATTCAGCCCAGATAGCAGTAAACTTTCGTATGTTGCGGAAAGCGCAGATCGCAAATGGCGCGTATTCATTGAACGCAATGTCTCCGGACAAGCGTACGATGGCATTGGGGCACACGGAGTGACCTTTAGTGCTGACAGTGCACATGAGCTTTTTTACGGACTGCGCGATCGCAAGTGGATGGTCGTCATCGACGGACGGGAAAGCGAACAGTTTGACTCCCTACTATCTGGCAAAAATGGGCCGTTGCACCTGAATACTTCAAATGAATTGCGCTATATTGGAAGACAGCATAACGAGATCTACTTGGTGGAAACCAAAGTCGGAGCAGTGTAACTGTCAGGATCTCACCACTTTATAAATCTGTATCAAAAAAGAAGATACCAACATGCAAATCATCGTGAATGGCAAACAGGAAGAAATACCCGGAGGAACAATCCTTGATCTCCTGAAACACAAGGATTGGGAGCCGCAAATGGTGGCCGTCGAATTGAACGAGACCTTGCTTGAACGTGACGCATTAGGAACAACACCCCTCACGGAAGGCGACCGGGTGGAATGCATTTTCTACATGGGAGGGGGACAAAACCCTGGGGACATCACAGCCCTGATCGGGCAAACACCGCTGGTTCAACTCAATCGTCTCCCTGAAGAAGGGGTGGCAGATATTTACGTGAAACTCGAATACCTCAATCCCGGCGGGAGCGTCAAAGATCGTATCTGTTTGAACATGATCGAGGAAGCGGAACGTCAGGGAACGTTGAAACCAGGCTCAACAATGGTCGAGCCCACAAGTGGCAATACCGGCATCGGGCTTGCCCTGATTTCTGCGGTACGTGGCTACAAC
>DCWI01000083.1:7188-15597 GCA_002328825.1 Nitrospiraceae bacterium UBA2166 | reverse complement strand
GAAGCCTTCACCGTCTCGTTGAAGGCGTTGATGATGTGGTACACTGCGCCGGTCTCGTTCGTGGAGCTTCTCTAACCGATTTTGAGTCTGTGAATGTCCATGGCGTTAAAAATGTTCTGCAAGCTTCTTTAGAACAAACTAAGGTGCCACGTTTTTTGCTGATATCTTCTCTTGCAGCTCGTGAGCCATTGCTGTCTCCGTATGCAACGAGTAAGTTTCAGGGGGAGGTTCAGCTAGCATTATTGGCGAAGGATATGGAGTGGACGGTGCTGAGACCTCCGGTGGTATATGGTCCGGGTGATCGTGAGTTGCGCCCACTGTTAGAGTGGATGGGTCGGGGTATTGCGCTGAAGCTTGGTCATGATCAAGCGAGATTTTCTTTGTTGTACGTAAATGATCTTACGGATGCCGTGGTGATGTGTCTAGAGAATGTATTTTCTTCTCATAAAATATTGGAACTGCACGATGGTTATCCTGATGGATATAGTTGGAATGATGTTATTGATAGTGTAGAGAAGCTTTGTCAACGGCGTGTGATGCGTTTCTTAATTTCAGGATCTCTATTGAAATTTGTGGCCTTCTGCAACACCATTGCATCTCGTTTCAGTGGACACATTCCGATGTTTACATCAGGGAAGGTTCGAGAGATTCAGCATCACAATTGGGTTTGTGACAATGCGATGATATGTGATGTAACCGGATGGAGGCCCAAGGTTTTGCTTGATGAAGGGTTACGAAAAACTTTTGGGTGGGGAGGGGTAGAGTGAGTTCTTTATCACGATCCGAGTCACCAGTTTTGTCTTGGATGGCTTTGCAGCGCGTATGAAGAGTTACGATGAGATTTTAAATGAGGTGTATGCGATCTTAACACCGTATGTACACAATGATTTGACACTTGACGAGGGGACAGAACTGGTTGCTGATATTGGGTTGGACTCGTTGCAAGTGATGCAGATTTTACTTGAGGTCGAGGATCGTTTTGATATCTCTATCCCTCTGAATATTATTCCGGATATTCGAACCGTCAAAGACTTTGTATTGCAACTTGAACATCTTACGCGCCAATCATAATGTCAATCTTTGACAAGTTTCAGCAACTTGTGGAAGATCGGAAAGCCCTTCTTGGAGGGGGAGGTGGTGATCCGTTTAATGTTGTCATCAATCAAGTGCTTTCCTCTACGGAAGCTATGGTGAATGGGCGCCGAACAATTCTTGCCGGCACCAATAATTATCTTGGGCTGACATTTGATTCCGGTTGCATTGGTGCAGCACGTATTGCGTTGGAGGAACAAGGGACGGGTACCACAGGGTCAAGGATGGCCAATGGAACGTTTGAGAACCACGTTGCGTTAGAGCGAGAACTCGCAGAGTTTTTTCACGTTGGGTCGGCAATTGTGTTTTCAACAGGATATCTTGCCAACCTTGGCCTGCTTTCAACTTTGGCTGGGCAAGATGATGTTATCCTTCTCGATGCGGATTGCCACGCCAGCATTTATGATGGGTGCCGTATGAGTGACGCCGAGATTATTCGATTTCGCCATAATAATGTTAGTGACCTAGAGAAGCGTTTGCGGAGGCTTGGCGACCGTACTTCGCGTACATTGATTGTTGTTGAGGGGATTTACAGCATGCTTGGTGATCGTGCTCCTCTCAAAGACATTGCAGATATTAGGACGAAATATCAATCGTTTCTTGTGGTTGATGAAGCACATTCTCTTGGGGTACTTGGAGAAAATGGGCGAGGGCTGGCCGAGGAGGCTGGGGTTGAGGAAAAGGTGGATTTGATTGTAGGAACATTCAGCAAAAGTCTTGGTGCTACTGGTGGTTTTTGTGTAAGCCGGCATCCTGAGTTGGAGATGCTGCGGTATACAAGCCGTCCCTACATTTTTACGGCCTCTCCTTCTCCTTCTGTTATTGCCTCAACACGCACTGCTCTGCAGATTATTAAAACGCATCCGGAGTTACGTCATCGGCTCTGGAGCAGTACGACACGTCTCTATGAACGTCTTCGAGATATGGGGTTTATTCTAGGCCCGGAGCCTACTCCGGTGATTGCTGCACTGGTAGAAACAAAAGAGCGAGGGGTTGAGTTGTGGAGTCAATTGTTAGAACGCGGGGTGTATGTGAATTTGGTTTTGCCTCCAGCCGCACCCAATGGAGGGTGTTTGTTGCGTTGTAGTGTGAGTGCAGGTCACAGTGATGAGCAGATCGAGAAGATTTGCCAAGCCTTTTCATCCTTCAGTTAGAGTTTTTTACCGTCATATCTTTTTGTTGTCTGGCATTGTCTCTACTTGAGCAAGAAGTCGTGTTGTGATTGTTGCCAGTGCAACAAACCTCGTCGCTAAAAATATAGTGAAAGCAATACCTGCACCGATTATATTCATCTGTGTTAGCAAGAAGAAGAGTAGAGGAAGATAAACTGCTGTCGTGATGATATTGACTCTTAACGGAATGCCTGGACGCCCAATAGCATACATAGCAGAATTGAGGCCAAAACCAAATGCTCCAATTGTTTCGGCAAAGATAAGGAGGAGAAGGAGCGGATAGGCACCAACAAATTCATCCCCGACAGTCCATTGCAGAAGTAGTTCGCCAAGAACGATCATGAAAAAAAATATCATGGTTGCACCGCTTCCTGCGACAAATCCTGACCGAAAGACCACATGTTTGAAAATATTGGTTTGTTTTTGAGTGGATAGTTTTGCTAACTCTGGGTACATTGATTCCGCCAATAGTTCAGTGGCCTTGGAGAGCACGGTAGACAGTTCCTTTGCGATTTTAAATAGGCCTGCGGCGGTTGGTCCAATGATCCAGCCGACCATCAATGTCGTGAGATGTCCGGTCGTAAGGTTCAATGAACTGAGGATATTCGTTGCAAAGACAAATTTCCAAATTCCAGAGTGCGATTGAGTGAGATTGCAGAATGAAAATTTTCTTGGAGGAAGGAGATTGTGTTTGCGTAGTTCTAGCCAGCCCATGGTGCCAAGTGTAATTCCGCCAGCAACCCCAGCAAGAAACCACACGGATAGAAATCCCCACAAACCAGTACCGTAGAAATAAAGTAAGCTTCCTCCGATTAGGCGGATTCCTGGTGAGATGATTGTGTGGATTGATAGAAGGTCAAATCGGTTGAAAAGACGAAGGATCCCTGTTGGTGTGGCAGTGACGCTGAATAAGATGACAATTCCGTAAAGCATTGCCATGGACGTTACGTTATCACTCCATCCGAAATATGGTGCAATTAGTGGTGCTGCAAGAATTACCACCGTTGCTCCGAGCAGTGCACTTGACACATCAAGCAGTATTGTGAAGATGATCAGTTTATGAAAATTCTTATGTTCTTTTGCATGTAGATTCACTGCTCCATAGCGGATGACAGCTTGCCAGGACTGGAACTTTGAAATTCCTATGATCAGTCGAATGACTGTATGGATGAGAATGAGGGTGCCAAAGACCTCAGGGCCAAGAGCACGAGCTGCTATGGCGAGAGAACCGAGATTGCATAATCCAGCAATTGATTTTCCTCTGAGTAGGATTCCAGCGTTCTTGAAGATTAACTGGAGTGGCCCTGTTGTCAACCAGTGATGTAGTTTAAGCCGTTTCAATGTGTGGAAAACTACCTAGGAGATGCAGTAGTCTTTGTTATCGGGATTCTGGAAAACATAATTTGTGTTCTTTTAATATGACATTATTTGGCGTTTCTGTAACTATGCAGTCTTTTCCCCTATTTTTTGACAGATTCTACTCGCTGTGAGTGCCAAGGATTTGAAAATTTTTCTTTGAACGACTGCAAGGAGAATGCGCACGATTGTTTGATCATTTCTGTAGATTGTGTGCAGGCTGCTAAGGTTATTATTATCCGTGTAGGTGTGAAATGTTTTCAGCGTTTCAACGGGCTGTTAGTGTATGTTCTGTCTAAACACAGCATATCATTTTGTCGTTATTGGATACGGATGGAAAGCATTTTTCGTTTTAAATCATTGAAGGAATTCCTTAATGGGCTGTTCAAAGTGTGCGACATTGTAGCTGTAGTGCAGCGACTTCCATCTATATACTACCTGATTATTGAGAAAAGAGTTGCCCAAGAGCTTGAGGGGGCGGAGGGTGATGTGTTACGGTTCTGGCCAATCAGGGCCAGAAGATGTTTTTGGAGCAGCTTATGACAGTCAGGTTTCGAATGATGAATGTCCTAGCAGTGTTGTTGTGTGGCCTGTTCTATGTTGGGTTTGTACCGATTCCAATGGCTGCAAATCCTATTGCCAACCCAGAGTCATATTTTCCTGCTCGAATTGGAAGTGTGTGGCATTATCAGGGGACACGTCATGAGAGGAAGGTACAACTCACCGCTACCAAGACCGACGTTTTCATGAATAGTATGACGGCGATAAAGGAGCTGCAGAAGGATGGCCAGCGTGTGATTGTCTTTATCGAAACCAACCCTGGCAATACAGGGGAAGAGGCAGAAAGCTATTACCATGTTGGGAATGAGGGTGTCATATATCATGGTAGCCATCCGCAGGAGGTATTTGAACAACAACTTGTCCCGTATCCGGTGGTTAGGTTTCCGTTGGTTGAACAACAAACTCTTCGACAGTTTGACCTAAAAGGGGGAGATTTTTTTCAAGATGCCGATGGAGATGGTGTTAATGAGCATGTTGATGCGTTTGCTGAAATAACCATTGGGTCGTTGGAAACCCTTTCTGTTCCAGCTGGGGTGTTTCAGGATGTTCTGAGGCTAGAAGGGAAGATGGAATTGACCATTACAATGTCATCGAATGGCGAGGTCAGGGTAATAAAAGATCGGTTGACCAGTTGGTTTGCTCCTCGTGTTGGTCTGATTAAGTATATTGAAACGATTGATGTTCCGGTGATTGGCGGTGTCAACATGCATACTACAGTGGTTACTGAGGAATTAGAGGAATTTCGAATCGCTGCACCTAGCATAGGTCCTTATCTCTCCCCTCCTACAGTGTCTGAGTCAGTTGTACTCGCTCCTGCTAAGTAATAATTCCTAACGATCGACCTACGTCCCTAAAGGTGTCTAAGGCATAATCTAACTGGGCTTGTTGGTGAGTTGCCATCATACTTATTCGTAACCGACTTGTTCCCCGAGGGACCGTTGGTGGTCGAATGGCTGGGGCATAGATGCCGCGTTCGTAGAGTTGTTGTGAAAATTGAATGGTACGTGAGGGGTCACCTATTAGTACTGGGAGAATTGGGCTTTCGGTATTCATGGTGTTATATCCAAGAGATTTTAGATTTGAGAGCATATAATGTTGGTTTCGCCATAATTGTTCCCTGCGTTCAGGCTCAGCTTCTAAAATTGTTAAGGCAGCGAGTGCTGCTGCTGCAAAGGCTGGTGGTGGAGCAGTCGTGTAGATAAATGATCGGGCACGGTTGATAAGGATTTGTATGAGATCATGCGGTCCTGCTACAAAGGCTCCCACGCATCCTAGGGCTTTGCCTAGTGTTCCCGTGCGAATAGGAATTTTCGCTTCAAGATTAAAGTGTTCTATAGTCCCGCGTCCTGTGGCTCCCATGACTCCAATTCCATGGGCATCATCAACGAGCAATGTCGATGAAGATTGCTCGATGCATGTAAGGAGTTTTGGTAACGGAGTGATGTCTCCGTCCATGCTGAAGATTCCTTCAGTGATGACAAGACTGCTTGTTTTTTCGCTTTCGGTATGAGTTGCGAGAAGTTGTTTAAGTTGTTTGGTGTTCTGGTGTTGGTACACTTTAAAACGAGATTTTGTGATCCGGATAGCATCAATAAGGCTTGCATGGCATGCACGATCTGCAAGCACAAGACCATGTGGACTCAGTTCTTGTGTCAACGTTTGAATTAAGCCGAGGTTTGCATGATATCCTGAGTTAAATGCGAGAGCAGCGTCTGTTTTTGCAAAGTGTGCGAGTCGGGTTTCAAGCTGTTCGTGTAGGCTCATGGTTCCAGAAAGCAATCTCGATGCTCCGGACCCAAACCCGTATTTTCGAATGGCAGTGATGGCGGCTTCTTTGAGTTTTGGATGATTAGCAAGACCGAGATAATTGTTGGATGAAAATAGGATGACAGCTTTTCCTTTGATAGTGACTTCGGCATCTTGGGCAGACTCAGTGCGGTGGAGTTTTCGGAGTAGACAGGATTCTTGGAGATCAGCTAGCGACTGCGTAAACATATTTTGTGATCAGGGATGGCTTGACAAGTGTTAGCTGCTATGACGTAATACCATGATTACTTCGAAGAGGCAATTTATAGGCTGCGCAGAGGTGAGGGCTTAATGGCATTTAAGATAAAAACCGCAAGGACGATAAGTGTACCGGATGAACGTCATGTGATGGAATCGATGGCGCGTATGCGACGTGATATGGGTGTACATGCGAAGGCGTTGTGGGTGTTAATTGGAAGTGTTATTACAGTCGCAATTGTGGCCGGTGGAATTTATTTTGTAAATGCGCAGGCGGAACAGACAGCGAAAGGGAGCTTTCAACAAGCCACGCAGTTGTATATGAATCGCCCGTTGAGTGATACTGATGCAGCTCTGTCACATGTGCGTCAATCTGTTGAATTGTTGCGATCTGTGCTTGAAGATCATCCCAAAACTTCAAGTGCCCCACCAGCAATGCATCTTCTTGGTAATGCATTGGCGGTTCTTGGTGATCATGAGGGAGCTATTGCAACGTATCAGAAATTTCTTGAAGAATACCCCTCTTCGGGGCCGTTGAGTGCTCTTGTACGTCAACGATTGGCATATGCGCATCTTAACCAAGGAGATTTTCAACGTGCTGAGCGTGTTTTCGAAACGATCCTGACAATTGATAAGGCGCCGAATAAGGATCTTGCTTTACTAGAACTTGGGAGTTTAGGGGAGCAGCAGAATCAATCAGAATCCGCTATGTCACGATATCAGGAACTCATCAAGGGATATCCTCACTCGATTTATTTGAGCGAAGCATCGTCAAAAGTTAGTCTCCTGGGTGGAGGATCTAGTGCGGTTGAGTCCCCTTTGCCTACCTCAACGGTCGTAGAATCAGATTTGCCAGATGAATCAACAGCGAGTCCGTAACTGGACAGCACGTCATGGCCCACTGTAGTGCGAGTAGTTGTGACCTGAGGTGAGACCAGTGTTTGCATGATTGCTACTTTGGTTCTCGCGACCAGAAATCAAGATAAAAAAAAAGAGTTGTCAGCTCTTCTTGCAGGGCTAGGCATTTGCTTACGGATGGTGGAGGAGTTTCCTGATGCGCCTGACGTTATTGAAGATGGAGAGACTTGTGAGGCAAATGCGGTGAAAAAAGCGACTGAGATTGCACGTTATACAGGGTATACGGCTCTTGCGGATGATACGGGGTTGCAGATTGAGGCGCTTGGAGGGAATCCTGGGGTGTTTGCAGCTAGGTATGCTGGTTTAGGAGCAAACTATGAGGATAACTGGCGTAAAGTGCTTCACGAGATGGAAGGGATTCCGTGGGAACGTCGGCAGGCGTTATTTGTTACCGTTGCCGCGATTGTGCAGCCAGGATTTGAGGCGCATGTTGCTGATGGTAGCTTGAGAGGCATGATTGCAGAACGCCCAATTGGAGATCAGGGATTCGGCTATGATCCAATATTTTTTATTCCCTCCCTTGGGAAAACCATGGCCCAATTGAGTACTGGAGAGAAAAATATGATAAGTCATAGAGCCATTGCACTTCGCAAAGCAAAAATCATCTTACAAACTATAACCGAACAATGATTTCCCCTGTTGAATGGAAGAATGGGTGCGTGCGCCTATTGGATCAGCAGGCGTTGCCTCATTCCGTGACATTTTTTGATTGCGTTGATTATCAAGTGGTTGCTCAGGCGATCAAAGATCTTCGTGTGCGAGGGGCTCCGGCAATTGGAATTGCGGCAGCAATGGGTGTTGCTTTGGGGGCACAAATGATCAAGGAAAACACGTTTGATGCTTTTTCGAATTCATTTTTTAAGATCTGTGATCACTTGGCAGCAACACGACCAACGGCAGTAAATTTGTTTTGGGCAATTAACCAGATGAAGGCAGTCTTGAATATGCATCGAAATTCTTCTGTTGTCGAGCTCAAGGCATATTTGATTGCCGAAGCGTGTCGGATTTTGGAAGAGGATGTTGAAATGAATCGAGCCATTGGTCGTCATGGTTCGACGTTGCTTGTGGATGGCCAAACTGTGATGACGCACTGTAATGCGGGAGCTTTGGCGACTGGAGGGTATGGGACGGCACTGGGTGTTGTCCGTGCTGCTTGGGATGAGGGAAAAAAAATTTCTGTGATTGCAGGAGAAACAAGGCCTGTGCTTCAAGGTGCGCGGCTTACAGTGTGGGAGTTACAGCAGGATAAGATCCCAGTGATGTTGATTACGGACAATATGGCAGGAACTCTTATGCGACAGGGCCG
>DCWI01000083.1:0-6868 GCA_002328825.1 Nitrospiraceae bacterium UBA2166 | reverse complement strand
CCGTGTTCAGGTATGTGTTGTTGGGGCTGATCGGATTGCAGTGAACGGGGATGTGGTAAACAAAATTGGCACATATAGCTTGGCGGTATTAGCACGAGCACATGGAGTGCCATTTTATGTGGCGGCTCCACGATCAACCATTGATTCTGCAATGGCCTCTGGTGATGGTATTCCGATTGAAGAGCGAGATACAGGTGAAGTTGCCAACGTTCTTGGGATGGCGCGTATCACTCCAGAGAATACCGAAATATACAATCCTGCGTTTGACATGACACCAGCAGACTTGATTACCGGAATTATTACGGAACGTGGGATATTCTGTCCTGAGGATCTGGCCAGAGGAATGTTAGAGTGTTAGAATCCACTTTCTTATCCTACACTAATGCTTTGTGGCCAGAGAGGTAGAGACGCGAGATGCTTGAACGTACATTGGCGATTATTAAGCCGGATGGAGTACGAAGTCGAATAATAGGTGAAATTATTCGTTGTTATGAACAAGGTGGGCTGACTCCCATTGCTATTCGCTCAACACAACTTACTAAGGAGCAAGCTAAGGATTTTTATCAGGTACATCGCGACCAACCTTTTTTCGATGATCTGACTTCGTTCATGTCGTCAGGGCTAATTGTAGTGTTGGCTCTTGAGGGGGAAGGCGCAATTCTTCGACATCGAGATCTTATGGGTGCAACCGATCCTTCCAAGGCAGCAGAAGGTACAATTCGCAAGGCCTTTGGGTCAAGTATTGATTGCAATGTTGTACATGGATCTGATGCTCTGGAGACTGCAGGGAAAGAAATTGAATTCTTTTTTTCTGATGACGACTTATATTCTCAAATTGAGTAACTATTCAGGTTATTCCAATTGTGGCGTAGGATGAGACGTGAGGGTTCAAGTGCCACAGTCATGTTTTTCTAACGCAAGCGGATATGACCTGAAGTCGATATTTATTTCTTAGTGTTTGGTAACGGGGTTACCTCTTGCTTGCACCCTTGGTCGTGATAACGGTGGCTGCCGTGATGGTCTCCGGTTGTATCGTGGGGGGGAATCAGAGTTTGTCTGAGGTTTCCAACGCGACTATCCCTCTTCACAAACGCTCAGTGACAGTAGAACCACAGCAATTTGGTCCTCCTCTTGGATGGGAAGTCTCTTTTCCTGAAAGTGTCATGCAGTCTCAGGAAAACCTCTCGTGGTGGATTACATCCATGAAGGACAAAGAAATAAACACGCTGCTCCTGCATCGATCTCTTTTTGAGGATCGCGGTGAAAGTGCCATCCAATGGAAAGCTCTTGTTAAGGAGGCCCATCAACAGCGGATAAGGGTGTATGCAGTGGTCAATCTTCGGGAGGAGCTTCGTGGAGAGGGTTCTCTTCAAGAGTGGAGTGATATCCGTTTCAATGCTGATAGTGGTGTTCTTCAGCCATCAGGATCTCCTGATCTTCTTCACCCAAAATTTCAAGAATCAATTAAAATAGTATCTCTTGATCTCGCAACTGCAGGGGCTGACATGATTGTATTTCGCTTTGATCCCCCATCAGGGCCGTTTGATGGATTTAGTCAGTATGGACTTGAAGGGTTTCAGCGTGATTTTGACTATAGGCTGTTTCCACGGAAACTTTTTACCTCGGACAATCGACAGCGGACACAAGATTTTCCGAAGGTCGTTCCCGTGACACAGGTGAGAGGAAAGTTTTCTCCTGAGTTTTGGCGTTGGACAGGATGGAAGAATCGGGAGTACCTAAATGCTCTGGATAGTGTAATGGCTGCAGTGAGACAGCAACACCCAGGAACAAAGTTTGGAATTGAACTGCACACAGATACGATGATCAATCCGAGACAAGCGCTTGTTGAGTATACAGAAGATTTCTTGGAGTCTCGACAACGTTTATTTGATCGATTTATCGTTGTGGTATCAGAGTCTGGAGTGCCTAGTGAGGTTAAACCTCGTTTTGGAAAAGCAGTGATAAAAATGACAGAGCTTCTTGGCGATCCGGCTATGGTCTTTGTTCTTGTTTCCAGCCATATGCCCATCTGGGTAACAGCAAGCGAAGTGCTCAATATCAAAGCAGCCCTTGGACTTCAGCGAGGAGTTGGGTTGGGGTTTAGAGGTCATGATGTTCCCTGACACGTTATGGTATACCAAGGATCATGAATGGGTTAAGGTTGATGGTGATGTTTGTATTGTTGGTGTTAGTCAGTTTGCGCAGGAGTCGTTAGGCGATATCGTGTATGTGGAATTTCCTGCGGTAGGGGAAGTGGTGCACAGAGGAGATGAAATTGGAGAATTGGAGTCAACTAAGGCAACATCTCCAATCTATAGTCCTGTGAGTGGGACTATTCTCAAAGTTAATGATCAACTGATCACTAGTCCAGAGCTGGTCAATAACGATTCGTATGGAGAAGGATGGATTGTTGCAATCATGCGTAAAACTCAAGAGGACTTAGATCAGCTACTGGGTGCGAAAGCCTATGAGGCGTTTGTTCGCGGAGAGGGCAACGGCTGATACAGTATGCGTGTCGTTATTATTGGAGCCGGACCTGGAGGGTATGTTGCTGCGGTTCGTGCTGCTCAGCTTGGAGCACGCGTGACCGTTGTTGAGCAGGGATGGGTCGGAGGAGCATGTCTCCATTGGGGCTGTATTCCTAGTAAGGCTTTGTTGTCGTGTCGGGATGTGCTTGCCAAGGTTCAATTGGCATCTGAGTTTGGGATACAGATTTCTGGGGCTATTTCGGTAGATCTTCAGGCAATGGTGAATCGCAAGAATAAGATAGTTAGCACCCTTGCAAGTGGCGTTCGTACTCTTCTGAAGTCTTGGAGTATACAGCTCATTGAAGGACGGGCTGCACTTTTGGATCGACAAACGGTACGTATCATTGGAACTGAAGGCAAGGAGAACACTGTTAGTGCAGATGCTATTGTCATTGCGACTGGGGCACAGGCAGCAACGGTGAAAAATTTGCCAATTGATGGAGACTACATTGTTACTAGCAAGGAACTTTTGGATTTATCTGATATTCCAAAAACGCTTCTCATTGTTGGAGCTGGTGTGGAGGGATGCGAGTTTGCCTCTCTTTTTGCAGGTCTCGGGAGTCATGTGGTCGTGATTGAAGTGGCTTCTCGGGTATTGCCTTCTGAAGATATTGAGGTATCTTCCCACATTCAAGCAGCATTCAAAAAACAAAAGATTGATCTGCATTTGGAAACGCAAGTTGTGAAGGTGAAAAAGGTTAATTCAAATGTTCAAGTCACATTTTCTAATGGAACGACCATTGAAACAGACAAGGTTCTTGTTGCAGTTGGTCGCCATATTAATCCGCAAGGTTTAGGGT
Organism: Nitrospiraceae bacterium UBA2166; assembly: GCA_002328825.1. Lineage (GTDB taxonomy): Bacteria > Nitrospirota > Nitrospiria > Nitrospirales > UBA2166 > UBA2166. The sequence goes on along the minus strand of DCWI01000083.1, from coordinate 3,540 downwards.
TGGAGAATGTCGGTGTTGCTGTTGGAAAGCGTGGAGAGATTACGGTAAATAAATATTTAGAAACGACAATATCAGGGATTTATGCGATTGGAGATGTAATTGGTAAATCTATGTTAGCCCATGTTGCTTCATATCATGGGAAGGTAGTTGCTGAAAATATAATGGGAAATCTAATGGAGGTTGATCACAATGTGATTCCATCAGGAATTTTTACTGCTCCAGAAGTTGGTCGCGTAGGTATCACGGAAGATGAAGCACGAAAAAGAGGAATCCCAACGCGTATTGGACGATTTCGATCTATTGGACTGGGAAAAGCACATGCGCAGGGGGAGACGGTCGGGTTGTTTAAGGTTATTGCAGATGCTGGAACTGATCGTCTTCTTGGTGTGCATATTGTTGGTGCGCATGCTGCTGATTTAATCCATGAGGCTGCGTTAGGTATGCGACTTGGTGCTACTGCCAAAACATTAGCCACTACGATTCATGCCCATCCAACGTGGGCTGAAGGTTTAATGGAGGCTGCCGAGGATGTGTCTGGAGAAGCAATCCATCTTGCAAGAAAACGGATTTCTGCAGCAGCTCGATGATCTTGAATTCACTGATTTTTCAGGCTTGTTCCTCACTTTAAGTGAACAATAGGATGTTTATACCTGTTTTTTACTTTGCAACCTCCTGCTGTCTCTTTGCCTGATGACTTCTATCGACCAGCACTTATCTCTTCTCAATCGCGGGACTGTTGAGGTGATTCCACACGAGGCGCTTCGACAGAAACTTGAATGGTCACGAAAGCATAACTGCCCGCTAAAAATCAAGGCCGGTTTTGATCCCACCGCGCCAGATCTTCATCTTGGGCACACTGTGCTTCTGCACAAACTAAAACATTTCCAAGACTGTGGTCACGATATCATTTTTCTTATCGGTGATTTTACCGGTATGATTGGAGATCCAAGTGGAGTGTCTGAAACGCGAAAACCTATGACGAAAGATCAGGTTGTGGTTAATGCGGGAGCCTACAAACGCCAAGTATTCAAAATTCTTGATCCGCATCGAACAACTATTTCCTATAATAGTCAATGGATGAAGACGATGACCGCTGAGCATATTATTGAGCTTGCATCGCATCACACTGTGGCACGTATGCTCGAGCGTGATGACTTTGAGAAGAGGTATGCTGACGGAAAGCCCATCAGTATCCATGAATTTCTCTATCCTCTTATTCAAGGATATGATTCTGTTGTTCTCAATGCTGATATTGAACTTGGAGGAACAGATCAAAAGTTTAATTTGCTGATGGGACGAGAATTGCAACGTGATTATGGGTTTTCTCCTCAAGTTGTGATGACGATGCCACTGTTAGAGGGCACCGACGGTGTGCGGAAAATGAGTAAAAGTTTTGGCAATGTGATTGCCTTAGATGATTCTCCGACGGAAATATTTGGAAAGCTGATGTCAGTGAGTGATGAGTTAATGTATCGGTATTACGAACTTCTTTCTGATCGAGACATTGAAAATGTGCAGAGTGTACATCCCATGGAAGCGAAAAAAAAACTTGCTCATGAAATTGTTGCGCGCTATCACGGAAATGAGGATGCCAATCGAGCACGAGAGGAATTTCAAAAACGCTTTAGCCAAAAAGAATTTCCCGAGCAACCAGATGCTAGTGTTCAGTTGGATGAAAATGATTTTGATTCACCTGAAGACTCCTCTATTTGGATTATTGCATTACTTGAGAAAACAGGGTTAGTTTCGAGTCGGAATGAGGCAAGGAGATTTGTTCAACAGGGGAGTGTTGAACTTGATGGGAAACGCCAAACCGACCCGCAGGCTAGGATCCAACTATCCAAAGGAAAACTCTATAAGGTGCGTATTGGCAAACGAAAGTTTGCCACCGTTACGTATTCTTTATGATGGAATGGCTAAATATCTTTAGCCTGTTTTCATAGGTTTGTACACACGTAACGTGTGCCACCTTTTCTGGCGGTGATTGCAGATTATCAATCGTTGGCCAACACACTGCAAGATGTTCAAACATCCGCTTTGGACTCTCTTGACAGCACCTAGGATGGCCGATATCATCGCCGTATGTGGGGCTGTGGCGCAGTTGGGAGCGCGCGAGACTGGCAGTCTCGAGGTCAGGGGTTCGACCCCCCTCAGCTCCACCAACGATCCTGCCCATGAAACTTTTTGATTCATTTCGCGCTAGATTTTCCAAGGGGGTATTGATGTGTGATTACCAGTAAAATTACTTGTGCTTGTACGAATGCATGTGAAATACAACTTTTATTCCCCCCCCTCCTTCACTTTTATTGAGGGAAGTTTAATAAATATATACTTTTTCAAAAATCATATTACATCTAAAACGCCTAGATTTTTTTCTTGGTTTGATGTCTTTATAAAAAACAACAGTCTTAGCAATGATGGCATCTCCATTTTTTGCATAAATTGGGGTTATTATTTCTGATCATAAATATTTAATTATTTCTGGTTCTAACCATCTCGAGTTCCCCCCCCCCAGTATTTCTGAACGCTATGATTGGAATTTTGGATATAGCAAAATGGCCTTCGTCCACAGTAGTAACATCGTTTAGGTATACAAGAATCTTAATGACCTTTATACTAGTTTCGTCAATATCAAAAAACTGGGTGTCATGAGCCCTCATTCTATTGAAGTACGTTCGCACTATTTTACAAAAAGTTAAATGCGGTAAAACGTCAAAATAATCCGTAATTATTGGCAGTGTTTTTTGATCGCGTATATATCTGTTGTGTGAACTTTAGGTTTCATTTTTCTCCTACATGCTGTCTCCCGTATTATTATAAATTTTACCTTTCCTGGCGATAACAATTGAATTGTGTGTTGATGATGCATACGCATTTTCAGTAATGCTGCAGTCCTCAGTCAGCAATGTGGAGAAAGCGATATGTCTTGGATCGTGATGCATTTTCTCATTATTTTTCTTGTTTTTAGCATTGGATGTGAATCCAAAAAGACCGCAGACTTTATCGAGCCTGTTCCTGCAGAAGTCTTTTCCCCTACTCTGGCTGAAGCCGCCTATCAAGATGGGAGAGTTGCATATGATCGGGAGGATTATGCTATGGCGTTGGAACAGTTTTTTCCAGCTGCAGAGGCTGGGCATATAAAGGCTACAACCAATCTTGCCTGGATGTATGCTTTAGGGCAAGGGGTGCCGCAAGACAATGTGAAAGCCGTTCACTGGTGGAGACTAGCTGCGGAGGCTGGAGTCCCAGAAGCTCAACATAATCTTGGCTGGATGTACCATGATGGAAAAGGGGTATTGAAAGATGATATGGAAGCCATTCGTTGGTTTACCAGTGCCGCAGAAGCAGGTTATAGGATAGCTCAACTTAATCTTGCTGCTATGTATTTCAATGGGGAGGGGGGACCGAAAAATTTCACGAAAGCGGTGTATTGGTTTACGCAAGCAGCGGAGAGTGGTGATGCAAAGGCCCAATACAATCTTGGTGTGATGTATGACAGTGGGCAAGGGGTGTCAAAAGATGATGTAGAAGCTGTGCGTT
>DCWI01000087.1 GCA_002328825.1 Nitrospiraceae bacterium UBA2166 | reverse complement strand
CAGTATTCCCGCCATTGGACAGATGGCACTACTTGCAAGCCTCCTATTTTATGTGTATGCCGTCATCGGGCAAACGTGGTTTGGGACACATGACCCACAATATTGGGGAACGGTTCACATCGCACTCCTCAGCCTATTCAGAGTGCTAACACTTGAAGACTGGACAGATCTGATGTATGCCACTATGGAACGCTACCCTTACTCATGGACCTTTTTCGTGAGCTTTGTCTTATTTGCAACGTTTGTAATATTCAATATGCTTATCGGAGTAATCCTGAACAGCATGGACGAAGCACGAAAAACGATTCGTGAGGAACAAGCTCGTGCGCAAATACCGGACCTTCTCGATTCTGTTCAAGCAATACGAGTGGCATTGGACAATATGGAACGCCATATTGACCCAACACAAAAACCCATGAAACCCAATAGCCAAAATGATCTTTGATTGAACCCGCCACACAAAGAGGGTGCGATGCAAATAACCAGGACATATATTCTTGTTGGATTTCTACTTATAACGATGCTCACGAGTATGACCACAGCATGGGCTTCAGAAATCCATGATGCGGCAAAAACAGGGAATGTTACGAAAATGCAACACTTGCTCATGGAAGGGAATGCAACCAACGAAGCCGATGAACAAGGCAATCTTCCACTGCACTATGCCGCAGCCAATGGCCACACAACTATTATCAAGCTTCTCACGGATCATGGCATCAACCTTGATGCGACGGATACACTACGCGGGTGGACCGCACTCCAAATCGCCGCCGTCGCAGGCAAGCTAGACGTGATGGAAATTCTTCTTTCCAGTGGCGCAAACGTTAACGAAAAAGCTAAAACGGGTGAGACAGCATTACATATCGCAATACGCTTGCGTAACAGCACGATTGTCAAAATACTGATTCAATATGATGCAGATCTAAATGCCCTCGCTATCCACACATACAAGACGAATCAAGGGTTGGATGGCACACCATTGCATTGGGCCACCCAGATGGGCGATACAAAACTAGTCGACCAACTGATCATCGCCGGCGCCAATATGAACATCAAAAACAGCAATGGACTCACACCAGCACGTATAGCGCACTTCCGCTATTTTGGCACAAGAAACTCGATTTATTATAAGATTTCCCGTCTGTTAAAAATACGTTCTGAACAAATCGAAACACAGCAACAATCTCAACCCCAACAGCCATGAGATGATGAACTCGCGCTACTAACACCTTTATATTTCCGCATGCTGATCCGCCACGCTAACTACCTTGCTCATCACTCCAAGGAAGCCTCTTATACCCCACCCATAAGCCGAAAGGCGAAAATCAGTCAAAATCAGTCAAGTGACGATGCAACCCCTTAGCTGCACCTCATTCAGCTGAGTTATAAAAAAAGGAGCAAGGAAGACCAATATGAAAACACTATTTACTCTAGTATCTAATTAAAAAAAATGAAAAAAGATAGGGTCAAGTGAGGTGATACGGCCGATCGATTATCCTGCCAATCACAGAGGAAGATATCGAAAAGGCGATGAAACGTGTCGATGAGCTGGACCATAACAAAAAGGATGGAAACTGATATGGGGATCATTATGTGCGCGGAATGCATCTACTGGGAACAGCGAGCAGAGAGTCGAACTGGCCGGTGTCGGAGATCCGCTCCTCCTGCGCTTAGTGTGCTTGTCAACGCTGACGGAGGTGAACCTAAGCAGTTCGTCAACGCCAAATAGCCTTCAGTCTTTGATTCAGATGGTTGTGGCGACGGTAGTCAGGGCTAGGCAAAGGCTACAATGACAAGCTTAGCTTTTCCTGATAATGACTATACATTACCGCCCGAGAGGGAGTCATTACTAAAACTTTGAAAAGCCCTTTTTCTTGAGTTTCTCCACGAGGGTTGTTCTGTTCATCTGAAGAAGTTTCGCCGCACGACTTTTAACTCCTTTTGCTCGTCGAAGCGCTTCCATGATCAAATGATTTTCAAGCTCATCAAGAGACTTTGAAAGATCGATAGATCCATCCTGTCCCCACGATTTCCCTGTTGCAATGCGGGAAGTTACATCCGGTAGCACGTACTGAACATCTTTCATTTTGCTGGAAGAAGGTTTTGATAGCACCATACCCCCACACCAAATGTTTTCAGAAACATCCTCCTGTTCAATGATGCCGTAACACTTCAAAGTAATGATTCGTTCCAAAACATTCTCAAGTTCTCGAATGTTTCCGGGCCATGTATGCTGTTCTAGAAGACAGAGAGCCTCATGAGATACCCCTTCAAGCTCACTTTGCTGTTCAGAATTGAGTTTCGCCAAACACTGCTCCACAAGTAAAGGAATATCCGAAACCCGATCGCGAAGTGGTGGAATAGCAACTAATATTACAGCGAGTTTACGATAGAGATCGCCGAAAAACGTTTTATCCGCAACGACTTGATCAAGAGTTTGACTGGTTGAGACAATCACACGAACATCCACTTGAATCGGCTGCTGCCCACCCACTCGCTCAAAAGACAGTTCTCGAATGACCCTCAATAATTTTTCCTGAATGGGCAAACTCATCTCGCCTACTTCACCCAAGAATAGGGTCCCTCCATGTGCCTGTTCAAAGCATCCTACATACATCGCCCCAGTACCAGCAACCGCATCCCTCTCATAGCCAAACAACTCACTTTCAATGAGATTCTCAGGAATCGCACGACAATTAACCGAAATCAGAGGTTTATCACGCCTATAGCTATTATAATGAATGGTTTGCGCGACAAACTCTTTCTTGGTTCCCTTTTCACCGACAATCATAACCGCATCATTAGTGTCCGTCGCCTTCTCCATCAACACACATGCTGCCTTCATTGCCATACTGGTCCCAACAAAATTTCCAAAGCGATATTTTTCTCCGACTGCCAATTGGAGACGGTGATTTTCCTCCTTCAATTTCTTAAAGTCTAAGGCACGCTGAATACGCACCGCCATCACCTCAAGATCAAAGGGTTTCGTGATGAAGTCAAATGCCTCAGTCCCCATATCCCATACAGTATTCATAGTCATTCCACGATCAGTGAGCACAATACCAAGCAAACGATTATCAATACTTTGAAGTCGCCGCAAAAGTTCAACACCACTAGTTTCTGGTAGACAAAAATCAATCAGAACGAGATCCACCACTGATAGCCGAACAACTTCCACAGCTTTCTCTCCATCACAAATTGCCTCGGCTGAATAGCCAAAGTTTTCAAGAAAACCGACGAGTGTATTACAAATGCTTACATCATCATCAACGACTAATATCCGAGCTTTCGCAGCTGTAGGTTTTCTGGTGTCTATGACTCCTGAGTCCACCGTGCACCCCTCTACAACAACTGAAATGTTAAATAGCTACTATCACAGTTTAGACTGGAGAAGTGTACATTGGTCAATCAAGATCATCAACCCCTGATACACGATATGAAAGTCAAACGCAGTCCCGAGCAGAGAATTTAATGTCATCACCAGGATATCTACATGGTACCCACAGAGCACACATAGTCTATAAATAAATACACACCCTACACAGGATGCAACAACGCACTTGACCAAGGACAACACAACCTGCAGGATGTTTAAAATGACCTGTCCAGGCCAATACGTAATCTCTCCGAGAAAGACTTTAGGAAGTATTGGTTCCCTAAAGCATACACGAGAACACGTGAGAACAATCACGAACTGAGAAAACAAGAGGCAAACTGCTCACACAGTCTGCTGACGCCAATCTACAAAAAACCGAGGGGGCTCTATTGCATTTCGCTGCTGCTGTACTGTCAAGCATACTCCTTATTCTAAGCTTTTCACAATTTAATCTCGGTACTCTCGCCTGGATTAGCCTTGTTCCGCTACTCCTATCTTGTCGTAGCACTTCCCCACACCGAGCATTCTTGTTTGGCTGGCTCACCGGAACCATTGCCTTTTCAGGAATCATATATTGGATCGTCATCGCAATGAACCAATACGGCAATATCCCGATTCTTCCAAGTGTACTTATCCTCTTACTCCTTGCTACATATCTTGGCCTCTTCGTTGCAGTTTTCTCCTCACTTATGTCATTTTTCCTACGCCACGTTCCACACCAGTCAAGTCTCATTTTGGCAGGTCCAGCAGTATGGGTAAGCCTAGAAATCCTACGAACACACCTCTTTACAGGATACCCCTGGGCACTCTTGGGATATTCACAGTATCAATGGTTATCAATCATTCAGATTGCAGATATTACTGGAGTGTATGGTGTATCGTTTCTTGTCGTCCTCGTAAATTTGTTCCTTGCTCTTCTCATTGAGACACTTACGATTTGGTTCCGTGAACATCCCAAAATTCGCATTGTCTCCATGGTACTTCCAGCAGCAATCACCACCTCACTTTTTGTATTAACATTGTCCTATGGCCAGTTCAAACAAGAAACCCTACACAAAACGACAGACCAAAGAAATATCCACCTCGGACTTGTTCAGCCCAACATCGATCAGAGAAAAAAATGGGACCCCTCTTTCCGGAAAGAAACCATAGACCGCTACCTTACATTAACCACACAAGCGATCAAAAAACATGGGCCAGATAAGGTTGATCTGATCGTATGGCCTGAAGCTTCAACACCATTTGTATTTGAACTAGAAAATACTTTTCGTGATCAAATCACAACACTGGTACAAACCCACCAAACCCCCCTCCTCTTTGGCAGCATAGCGGTCAAGGAGATAACTGAACAATCAGCACAACTTCTTAATCGTGCATATCTTCTTTCATCACAAGGCTCTATTTTAAATCACTACGACAAAATGCATCTTGTCCCATTTGGAGAATATGTCCCTCGTTTTTTTTCATTCATAGACAAGTTAGCTCACGGTGTCGGCGACTATGTTCCCAGCAATGAACACACAATCATGAGCGGACCACATGGCCGGTTCGGAGTTGCCATCTGTTTCGAGGTCATTTATCCAGACTTAGTGAGACGTTTCGTCAAACACGGCGCAGAATACATGATCACCATGACCAACGATGCCTGGTATGACCATTCTTCAGCCCCATATCAACACTTCTCAATGGTAGTTTTTCGGGCAATAGAAAACCGTGTTTCTTTTGCTCGAGCAGCTAACACAGGCATTTCAGGATTTATCAATGCTGATGGTACCATCAAGCAAAAAACCAATTTATTTGAAAAGACAACTATTGTCGACACAGTGAAACTAGGACACGATCAAACCATATACACAGCATATGGAGATATATTTGCATATACCTGCACCGGATTCACACTCGGATTGATCCTAGTTGCATTTGCTCGACAGAACAAACGACAGAAGAATGGCTGACACATAAAACAAAAAACCGGTGAAAAAGATAAGAAAAGTTAACTACTTACTCTGAAAAACAACTGTCTCAGGCTTAAATGCGGCCCAAGAAAACCAGAAATGATCGCCATGAACAATTGGAGTCAATTGTGTTCCTTGTAACGAGCCGCTAACGCCTTGTCCAAAGATATTCCATCGTGTTCCTGTTTCCTCGTCAATAATCCCGTTTCCATCATCACGAAACGTCAGAATTTGACCATTGACAGTAGCATCAAAGACGCCTGTCGCGCCCACATCTCGCCCCTTTGCAATTTGACTTGCATCAAGCGCACTGCTAGTTCCTCTGCCATAGAATATCGCGAGATACTGCCCTGCCTGAATATCATTTACCACACCATTTTCTACTAACACTGTTAAAGGGTAGGCCACTTCAATCTCACCCAAACTCACACTCACCACACGTTCCATAGCTTGAAGCCGCGGATCAATTGTTCCACTAAAAAGAAACGGTTTATTCCCAACCGTGTCGTAGTTGGTGTAAGGATTTCTTCCATACGTACGATTCAAACCGGTTTTTCTAGAAAGCACCATTCCGCTTGGATAAGCTTCACGAAAATTACCAAAACTGACCACACTCGATGGCAAAAATGCGAGATGCTTGCCCATCGCATCCCCAACAATGGCCTCACCCGTAAACTGTTGCCATAAACTTTCGTTTGTCCGGTCATACATTACCAAGTCTGAATTGCGAAGAAGCCCTGACGTTCCAAATTCATACGTGACACCATTAACACGACGATCAAACACAATAGCCGAATTACACAAGGGACAGAAGGTGACAACAATTGGAACGTTACCGATTATATCATTTGCAATCTCGTGCCAGATCAGTATCTGTAAAGGATAGGCTCGAGCTTCCTCTTGCAAATCAACGACAATAACAGGTTCATTGTCCGCCAACCATGATGCTGCTTGGACATTGGAAATAAAATAAGGCTCATCAATGGAGGGAATTCCATCGCGTGGCGGCCCTCCCCAACGCAACTCATCATACGAAATTGTGTGCCGAGTCCAATCCGTTTTCCAGCCAGAGGTAAGCGAGCGCAGTTTTCCAGATCGATTATCTCTCATATTTCCTTCCGCAACTACTCCTACTCGTGCATTCATGGCAACATCAACACTAGCAACTACTACGTCTTGGTCATCCTTTTCCTCAACCAACCCCGTACACGCGGTTAGCATAAACACTCCTATTGCAATCAATGCCAACGTAAAACATTGAGACCAGCACACCCTATTTCTATGCCAATAAAATATATGAGTGGATGTTAGCATTGCCATTTTTTTCCTCTCGTAAAATCGCAGTCTAAACAATAGAAATTAATAACACTAATTGCCTCTCGCTTCTGCTTGTGAGGCTCTAGGCGTTATGCTACCATTTTTTCCTGAGGTTCGTGCGAGAATATACCCTCGCATTCTTGAACAACTCTACGGCATCAGCATGGTGCATAGCGCACCTTAGTGTTATTAGTTAGTCCCCCTCAAAATGGAGAGGCCAATCATGTTGGATGACATCACACTGCAAGTTCACAAGATTCATGCGACTATACAACAACTACGGGGGCATCTTTGACCTCGCGACTATGACCAACGATCTTCAGCGCATTAATGAGCAAATGGCTGAACCCGGCTTTTGGAGTAATCAGTCTTCTGCACAACAAGTCATTGCCCGAAAACAAGTTCTTGAACGCGAATTGACGCGTTGGACAACGCTCGACAGACGCGACCAAGATCTCCAAACCCTTCTCGAACTCATTAAGGCAGAAAATGCTGAGGGTGAGCTCGGGGAAATCACCCAAGAAATCGTCAGTCTAGAGGATGAGCTCGCCCGTATCCGAACCCAGATGCTACTTTCAGGAGACAAGGACATCAACGATGCCATTGTGTCATTCCATCCGGGAGCTGGTGGAACCGAATCCCAGGATTGGGCGGAAATGCTCATGAGAATGTACGTACGCTGGGCAGAGCGCCGAGGCCTCCGCACCAACACTGTAGACCTGATTCAGGGAGATGAAGCTGGAATCAAAAGCGCAACAGTCTCCATTGGTGGAGACTACGCGTATGGCTATCTTAAAGGCGAAGCTGGTGTTCATCGATTGGTACGAATCTCACCCTATGATTCCAATAAACGTCGTCATACGTCTTTTGCATCCGTTTTTGTCTACCCTGAAATTGAGGAAGGAGTGGATGTAACCATCGATGAAAAAGACCTTCGCATTGATACATTCCGGGCCAGTGGAGCAGGAGGACAACACATCAATAAAACATCGTCAGCGATTCGCATCACCCATATACCTACCAATATTGTGGTTCAATGCCAAAATGAGCGTTCGCAACACAAGAACAAGAGCGCGGCAATGAAGGTCTTACATGCTCGACTATACACACGTGAACAGGAGAAACAAGAGCAAGAGATGCAAGCCTTTGTCGGAGAGAAAAAAGATATCGCCTGGGGGCATCAACTTCGCTCATACGTCTACCAACCCTACCAGCTTGTAAAGGACCACCGCACCAACCTCGAGGTAGGCAACATCGAAGCAGTCCTAAACGGAAACCTCGACCCATTTATCGAAGCCTACCTTGCAAAGTGTGCTGATCACACTACACCCTGATTCTATCGCCATGGAAGAACGTAGTGACCAAAGTCACCAGCGAATAAAAAAACTCGCTGACCTCCGCCAATTGGGAATCGATCCATACGGCGGGCGATTTGAGCAAACTGACCGCGCAGCAATTATCTTGGAAAAACACACCCACACAGACGGGCCAACACTTGATCAGACACCAATATCATGTACGCTGGCCGGACGACTAACAGGACTTCGCCGATTCGGGAAAGCCGCATTTGGAGTGCTCCGAGACGAAGAGGCCTCTATTCAAGTATATTTTAAGAAGGACGCACTTGAGTCTTCCGGATTTCAACTCATGCAGCAGCTCGATGTTGGTGATTGGATTGGAATCAGCGGCACGCTTTTCCGAACCAAAACAGATGAACTGACAATTGCCACATCACAGCTAACGCTGCTTTCAAAATCCCTTCAACCGTTGCCAGAAAAGTGGCACGGCTTAAGCAATGTTGAAACACGTTACCGACAACGTTACCTTGACTTGATCGCAAACCCGGCTGTTCACTCCATCTTTGTGCAGCGAAGTCAAATTATTGAATCGATCAGACAATTTCTGATTACAAAAGGTTTCCTCGAAGTCGAGACACCAATGATGCACCCAATACCTGGAGGCGCCACCGCGCAACCATTTGTCACCCACCACAACAGCCTAGCTACAGATCTCTATCTCCGAATCGCACCTGAACTGTACCTAAAACGCCTTGTGATTGGAGGTCTTCCACGAGTATTTGAGATCAACCGCAACTTTCGCAACGAAGGAATTTCAACGATACACAACCCAGAGTTCACAATGTTAGAGTTTTATATGGCATTTGCAGACTTTGAAGATCTGATGCCAATGACCGAAGCATTGATTGCTGAAACAGCCAAAAACATCTGTGGCTCACCAGTAATTCCCTATCAGGAACACACGCTTGACCTAACTCCACCATGGCAACGGCTCACCTTCACAGATGCAGTTTGTAAATTCAGCGGCATTTCAAGCGATGAGATTCAATCGAAAAATGCTGTCCTTGGGGCTGCGCGAGAACACGGGCTTGATGTTTCCAGTAACAACTCCCTAGGCGCCATCCTCAATATCCTCTTCGAAAACACCGTCGAGTCACACCTTATCCAGCCAACCTTCATCACCCATTACCCGATTGAGATCTCTCCATTAGCCAAGCGATGTGTCTTTCAGCCAATGCTGACCGATCGATTTGAGCTCTACATTGCTGGGCGGGAAATTGCCAACGCATTTTCCGAGTTGAATGATCCCATTGATCAGGCCGCACGCTTTGAAGCACAAGCGGAACTTCGAGCCGGTGGCGATGCCGAAGCACACCACATCGACGCAGACTTTATCCGAGCACTCGAATACGGTCTCCCCCCAACAGCAGGGGAAGGAATTGGAATTGATCGCCTCGTCATGCTACTGACCAATCAAGCATCAATACGTGAAGTCATCTTATTTCCTCAGTTGCGTCCCGAGCACCCACAGTGACCCTCCCTTACGAATTTTCTATCAGCCTCCGATATCTGCGGTCAAAACACCGGCAGAACAGAATCTCCTTCAATACCGTTATATCGATCGTTGGGGTCACACTTGGTGTCGCCGCGCTCATTGCAACTCTCGGAATCATGACAGGCTTCAAAGAGGATGTTCAAAAACGGATACTCGGAACGAAATCCCACATAGTAGTCGTTGATCGAACTGGCGGAAACCTCAGTGACTACGAACAAGTGCTCAACAAAATTACCGGTGTCCCCCACGTCCTAGCAGCATCCCCATTTATTTATAGGCAAATTCTCCTGACATCAAAATACGGAGTACAAGGAGTACTGCTAAATGGGATTGATCCAAACCGAGAAGCCCAAGTGACTGATGTTGAGGAAAATCTCACTGTTGGCTCACTTGACGACTTAAAGTCACCACCTCCAACGGAGAACTTATCCACGGTCAACAAAGTACTTCCCGGCATCATCATAGGCAAAGAACTGTCCCGTACTCTTCAAGTCACCGTGGGAGATCGCCTCAACGTGGTCTCCCCGGTTGGTTCAAAACGCATTGTCGGTGCGACACCAAAAATACGAGGATTTCGCCTAGCTGGAATATTTGACTCTGGAATGTACGAATACGACACTTCTCTCGCCTACATCGCTCTAGACAATGCTCAGAAATTTTTCGATGTGGGTGATACCGTAAGCGGAGTTGCTATTAAAGTCGACAATATTTTTCTTGCTGATCAAATTGCAGAAGAAATTGATCAATCCCTTGGATTTCCATTTTGGGCACGCGATTGGATGGAATTGAACCGCAACCTGTTCTCCGCACTGAAAATGGAGAAGTTGATGATGTTTGTCATACTAGTGCTTATCATCCTTGTCGCTTCATTTAACATCGTCAGCACGCTCATGATGATTGTGGTTGAAAAAGGAAGAGAAATTGCAATATTGAAAACCATGGGAGCGACATCTCAAGCCATCATGCGAATCTTCATGCTTGATGGCCTTCTTATCGGCGTAGCAGGCATAATGCTTGGCATTCCGCTCGGCTATTCCATATGCTGGGCAATTCAAACATTTTATACTTTTCCAACTGATGTGTACTACATCAGTCGTATCCCAGTAGAGATTCGAGGATTTGACGTCCTCGTGGTAGCGATATCGGCCGTAGTAATTAGCCTACTCGCTACTATCTTCCCATCCCGACAAGCGGCAAAACTCGATCCAGCAGTGGCCATGAGATACGAATAGCCCAGATAGAAACTGGATGTAGGGATCAGGACTTATTATTTCATCTGATGTCTCAATCGACTAACTAAACGACTGAAAACTTACTGATGATCAACGCCACCAATCTTCATAAATCGTTCCACCTCAATAATACAAGCATCGAGGTTCTTAAAGGAATTAACTTGAAGATACCTAGTGGCGAAATGCTTGCGATCGTCGGAGCATCGGGAGTGGGAAAATCTACGCTACTTCACCTCATCGGCGCACTCGACCGACCAACCTCAGGCATCGTTGAGTTTAACGGCGAGCGAATTTTCGATCAGTCTGATAGCCAACTTGCCAAGTTTCGAAACATCCATGTTGGGTTTGTATTTCAGTTTCATCATCTGTTACCAGAATTTACTGCGGTGGAAAACGTCAGACTCCCAAGTCTGATCATGGGCGAGTCTACCGATGCTGCCACTAGCCATGCAATTGACACCCTAAAAACCTTTGGCCTTGGTCATCGTCTCTCGCATCGGCCAGGCGAACTATCTGGAGGAGAGCAACAACGTGTAGCTATTGCCAGAGCCATTCTTAACAAGCCTGACTTAGTACTTGCGGATGAACCTACTGGCAATCTCGACACACAAACAGGACAAGACGTATTTCAACTGCTTCGCACTCTCAACCAGAAACAAGGAACAACAGTCGTTCTGGTAACACACAATGAATCTCTCTCAGTACAAGCTGATCGCATTCTACGCATGGTCGACGGACAATTAGAAGATGAATAATGGCTGTCACACAATAACAGTCCTATAAAATGCACCTAAGCAGATTTTCTCGATCTCACCATAAAGTGTAGGAATGATTGAACAACGGTCGCACAGAATCACCCATTAGCACCACTGTTTCACCAAAGCGCTGAACCTTCCACTTAGTTATCGCCAAACATTAGAGCGATTCATGCCACGTCACATAACCCGAAATATCATAGTGATGTTTGGGGTGATAGCTCTGTTCACCGCCCTATTGAGCATCGCAATCTCTAGACCTCCAACGATCAACTTCTCACAATATGAAGGATTTCAGAAGCATTTCTCAGTATTCCCACGTCATGCTTCTGAAGCTACAAACCAAGAGCGCATGCTATTGGAACGATATCGCCCACGCTTGTTCATTGGCACAGGCCAAGAAGGTCCAATCAGTTTTTATGATGATTACATTGCCCATGGCACTCTCTACAATATGCGAGGTGATATCATCGGCCATGAACCGAACCGGGCATTACTCAATACATACAAAAACGACTCACGCGTTGTTTTTGTCCATATGCCATCAATACGAACTACAAATCCAGTGGTATTTGCACGCATTGACCACGCAGATGTACCGGGTGCGGATGTCTTTACATTCCTCTCCTATCATTTCGTCTTTCGTCAATCTGGCGTTCCCCTAGGAATGCCACACTGGATTCTAAACGTAACGAGCTGGTTTATAGATCTTCGGGACTGGCATCAACTTGACCACTACACCATGGCTAGGGTAGTGCTTGATCGTGCAAGCAATCCGGTAGCAGTTGTTCTACAGCAACATAACTACGTACGCTCATATATTCTCGGACGCGACATGCCATTTCCATCTGATGATCGGATTACACTCGACGCTGCTCTTCATTCCAATGAACTGTATCCTCATCTTTTCGGACGTCACCTTAGACGAGCTGTCCCATTTATGACCTCAAAAAATCTTTCCTACCTCGTTACAGGAAAACACGCCCCATGGATTTCAACCAACGATGTCACAGATCCAGCACATGAAGTAGCATATCGCCTCGACTTCCTCCCCCATACTGACGCGTTTTATAGTTTTCAAGGGTATTTGGGAAAAAGACGCTGGTTCTCAGGACGTAGCGGCCCTCCAGGCGCAGATTACAACACACTACCACGCTTTAAGCCTCTAGCCATTGAATTGGCTGCGTTCAACTGGCGAGAAGGAAACTATAAGCACATGCAACATCTTATTAATTTCATTGAACACCCATCACGTCAACAAGAAATCTTTACCACTCTAACAACACAATTTCGGACAGATATCGCATGTCAGTTACGCAAAGATCACGTAGACTGTCGCAACCATATCGTGACCCCAGAGAATTCTAAGAAATAGCCTTAACCCTATCCTCGTCTGAAATTATCAACAGTCCATCTTAGAAAATTCCCCTTCACCCCCATACTCACAAGATTCTCACCATCTAATACCTCAGAAACTATATTCACATCCTCTGTGGCATCGCCCACAGGGCAATGGTGAGTTCCATTGTCACCACAATCATCATGCCCTTTTGAAAAGAGAAGAGGAAAAACGTTTCTTGTGCCATATGAATAAACAAATTACGATTGGAGCGTTGTTGTCACCAACGTCGTGTAGATAGAACCCAAAGGATCAAGTTCGCTTTTAATCAACCTGATAGAACCGGCGACAAATCGATTTCCACACAGATCGGAAAATTCATTCATAGTGAATTTGATAGTTTCAACAGATTGGACACTGATACCTGTGTACCTACGGAAACGCCCCAGTGTCAGATGTGGTTTAAATAGCCTAGGTTCACGAGGAAAACCAATCGTTTCGAGCCTTACCTCCAATACCTCTTGAAGCTGAGACACTCGCTCCAATTCACCATCAAGCCCGCACCACAAAATTCTCGGACGCTCAATACTTGGGAACACTCCAATCGCTCGCAATGCTAACCGCATCGAATGCCAAACGCTGGCAATCTCAACGATGCACTGCCTAATATCGTCCACGCGAGATTCTTCAACATCTCCAAGAAACTTAAGGGTAAGATGAATACCTTCAGTACGCACCCACCTTATGGGAATCCCACGCAATTCTTCACGCAAATCTTGCTGAATGCTTTGGAGGGTACAAAGAAGTGGGTCTGGTAAGGTTATCGCGATAAAGAGTCGAAGTTTCACAACAATGGCATTCCAATTCCCCACGTTTGACCAGCATAGATTGGCATGTTACGGTTCACACTAGGACACTAGTCAAGCATAGTACGGAGGGATGAAACGTGGCATATTTACCCCAAGACATGGCCTGTCCCATTGACTCCCGATATTACGGCACAAACCCAACGTTTCTCAATCGACTAAAGCCCTATGTGTCTGAGGAAGGGTATGTTAGGTATCAAGCTAGAGTCGAAGTTGCGCTCGCACAGGTTCTTGTTGAGAGAAAACTTGCGCCAGCGACCCTTGCAGAAGACTTGGAAAAAGCCTCGCTTTCAATTCGCGTAGAAGATGTGTACGCCGAAGAACAACGGATTGGCCACAACATTCGAGCCCTTGTAAACTGTCTGAAAAAACACGTCAGTAAGCAAGCACAGCCATTTATCCACCTCTGTGCAACATCAAACGACATCACTGATACTGCCATGGCTCTTCGGCTGAAAGAACTCACCCGCGACATTCTCCTTCCCGATCTCATACAACTCGAAAAAGTTCTCCTCAGACTTGCACGCCATCATGCCAAAACCGTTCAGATGGGACGCACACACGGACAACATGCCACGCCAATTACATTTGGATATGTCCTGGCAAACTATGTCGCGCGTGTAGGCAATCGCATTGAACAGATCGAAAGTGCAAGAATAAATCTCCGAGGACAACTCTCTGGTGCAGTCGGAGCATACAACGCCCTTTCTCTTCTCGTCCCGGACAATACAGTTGGGTTTGAGCGTGATGTCTTAGCTAAACTTGGACTGCGCCCAATCGACACCCAAGTGTCTACACAAATCATTCACCCAGAATATGTGACTGACCTTGTCCACACAGTCACATCAGCGTTCTCCGTACTCGCAAACATTGCCGATGACATTAGGCAACTCCATCGCAGTGAGATCGGTGAGGTTCACGAACGATACGATGCTGAACGTGTGGGATCCTCCACAATGCCACACAAACGAAACCCATCCAACTTTGAATTTGTGAAAAGCATGTGGAAAGCGATGATGCCACGAATGATGACCCTATATATGGATCAAATCTCAGAGCATCAACGTGACCTGACCAACTCGGCCTCCGCACGTTTTATTACCGAATTGTTTACCGCATTTATCTATGCAACCTATCGATTAACAGATGCCTTAAAACGACTTGAAGTAGATGAAGATGCAATGTCAGCACAGTTACACGGAACGGAATTTGAGGCCATCTTAGCTGAACCTTTATACATTCTTTTGACTGCACACGGACATCCAGATGGCTATGGCGGTGCGCGCACAGTCGTGGATCAGGCACGAACAACAGGAGAACCGATTTCTAAACTCATGTGGGAAGATAAAACGCTTGCACCGTACCTCAACAAACTCTCTAAAGAACAACGAACCTTGTTCGAAAACCCGAAGCAATACATCGGAGTCGCAGTTCAACAAACACACGCCACCTGCAATGAATGGGACACCAGATGTGAACGATTAACACAGCAACTCAATGAAGAATCACCCATTTCACCATAACAATGAGCAAACCAACAGAACGACCACAAAAAAATCTCACCCACTGATGCAGCCATCAGGACGAAGCCAACTACGAAGAAAACGACATAATCCACAGTTGGTATTCTGTGGATACATTATGTAAGTTGGTGAAAAATATGGTGGGCGATACTGGTATCGAACCAGTGACCTCTTGCGTGTGAAGCAAGCGCTCTCCCCCTGAGCTAATCGCCCTCCTTCTTCGTCAAAAGGTGTAGCTAATCCCAAACACTTTCATGTAACATTTACACAGTTATGTGAGGTCGATTTTGACACGTTTCCTCACATCAGAATTCTATCAAAACTGTACTACGGATGTGTAGTGCGTTTGACTTCCCGGCAACGTGTTAGATTCCCCATCCACCGCTAACATGCATATTGCTCCCATTTACATACCGAGCCTCGTCGGACAACAGGAATGTGACCGCACTCACGGTATCATTGACATCACCTATGTAGCCCGCTGGAATTTGTTTCACCACGGTAGAAAGTTCATCTGGAAACGCACTGCCCGAGTCAATAAACCCAGGTGAAATAGCATTGACAGTAATGCCATATGGCCCTAAGGCTTTTGCCAGCGACCGTGTGAGAATTAAAACACCGGCTTTGGCAATATAGTGAGCAGTTACATGAGTTTGTGCAATCATCTGATCAGCGTTTGCCATACTAAAGTTAATGATTCTCCCCCATCGACGCTCTTTCATCCCCTCGGCAATTTCCCTACTTAGATAAAACACGGGATGAAGATTATTCTGAAACATTGCATCCCACCCTTCAACAGTTTCCTGCAGAAGAGGGACACGATGATATGGTCCAGCGCAATTGATTAACACATCAAGTCTCTTCCACCTCCCCTGTACCTGCTGAACCAATGCCTTTGCTGACTCTGAGTCCGAAACATCACACTGGACCGCAAAAATGTGATCATCCGTCGACTGTATATCTTGGATAGATTTGACAGTGTACTGAGCAGCGTCTTGACTTGTGCGGTAACAGATAGCAATGGCCCACCCATCACGTGCAAGATGCATCGCAATAGCTCTCCCAATACCTCGTGCGCCACCAGTAATTAATGCTACGCGTCGTTCCATTGATTATCTTCTCGAAGAAACCCCTGTCAGATACGAGGAAGGATGTGTAGTCTTTGAGATATCGAGAAGGTAGAAAAATGTGTCTAGGACTAGAACATATTATCAAGCGCGTTTGGCATTTCTCCAGCGGCACCGCTCAAGTCCTCATCCTTGGGAAGCAACCGCGGTGACCCATAGGGACGCAGAGCAGGGGAGTCCCAAATAATTTTGTGGCCAGGCGCAAGATTTGCCGCTTCCAGGAAATGCTGTTCCGCCTCATCCCGATACCCACTTGAAAAAAGCGTCAACGCAAGGTTGTAATGGGCTTCTGCCATATCAGGATCTTCAGTAAGTGCTGCTTTAAAAGCATTTCCAGCTAGATCAATTTTCCCATCGGCAAACAGCTGTAGTCCATCCTGATTGTGCGATGCAGCAGCTGGAATAGCCTCAGCCGGAGCGGACAGAGGGCTTGGTTTGGGAGACGAAGAACATGCGCCAATGCCCAACAAAATCACCCCCATAAGGATCAGTCGCCCAAAGTGATTCATATTGTACCTTCGTGCCTCATTTTCCATACATAGAGTTATTAGAGATGCATGAATTTATAGTTTTTCACCGATCTCTGCAAGTCTGGGTGCCAGAATTTACATGAACACTAGATGTCAGTTTATCGGCACAATCTCCATCTTTTTTATCGTGTAAATGTTGGTAGCAGATAACTTCTAGCTATCCTTCGCTCGTCCGGAGAATGACAAAAAATGCACGCCCCTCACGAGTCACCCGAAGAAGAACATCTGTTCCAGCAGCAATGTCATTTAGCACTGCTGTAACCTCTTTTGTGTTTGTCACCACTTGCTTATCAATCTCTTTAATTAGATCACCTTGGCGGAGATCTGCCGCCGCTGCGGGGCTGTCTTTGTCAACCTCCATCACAACCACCCCAGTTTGGTCTTTATAGCGTTCCGCTAATTCTCCGGTGAGATCATGAATTTGAACCCCTAACTTTTCCCGAATGTCCGCCCCAAGATCTTGCTCTGGAATCGATGCGGTTGTTGCACCTTCGTCCCGTTTGCCAAGTACAACATCAATCTCCTGTTCTTTTGAATCTCGGATAATCGCAACACTAATTTTTTGAGACGGAACCATACTTGCGATCTTGATCGAAAGATCGTTCGGGGTAAGCACAATCTCCCCATCGACACTCGTAATAATATCCCCTGGCTTCAATCCAGCCTCAAACCCCGGGTCTCCTTCAAACACATCACTAACTAGAACCCCTTGATTCTCTTTAACTCCTAGTTTCTCAGCAAGCTCAGCATTTAACTGTTGAATTCCAATTCCCAGCCACCCTCGAGTCACTGTTCC
>DCWI01000039.1 GCA_002328825.1 Nitrospiraceae bacterium UBA2166 | reverse complement strand
TTCCCAAGTAACTTGAACATGAATACCATCGCGTTTAATCAATGGATGGGTGAGACGAGCTTCATGATTGGCAAAACCAAACCCAAAATAGCCTCGGGCACACAAATCGCCATTATTACGACCTGTGCCGTGGAATGACTGAACTTCAATAATAGTATTGACTGCAGACTGTTGATCACGTGTCTGAACCGTCAATTGACACCCATCTCCACAATAGCCACACGTCGTATCCGTTCGCTTTAGCATCCATGGTCGATAATCAAACATGGATATGCGGTTGGTGAACGCCCCAACAGGACAGATCTGTACGCATCCTCCACAAAATTCACAATCCAACTGATGGGATCCAAAATGCTTAATTTCACTCATCGACCCGCGTCCAGCTGACGCTAACGCTTTCGCATCAATAACATCATCACAATACCGTACACAGCGCATACAAGACACACAACGGTTCATCTGTTTCTCAATGACCGAACCAAAGTAGTCTTTGTTAAATACTCGTTTTACTTCTTCAAAACGACTGACCGTCGGAGTATATCGATGTGAGTAGTCTTGCAGATCACAACGCCCACCCTGATCACAGACTGGGCAGTCAAGCGGATGGTTTGCAAGAATAAATTCAAGCACGGATTTGTGCGATTCTCTTACGCGCTCAGTATCAGTATGCACAATCATGCCATCGGCGACGGAAATACTACAGGAAGCCTGAAGCTTTTGATTTTTATCTATTTCAACATGACACATCCGACAATTCGCATCATAGCCAAGTTTAGGGTGATAGCAGAAATGGGGAATATCGATACCAAGATTCCGAGCAGCTTCAATGACGAGTGTTCCCTGCTCAACTTCGACCTCACGATTATCAATTGTAAGTTTTACGTAACCCATATTGGTTTAATGTCTCTGTGATGACCCGGTACTAACCAATTCTGCCTGTTCAGTACGATACGGACAGCACCCATCTCGAATATGCGCCTCATACTCATGTCGAAAATGTTGAAGAGTACTAACAATAGGCGCAATTTCAGCATCGCCAAAAGCACAAACCGTCTGCCCGGCAATATTGCCGCATAACTTCAACAGGAGATCAAGGTCTTCATGCTTTCCATGTCCTGCCTCCATTCGATGAAGGATTTGAAGCAGCCACATACTCCCTTCACGACAAGGAGTACACTTGCCACATGATTCATGGTGAAAAAACTCGAGAAGACGTTCTGCCGCCCACACCATACACGTACCTTCATTCATAAAGGTGATCGCGCCTGATCCCAACATTGATCCGGCGCTAGCAATCCCCTCGAAATCTAGTTTAACATCAAGATGTTCCGAAGTTAGGAAGGAGGCAGAAGCCCCGCCAGGAATAATGGCCTTGAGTTGTTTTCCATCACTCATTCCTCCCCCAAAGTCTTCAAGCATCTCCCTTATAGTAATTCCCATGGGAACTTCATAATTCCCAGGGCGAGCAATATGCCCGCTAAGAGAAAAAACCCTTGTTCCTGGACTCTTTGGCGGCGATCCTATGGACATAAACCATTCCGGCCCTCGATTAACGATATGCGGAATATTTGCCAAGGTCTCAACATTATTAATGACCGTTGGTTTTCCATACAGTCCAGCGATTGCTGGAAAAGGTGGTTTGGTTCGTGGCTTCCCTCGCTTGCCTTCAAGAGATTCCAGTAAGGCGGTTTCCTCTCCACAAATATAAGCTCCCGCCCCTCGATGAACATACACATCAAGATCGAAACCGGCACCCAGAATGTTTGTTCCCAAGTAACCTACTTTATAGGCCTCGTCAAGAGCCTTCTCCAAAATCTCCGCCCCAAGGGCAAACTCGCCTCGAATATAAATGTAGCTAGTCCTTGCCCCGATCGCATAACACGCGAGGATAATTCCTTCAAGTATTTGGTGAGGATCACGCTCAATGAGCTGGCGGTCTTTAAACGTTCCAGGTTCACTCTCATCGGCATTACAACACAAATATTTCGGTCCCGGATGATCTTGAGGAATAAATCCCCATTTGACACCTGTTGGAAACCCCGCTCCTCCGCGCCCACGCAAGCCTGACCGTTTGACGATATCAATCAAATCACCTGGCTTTGTCTTTCCAAGAGCATTCTGAATGGCCCTATACCCACCAGCCCTTTCATAGTCCTTCAATGATCCAGAATAGTCCGGCATATCCATATTTTTCAGAAGAATTTTCTCAAACGCCGCCATTACCTGAGCATCCCTGGATCTGGCCACCGAAATGGGCCGGTTGCAAGTGAACATTTACCCGTAGTTCGAAGATCTTCAAAAAGCTGACAAACCTTTTCGTGTGTCAGATGTTCAAAGTAATCATTGTTCACCTTCATCATCGGCGCCGTTCCACATGAGGCGAGACACTCAACCGTGTTCAGAGTAAACATATTATCCTGCGTAGTTTCACCAGGTTTAATTCCCAATTCCTGATCAATCCACTTAAGTAATGTCTCCGATCCTACCAGAGCACACATCAACGATTTACACACCTGAAGATGGAAGCGCCCAATTGGTTTAAGGTTGAGCATAGTGTAAAAAGTGGCAACCTCATACACTTTTGGCGGCGTAAGATCAAGCAATTTAGCAATCTCACGCATACTATCCTCAGACACAAAACCTTCTTCTTCTTGAGCCAAATTCAACAATGGGAGCAAAGCAGACGATTTGATGGGATAACGTTTCAGAACGAGGGAAATTCGTTTTTTCGCTTCAGAGGAAAACATATAACGCCCACCTAACGATCACACTCTCCCATCACGACATCATACGTTCCAAACACAGTAATAAGGTCTGATACCAAGTACCCTCTTGACATGTGATCAAGCGCTCCCAGATGGATAAACGAAGGTGATCGAATTTTCATTCGATATGGGCGTGCACTGCCATCACTAACAATGTAGAATCCAAGTTCGCCTTTCGGCGATTCGGTTGGACAATAGACCGCACCAACTGGTGGATGAAACCCGTGAGTGAACAAAACAAAATGGTGTATATGGCTTTGCATGTCCCGCATGACATTTTCCTTGGGTGGCGGAACAATTTCAGGCACATCAGCCAGAATTGGGCCATCCGGAAGTCGATCAAGGCACTGTCGGATAATACGACAGCATTGTCTCATCTCTTCCATCCGAACCCAGTAGCGATCATACGTATCACCATACTTCCCGACTGGAACATCCCACTCAACATCCCCATAAACACCATACGGACTGAACTTCCGTACATCATATGCAACACCTGATCCCCGAATTACAGGACCAGTTAACCCAAAATTAATAGCGTCTTCCGCAGAGATCACAGCCACGTCCTTTGTCCGAGCGAGCCAAATTCGATTTTTTGCCAACAAAGTGTCATATTCATCGATATGTCGTGGAAACTCATCGAGAAAACATGACAAACGCTCCACAAGGTCAAATTCAAAGTCTCTGTCCACCCCTCCAACGCGAAAATAGTTCAACGTCAGTCGCGCGCCACAAAGCATCTCAAACATATCAAGCAATTCCTCACGCTCCCGAAAAGTCCAAAAAAACACCGTCATGGCACCAATATCAAGAGCCTGAGTTCCAAGCCAAAAAAGATGCCCAATAATCCGCTGCATTTCAGCAACAATTGTCCTAATGTATTCTGAGCGTTCAGGTACAACCAACCCAAGAAGGGTCTCGAGCGATCGAACATAGGCATAATTGTTCGCCATCGCGCAGACGTAATCCAACCGATCAGTGTGTGGAATGATCTGGTTATAGGTGAGTCCTTCTGCTAACTTTTCCACGCCACGGTGAAGATACCCAGCATCAACAGTAGCTTTAGAAATACGTTCTCCTTCAAGCGCAAGTACAACTCGAAGAACTCCATGAGTTGCTGGATGCTGCGGCCCCATATTAAGCAAAAACTCTTCTTCTCGCCGGGAACCATTTGCCTCTTTACGATCACCGTTTTGCTCATTTTCGCGTTTAAAAACTTGGCGCTCACGTTCCGCCGAATCACGATCAATCTCTGATCTCGGTTGCTCATTAAGGTCGGGAAAGAAGTCAAACGAACAACGCCACCCTTTTCCCTCTGTTGGAAAATCCTTCCTGAGCGGATGGCCTTCGTCGTAGTCATCGGGAAGCAAAATTCGCCGAAGGTCAGGATGCTTCTGAAAACGAATGCCCATGAGATCATAGACTTCTCGCTCTAAAAAGTTTGCTCCCCTCCATATTGAAGTGACCGATTCGATACTAGGGGCATCTTCCAACAACCTTGTTTTTATGATCACCCGATGTCGATGAAACAGCGAATGAAGAAAATACACAACCTCAAAACGCTCATCGTCTTCTGGATAATCGACGGAACAAATATCAGTGATGTGGTCGAAATACAAATCTCTATTTTCTTTTAAAAAAATCGCCACGGAGATAAGGCCATCTCGATGAATTTCAATCACAGGCATCTGGTAGGCCTCACTCACACCAAGTACAATTTCTGGAAAGGCCTTCTGAACAACTTCGCAAACGTAATGCATGTTTACTTCACCAACACACGTTCTTTCTGCAGTTTTTGCTGTAACTTGAGAAGGCCATCCAATAAGGCTTCCGGCCGCGGGGGACACCCCGGCACATAAACATCAACAGGAACGATCCGATCACATCCCCTGACCACCGAGTAGGAATAATGATAGTACCCCCCCCCATTTGCGCACGATCCCATCGATATAACCCAGCGAGGCTCCGGCATCTGCTCGTAGACCTTTCGTAAAGCAGGGGCCATTTTATTGGTCAGCGTACCAGCGACGATCATGACGTCGGACTGCCTTGGGCTGGGCCTGAAAATAATTCCAAACCGATCCAGATCGTAGCGCGATGCGCCGGTATGCATCATCTCTACTGCACAACAGGCAAGCCCAAAAGTCATCGGCCACATCGAGCCTGTACGGGCCCAGTTGATGAGGTCGTCAAGCTTGGTTGTTGCCCAGCCTTGTTCCAACATGCCCTCTAGCGCCATCGGAAAACTACTCCCATTCCAGCGCGCCCCGCATCCATTCATAGACAAAGCCAACCACCAACACCAGAAGAAAGACGATCATCGCCAGAAATCCGAAAAGGCCAATCTCATCCAGCACGATCGCCCAGGGAAACAGGAAGGCGATCTCAAGGTCAAAGAGAATAAATAGGATAGCAACGAGGTAATAGCGCACGTCAAACTTCATTCGCGCATCCTCGAATGCCTCGAAGCCGCACTCGTAAGGGGAGTTTTTCTGCTCACCGGGGTTGCTGGGGCTCAGCAGCTTACCAGCGGCAAGCAAGGTGAATCCGAGGCCTATCGAAACGATCAGAAACAGCAGGATTGGTAGATAATTCGCGAGCATCCGACCGTTAAAAACGTTGATAAATGTTCACCGGGATGAAGGCAGAATTCTAGGGACTGCCCGTTCAACGGTCAACCGAAGCTAATTGGTTGGCGCCCGAAGGTGACATCAGTAAAGACCAGGCCATACCATCTTCAGGATAACTACCAGTTGGGCACCTGCTGCGTCTTTAGCCAACTGGCCCAATGCAAAATGAATCTGTGGATCCGGGCCAGTAAAGTACAATAGTTGCCGGCCACCGAGCGTTCCCAACTGTATATCCTGTGTGTGACTAACGACTTTAGTGTCGATCAGATCACGTCGGGTGAGTCTGACCACCTTTCCATCTGCCAGTGCGCTATCGATCGAAAACTCCTCCACGAATGCCATTCGGGCGACATCACAGACCCTGTGATCCACCGGATCTATGCGCAGACGGTCAAGTCCTATCGATTCTGCCGGCAACTCCAGACGAAGGACTGGGCTGCTCCGCCAATCGTAGTCTACCCAAACAGAGGCCTTCTCCGAAAACACCTCA
>DCWI01000057.1 GCA_002328825.1 Nitrospiraceae bacterium UBA2166 | reverse complement strand
TTATGAGACTTTTGGAATCTCCTTATCAACATTACCTCAAGCAGGCCGGTGGCAGCTGGAAAAACCAACCATCACTCCAAAAGAACGTGCCTTTGCAGACGATTATAGCAGAGTGGGGAAGGAGGTTATGTCATCCTGTCGCATATGTGAAAACGCTGAATACTAAGAATATTTACCATACTCTAGAGCAGCATCAAACATGGCCTCAATATTCGATGCTGGCACCTCGCTCCTAATTGTATGGCAGGAAGCCAGCACATAACCTCCTCCAGGACCTAGAGTCTCTATTTTTGACTTCACATCTCTTCTGACGTCGTCAACTGTACCAAAAGGCAGGGCTTGCTGCGTATCTACGGCACCCCAGAAAGCAATATCTTTACCAAATTCAGACTTAAGTTTCTCCGGTTCCATGTTCCATGCTGTCGTCTGAACAGGGTTGATACAATCCACTCCCATGTCGATTAAATCTGGAATCAGGGCATAGATGGCTCCATCGCTATGCATCACAGCTTTAGCGTCGGTGTTTTGATGAATGGCATCAACACATCTTGCCATGAAAGGTTTAATTTGTTTTTTAAACATGCTCTCACTAAAATAAGCTCTATCCTGGAACCCCAAATCATCAGCAAATGACACAACGTCGACGTAGGGGCCTGCTTCTCGCAAAATGGAATTTGTCGACTCAACGATAACATTAGTAACCTGCTCTAAAATAGCTTCAGCGAGTTTAGGATTAAGCACGAGGTCTTCCATAAATTCGGCAAATCCTCTGAGTCTCTGGCTAGGCGCAACAGGGGCATGCCCGACTGACACTACCACAGCAAAATCAGTTTCTTCATGCATCCGTTGAGCTTTTTCTCTCAGTCCTGTGACGCGATGTGACTCATTCGCATCTGGCCAAGCATATTTTTCAACGTCTTGGATTGTCAGGCCGTCTTTCTGAAAAGGTCCTTTCCTGTAAATATATGGCCCGATTTCGTTACGAGGCCTTTCCCAAACGACTCCCCACTCGTCACGGTACGAGTACTCGTCCAGTTGAGTTTTTGAAAGAGCCTGTGAGTCGATAGGTTGGTCGGGACTTATATTACGTGTATCAACACCAAACATATTCAAGATGTCTTCGCATGGGGTGAGATCATGGTCAGGGTTCACTGGGTCATGGAGATCTGCACGGTTAAGTTCACTGGGGAATTCCAGAAGATTAACCAGACGTTCGTAAGCGATATTACTTATAGCGCTGGCCACAGTTCCACAATCAATAGGAACTCGGTCTGGTTCCTTTAAGTCTAAAGTTCTTCTGAGGCGCTCTCGTGAAGTCATTTCACTTGCCATTTTCTTACCTCTCCTAGCTATATATTTTCACTAAATCACAAAAATTTTATCGATAGTCACTGAACTGCAGAGTGATTTGTCTTTATGAAATTGATCTGACCCGATAAACTTAAATCCTCTTTGATCATTTTCACGCCCTGACCTGCATCTGGGCGATATCCATCTGATTCGATATCTTTTGCAAATTTTTCAGTTACGGGGGCTCCTCCGACGTAGATCTTCATCTGGTTGCGAATTTTCCTCTCCTTTGCCCTTTCTACAACACCTTTCATATTTTTTATTGTAGTTGTCAAAAGTGCCGATATGCAAAGAACCTGCGCGTTCTCCTTTTCCATAGCATCTAGGAACTGATCCGCTGTGTTATCAGGGCCGAGATAAATGACCTCAAATCCTGCTCCTTCAAGCATCATTCCAACCAAGCTAATGCCGATATCATGAAGGTCGCCGGTGACAGTCCCACAAACGGCAGTTGGCCCAGTTTTACCGTCCGATTGGACGAGGAGTGGTCGGAGATGTTCCATGGCACGTTTCATAGCTCTAGCTGAGACCAACATCTCAGGCATAAAGTACTCCCTAGAAGTGAATTTCTCTCCGACGATGTCCATTCCAGGAATCAAACCAGTGTTTACGATATCCTCGGCAGGTATGCCTTGAGCTAAGGCTTCAAGAGTGAAAGATTCTGCGTTATCAGCATCTCCTTCAACTACAAATCGAACTAACTCTGATAAATCCATCAAAATCTCCTTTTGAAATAGTGGATACTCACAGTAAATATTAACATCAATTAACAATCTCGATAAATGGTTCAATTCTCATCGGGCAATTCGATGCTGGACAGTATTTGCAATATCCTTGTGAGGGATCACTCGAAATATGAAGTTGGGAGCCTATTGGAACAATGCCAGATTGCGATTTCTGCGGTTTCATAAATGAAGATTCAAGAAGTTCCATCCCAATTAAATGGGCTGGAAGAGCTTTGAATACCATCGCTTGTCCCGTAATATCCCAGTATGTTTGGCCTGGTCGTAGGCACGTTCCCATCTTCCATCCATCAGGAAGGGCACGAGTCATTAGATAATTCAATACGTGAGTGAAGCCGTTAAACGCAGCAGCTGTCCCAGCGGAATCCAAGATCACTGCTTCGATATTATCCCCATTTTCCATCAACTGTGAGATTTTTCTATCTAGCTCGGCTCCCATGGTTGCAGCTATAAAAATAGCTTTTTCCGCTCCACCAAACAAATGAGAGATGAATTTACCTCTAATTTCCATGTCTGATTCCAATTTTACAAAATTTGAACCGACTTCAAGCACATTAATAGTCCTGAATACAGCCTTAGGAGTTGCAATATTATAGACAGTATCGACCGCCTCCGATACTTCGTCCTTCAACTTGTCATGGACCCTATCTTTGCTTCCCAAGACACCCCAAACATCCTCTCCGGCTATCTCCAACGGTATTTCGAGGATTATTGGCTCCTCGCTATGCATTGAAATCATTCGTTGCCTCCAACCCATTTAGCAACCTTCTAATTATTCCCCTAAAGGCATTTTCAGGCTCTCTCAACAACAGCCTACCTCCTAATCATTGAAACAACCCACATCCCTAAATGGGTATCTTCGATCAGGCCAAAGGTTACCCATATTACGCAAGATTATACCCTCCAACGATATCAGTCCAATATTTTCCAACCATTTCAAAGCCGTCCGTTGGCTCCACACTTCCACCGCATGGTATAGCATGCAAGTCAATGCGACCACCACTTTGAGCTAGTCCCTCTTACCCACTTCAATGGTCTATGCGTCTAGTTATGCGTCTAGTGGGCTGTTTTCGGGTGGGAATTCGACCTACTTTCCTATAGTTCCTAGCGTCAATTACTGGTTATGTAGAGATGCCGTTCAGTGAGTACAACATACGTAGAGATGCTGTTCGGTGGGAGCAGTATGGGTAATCGTGG
>DCWI01000059.1 GCA_002328825.1 Nitrospiraceae bacterium UBA2166 | reverse complement strand
TAGCGGCAAACCCACACTTTCCACTAGCTTCGGACATGCCGATCCGAATGTTCGTCCTTCCAATTTTCACACCGTCCGAGGCGTCGAACTTTACGTTGGTGAAAAGGGCGGTAGCCCCACCGACCGCGACAAGAGCGGATTTTAGAAATTTGCGCCTTGAGTTCTTGTCGGCCAAGATCTGGCTCCCAAAGAAATTTAATAGGCCAACTCAGGGTAGGACCAAGGCCACGGTAATTTTCCCGCAGGTACCTGTCAACAGTTAAGTTGAAAATCATGCGCACGGCATGGCGAGTGAGCGGTGTTCTCTTGTTGGCTAGACGTTCACGTTGGTAGCAGATTGCGCTTGCGCCGCACGATGATGAGCATGAGCCAGGAAAAGCTGGGCAATGCAGTCAATCTCACCTTCCAGCAAATCCAGAAATACGAGCGCGGCGCCAACCGACTTAGCGCCAGCAAACTCTATATGTTCTCGCATCTCCTTGACGTGCCGATCAGCTTTTTCTTTGACGACCTGCCATCTGACGTGGTCGAGCAAGCGTTGGCACCTGAGGAATTTGCGCCCGAAATGCACGAAGAGAGCGAGGCACTGGAACAGGAAGCAAGAGAACTCGTGGAGGCGTACTACACGATCAAGGATCGACGCATTCGTTTTTTAATGCGCGATCTCGTTAGGGGCTTTTCGGGCACGAAACGCACCAGGGCACGAAAAGCTACCTAACGACGGTGTCGCGACAGGCTCCGAGAAAACGGAGGCCATTCGTCTCTACAAATTCCGCAAGCTCTGAAGGCAGCGTCAACTATGCTTTTTTCTTACAATCGATAACGTGTTGCAGCCGTGATTCGCTCCATGGGTAACGGATGAGCTTTTAGGTCTCGGCCCCGGAAAATTTCCGAGCCCAGCCACTCCAATTCTCCAGGCAGATCCTTTTCCGGAATGTCCGTCCACCAGGCCTTCGGAACACCGTCATTTCCAGGGTTCCATCTGTATCCCTTCGCCTTGAGATCGTCCTTGACCTCAAACGGAGCACCGACAGCACGAATCCTGACCGTGGTCGCACGAGCGTTATCAAGCAATACCGACAGTGCAAGCCGCCCAGATACAGGAAGCGTCCGGCTAAAAATTTCAATGCCAGCGAGGCAATCGTTGGCAGCTCGATGGCCTTCGAAAAAGAATCCCAAGTTCATAGCGATATAGTCGAGTTTGGCGCTCGATACTCCCTCCTCCACCCAAGGAATATCGCTCATCGAACAAGCCCAATTCTTCTCGGCCAACAAAGGCCAGTGGCGTTCTGCGATTGGGCGGTCGAAGCTCGCATTATGGGCGATGACGAGGTCAGAGGTCCGCACACAAGCTTCGACGGCTGCTGCGTCAATTACCTTGGGTGAGGACCAAATTGTGATGCACACGCAGGAGCCGTCCGTCGCTAGAGTAGTCAAAAGGCACAACAGCCAACTCGATCACCTTTGCCTCTGCCGCATCCAAGCCGGTCGTCTCAGTATCCAGGAATGCTCCCCTGTAAACCTGCAAGCCCTGTCCCGGCTCGTCGTAGACTTCTCGCGACTCAAGCCGCCGCAACACCCTATAGTCCGGATGGGCATCCAGTTGCTGAGCTAATGGCTCCATGCTCGTGGTGTTTGCCATTCTTCCCGTCCTTGCTGTCCTGCGAACAGCCCCTAAGCGTTCCCAGCGCTTCCCACAATCCAGCGTACCACAGCCCGTATGGCGTTATCTTACCCCGACAGCGCCTGACGCATCTGTTGCTACCCAAATAGCATTTGAGCCCGAGTTTCGCCTGTAGGAGGCTTACAGCCGGCGACAGGCCATGATTTTTCGGCCGAGTAGCGTTTTCAGGCCGCCGCCCACACAGCACGGCCGCCCCCCCGTAATAGTGCGCCACTCGAGATCGCGCAATGAGTCGATGTGGAAACCCGCTGGCTGGTGTCGATCATGATGCGTAAATCACACGAGAGGAGCGGCTCCATCGAGCCAGCCCGACCGCGGTCTTGCCCGTGTGCATACGTTTGATCTACAAGCCTTCGAAATCGTCATCTTCCTCTGTTTCGCTCAGCACACCTCCACTCGAACGTATTGAAGGAACCACAGCTGGACTGTCCCCATCAATGCGGAAAACAACTATTAGCTCTTCTATTGGACCATCATCAACATCTAGTCCATCCAATCCGGTGTCATCCAGGAGTTCGAACGCAAAAGGCCCTGAAACCCGTATCGACCATTCACCGTCAGATTTATCATATTGGTACTCAATGCTTTCTTCCCAAAAACTACCTAACACAAGTGTCTGCTCTCCCAATTCAAACTTTATCTCTTTGCTGAGGTCATCGGCTACCAAGATTGCTTCCTCAGTTCTTATTGCAGCAAGGTACAAGGAACCATCTGATATATCAGTTTGCCCAAAATCGGCCTC
The DNA here is from genome assembly GCA_002328825.1 of Nitrospiraceae bacterium UBA2166. Taxonomy (GTDB): domain Bacteria; phylum Nitrospirota; class Nitrospiria; order Nitrospirales; family UBA2166; genus UBA2166. Next base: position 1,267 of record DCWI01000059.1, on the reverse strand, counting down.
AATTGACGCTTCGATTGTTGCAAGCAAAGCCTTCATCTCTGTTTCTCCCTCATCCACATCATACATTTTATCATCATCATCCCCAAATTTTCCCTCGTCAGAGTTATCATCGGCTGAGGTGACATTTCCGGGCGCGCCATTCGATGACACGGCAGCATCCCAGATTTTCCTCGTCTCTGCTAGCACTGGGACCAATTTTCCACTTTCCCAGTCACCGATATCGATGACGTAGTTCTTTCCCAAATCTCCGGAAAAGACCCCTTTGATCAGAGTTCGCTGAAAGGATGTGACCTCTACTATCCGACGATTCGCATCAATTATCAACATGTCTAGCACGTCCACAGAGTCGGGAATCCCCTCCGTGCCCAATTGCCACAAGTGATGATTCTCGACTTCCCGCTTTACATCGTCACCAAAAAACAAGCAGACGCACACATTTTCGTTTGAACGTTCACTTAAGTATCTTTCAAGATTCACTTGCAGATAACTACGTGCTTCACGGCTATCAACAGCGAACAAAATGAATGTTTTGTCATCGAAATTCGAATCTCCAAGCATATATGCGTGAAATCCTGTGGCTTCATCCACAGGCATAATCATCAACCCAAAAACAGCTGGTTGATGAAGTACAACACTCTCAAAAACACGCGTATCCCTAATCTGGCGCACAGCCTCCTGCGCAGTATCTAAAATTCCCGTAGAGTCGTTCTTTGCGTCACTAATCCACACTTCCCAGGCTGGCGCAACGAAAACAAACCTATCCTCTACAAGTTCTTTAAGGGCTACTCCATCCCAGCCAGCTTCCGTCTGCACCCCAAAACTACTTTCGCCTTCCAATATTGACTCCCCAACATCAAAAGTTCTTGTATTGAGGTCTTCGTATCGTTTGGTCTTTGGCGCTGATTGTGTGTTGGTTTGTGATTCATCCGTTGTAGCATTAAAACCGTCGGCAGTGTGTACGGGCCACGCGACATCTCTGTTGTCCAACGCGCCTCTTCCCCATCTCCAAGCCCTGAACAATTGAAAAAGATAGACTACTCCTGTCCAGCCAAAGAAAAGGTTCACCAAAGCGATCCGCCAGAGTTTGGGCCGCCTTGCCAAAAATGATATCAAAGTCGGGAAAAAGTACCCGACGGCCAAAAAAAGTGTGGCCGCACCGATACCAAAATAGTTCTGAAACTCATCCATACTGCTTCCCTTCGCTTTGAGATTGCCCCTAGGGCACGCAGGTCCGAAATGGACTGCGCACTGACCTGCCCCCAAGGTT
>DCWI01000116.1 GCA_002328825.1 Nitrospiraceae bacterium UBA2166 | reverse complement strand
TGGCGTCCATGGATTATTTCCAACCCAATTTATCTTTTGGAAGAGCGGTGAAAGAATCCGCCATCTTTGTTCTCGACTTGTGTCGAGGTCTACCATACAAGAGTAGGATGTCATTTTTCACTGACTAGAACCTTGCTAGCTGTCTATTCAAACATTCCGCTAAAGAGATCGTCGCTTGTGATTTTCCACCATTGAGTTTTAGCTAGTGTGCATTCTGGGTTTTCCAATGGAGACTGCTATTGCGTGAGGGAGATTCTCTCATAACTTATGTGCGGAGTGTGGTGAGGGAATCATAATCAGTTTCCTTAACGAGAGGGGGATTGCAGGTAGAGAAGTAATGCCGCCAATCTCGGTGTAATACATTTATGATCGACGTAATGGGCGTCGTGGTCCAAGTATGTTTTGCTCGTATATATGAAAGAGGTGTTTTGTTTTGGGGTGTAAGTCTGCTTCTTTTGGCGAGGTGGGTGTATCGAGGGTCTTGAACAGGGGCGTAAGGGATCCGTTTGGGTGCAGATAGCCGGAACGAAGTGGAACGGATCGATTGTCGTGACGAACTAAGTGACAGGTGCTTGGTCTGATGCTGGACATCCACGTGGTGAGCTCCTCTGGGTTGCCGATTGATGCAGAGAGAAGCAACAGGCGTGTTTGACTGGGGCAGAATATAATGGTTTCCTCCCATACAACTCCGCGCTCTGGGTCTGCAAGGAATTGGGCTTCATCGAGAATAACTAACCCTAAGGTATCGAGACGAAAGTCAATTTCTCCGCTAGCTGCGTCATAGAGCAAATTTCGTAGGATTTCAGTGGTCATAACGAGCATTTCAGCGTAAGGGTTTACGCGCCGTTCTCCAGTGAGAATGCCTACTCGGTCGGGTCCAAAGATCTTGCTAAATTCAGTAAACTTGGTGTTGGAGAGAGCTTTGATAGGCGAGGTGTATAGCACTGTTTTTTCGGCATTCATAGCATGGCGGGCGGCTTCAACTGCTACATAGGTTTTTCCGCTCCCGGTAGGTACACTGACGATAACATCGCCTTGTCTGATTTTTTCAATAGCCTCCTTTTGCCACGGGTCCAAAGAAAATGACATGAATTCGGGTGAGCCGATGCCTTCTAAAAATCTGGCCAGATCGATGGACTTTGAATGTCTTGGTTTTGTTGGAGTAGGGTCTGGTTTTTTGTGTGCCATGTGGATGTATGCTGGGTCTCAAGGAGAGCAATACCTACCGTAGCATCGTTGCTATGACATGGCAACGATGTTGGCCAATAAGTATGTTGTTGTGCACAGTAAGAATATATGGGATGCTGACCTGTTAGGGGCACAGATGAAAATGAATTCCCATCTTCACGCGATCATTCTTGCCGGTGGCAGCGGAACTCGATTTTGGCCGCTCAGTCGGGAACTGTATCCTAAGCAATTGCTCCGTATTTTGGGAGATCAAACACTTATCCACCAGACACTCAAGCGAACTTTGAGTTGTGTTCCAATATCGCGTGTGTTCGTTGTGACGAATCGTTCACAAGCGGATATAGTGACCTTGCAGCTAAGGGAATGGAAGAGGGATATTCAGAAAAACATTATTGTTGAACCTGAGGGACGCAACACGGCTCCTGCGATTGCAATGGCAGCCATGAAACTTGTTGTGAGAGATCCTGCTGCGGTTATGCTTATTGTGCCTGCCGACCATGTGATCAAAGGAACGAGGAAGTTTGCCGAGGCGGTCAACCTCGGAACGAAACTCGCTGGAGACGGACACCTTGTTACCTTGGGCGTTAATCCAACTGCGCCAGAAACAGGTTATGGGTATATCAAACCCAACATGCGCAACCAACTTGAAGCTCAAGGAGCCCTCAAGGGGTATCGTGTGCGACGGTTTATTGAGAAACCTGATGTTGCAAAAGCAAGAGCTATGCTGCGGTCTGGTGGGTATTTCTGGAACAGTGGTATATTTCTGTGGAAAGCCTCGACCATTCTCGATGAATTGGCGTTGTATCAACCTAAGCTTCTTCGAGACATAAAGAAGATATGCCGATTACAAAATAGCAGTGCTGGGTTAAACGATAACGTGATGAAGATGTATGGGCGACTGCCATCGATGCCGATCGATACAGCTGTAATGGAGCAGACATCAAAGGCCGCAGTGGTACCGGTCAGTTTTGTGTGGTCTGATATTGGGTCATGGAGTTCTGTGGGGGATATTGCATCAAAGACAAAAGCAGGGAATGTCGTAAACGGAAATGTTGTTGATTTGGGAAGTGAAAATTCGGTGTTGTTTGGAAATCATCGCTTAGTTGCGACGATTGGATTAAAGGATATGGTGCTTGTGGATACTCCTGATGCGACGCTGGTTTGTCCTAAATCTCGTGCTCAGGATGTTAAAGAAGTTGTAAGTATTCTGAAAAAACGCAATGCTCGTGAACGTTTGGAGCACCAGACGGTGTTTCGCCCATGGGGTTCATATACTACGTTAGACTCTGGTGGCGGGTATAAAGTCAAACGACTTACCGTCCATCCAGGTGCGAAGCTGTCCCTTCAGCGACACCGGGAACGCCAAGAACACTGGGTTGTGGTTCGCGGAAAAGCTAAGGTTACCCGAGGTGAGCAGTGTTTAGAGCTTACAGTTGGCCAGAGCCTTGATATCCCTAAAGAAATGAATCATAGAATTGAAAACCCTTGCTCTGAAATTCTTGAAATTATTGAAGTCCAGCAGGGACCTTATCTTGGTGAAGATGATATTGTTCGCCTTCAGGATATGTATGGTCGAGAAGTATGTTCATGAGCCAGCAATGCGTTGTACACCCTGTCGCCTAAGGCAAGCCTGAGATGAAGGCTTTGGTGTTAGCCGGAGGCAAAGGGACTCGTCTTCGTCCACTCACACATACGGCGGCGAAACAACTTATTCCGGTAGCCAACCGACCTATTCTCTTTTATGTAATGGATCAGGTGGCCCGTCTTGGTATTGCTGATGTGGGTGTTATCATCTCGCCAGAAACGGGTTTGGCTATCCGCGATGCGCTTGCGCCAAATCCGTGGGGATGTCATTTCACCTTCATTCCTCAGGCCGAACCGCTTGGTTTAGCACATGCGGTCAAAGTGGCACGAGAGTTCCTCGGATCTGACGCGTTCCTAATGTATCTCGGCGATAATCTTGTTGGGGAGAACCTGCAGGGTTATGTGAATGAGTTTGAACAGAAAAACCCTGATGCCATGATTTTGTTGAAAGAAGTCGATAATCCTCGCATGTTTGGAGTAGCAGAGATTGATGATGGTGGGAGGATTACACGATTGATCGAGAAACCTGACAATCCCCAATCGAAATTGGCTTTGGTGGGCATCTATCTCTTTTCCAATGAAATTCACGCTGCAATTGATGCGATTTCCCCTTCTGCACGCGGGGAGCTTGAGATTACGGATGCAATTCAACAATTGGTGGAACGGGGGAAAACAGTCCAAAGTTCGTGCCTTCAGAGTTGGTGGTTAGATACGGGCAAAAAAGATGATCTGCTTGATGCAAATCGGCTGGTGCTAGATGAATGGGTACAGCATGATTTTCGTGGAAGCGTAGACTCTGAGAGTCGGGTTGTGGGGAGGGTTGTGTTAGAGCATGGAGCCCAGATTATACGGAGTGAAGTCCACGGTCCTGCGGTGATTGGAAAAGGATCAAGAATTGAGAACGCGCGCGTTGGTCCGTATACGAGTATTGGGTTGGACTGTTCAATCATTTCTACGAGCTTGGAGAATTGCGTCATAATGGATGGTGTTTGTTTGGAAGGTATTGAGAAGTTGAAATCTAGTATTCTCGGACGGCATGCGACGGTCCGTCGAATCACAGAAGATAAACAAGTCATTCGCCTTATGATCGGCGATGATGCAGAGGTTTGTGTGTAACATGCTTTCGTTACTGATGCGTGGATGGCCATGGGGATGAAACGACTGCTTATTGCGGGAGGATGTGGGTTCATTGGAAGCCACTTTGTTCGCTTGATGCTTGAGACGGAAGAATGGAGAGTGATCAATCTTGATAAACTCACCTACGCTGGGAACCTTGAAAATCTAAAGGAAATTGGAGAGGGAGATCAATACCGATTTGTGCGTGGCGACATTAGCGACCGCGCACTAGTTGACGAGCTTTACAAAAGCGAACGTCCAACTGCAGTAGTCAATTTTGCTGCCGAGTCGCATGTTGATCGAAGCATTCTCGATTCGGCACCATTTTTTCAGACGAATACCATGGGAGTACAGGTTCTTCTTGAGGGGGGGCGTAAGTATGGTGTTGAGCGATTTCTACAGGTTTCAACTGATGAAGTGTACGGTGATGTTGAAAATAGCGTTCCATGCGATGAGGAACACCGCTTAGCTCCTAGTAGCCCGTATGCTGCTAGCAAAGCAGCAGCGGATCTTCTTAGCTTGTCGTATAAGCGCACCTATGGCCTTCCAGTGATTATTGTGAGAAGTTGCAACAATTACGGTCCTTTCCAATTTCCGGAGAAACTTATCCCGCTCATGATTCGGAATGGCATGATCCGTAAAGACTTGCCAGTGTATGGCGATGGAATGCAGCGACGTGAATGGGTTTATGTCGAGGATTGTATTGATGCGATACGCCGGGTGTTAGAGCGTGGTAATGATGGAGCTATATACAATATTAGTACAGAAAAAGAATACACAAACCTCGATGTAGTTCATCTCCTTTGTAACCTTATGGCAGGTGAAACAGAGATGGAGGAGGCATCTCTCAGGAATAGCATGAAATTTGTTGTGGATAGGCCAGGACATGATCGGAGATACGCAACGCGAGCAACGAAAATCCGTAAGGAATTGATGTGGAAACCCGTCGTCACGTTTGAGGCAGGGCTTCAAAAGACGATTCGTTGGTATCTCGAAAATTACGAGTGGGTCGAGCGCGTTACGTCAGGGACGTACCGCGATTATTATGACGCTATCTATGTTAGGGCTTGGAAATAGGCTGTAATCCTGTGCGAGTTGCGGTTATCGGGAGCAGTAGTTTATTTGGCAGTTATCTCATTCCCATCTTGCATGATGAGCAGTACGATGTCATTTCCATTACACATAACGATATTAACTGTGGTGATCCTGAGTCTGTTCGAGTGGTGTTGGCATCTATTGAACCAGAGGTTGTGATCAACTGTGCCGCAGTGACTGATGTGGAGATATGTCAAGCTCAACCCGAGCATGCCTTTCGAATTAATGCGCTTGGAGCGTTATATGTGGCTCAATTTTGTGCTCGAGTTGGTAGTCTTTGTGTCTACACGAGTACTGATTTTGTATTTGATGGAGAAAAAGGGGAATCTTATACAGAAGACGATTGTCCCAACCCAATCAATGTGTATGGGGCTTCAAAGTATGCCGGAGAGATGCTTTTACGGCAGGCATGCCCACAATGGTTGATTGTGAGAATGGCCAGCCTATTTGGCACAATCTGGGATCAGGAAAGTGGCCAAATTCCTCGGCCCCGGTTTGGGCATAGCAAGAGAAGTTTTGTCGATACGATTATCGAGAAGGCTCGGATGGGAGAAGTGGTGCGTGTCGTCGATGATATCTACATGTCTCCAACCTATGCGCGTGATGCCTCACGAGCACTCGAACGGTTGGTGCGGCAGCGTGCAACGGGAATAGTTCATCTTGCTAATGCAGGGCGATGTTCATGGTACGAACTTGCCAGAGAAACGTTTGAGATCGTTGGGCTTTCTCATTTTCTTGAGGCAAGAAGTTCTCACGACTATCCTTATACCGCTAGACGACCGAAAGATTCTTCTCTCCGGAGCAGCGAAAAAAATGATGGAGTGGATACAATTTTGCGGCCTTGGCAACAGGCGATTGTAGGATATTTCGATGGCAAACATCAATGAGAAAGAGCGATATTCTGAGGTCTCTTTCTTGCCGGGGATGATACGAATCTTAGGCGTTTGTCCCACCTGTTATGAGAGTAGGCTAGATTGCTCTACGGCTTTTGTGCAATGAAAACGAACTAATAAATTGAAGCCGTAACAAGGGTTTTTATGGAAATTAAGATGCAGACTTCTTCGCTCATCGCGCCACATGGTGGAGGATTAATCGACTTGGTTGTTCCTAAGGATGGTCGTGATGATCTCATCGCGTACGCGAGTCAGTTGACATCGTTGCAGCTGTCAGAGCGCTCTGTGTGCGATCTTGAGCTTTTGGCAATAGGGGCATTTTCGCCTTTAGATAGATTTATGGGATCTCAAGATCATCAACGAGTGCTTTGCGATATGCGGCTTGTCAATAATCAGTTATTTCCTATTCCCATTACGCTTCCGGTTAATCCAGATTTGGTTCTCCATCTCGATAGTGATGTGGCGCTTCGCAATGCAAACAACGAGTTACTCGCTGTCATGACTGTTGAAGATATCTATCCTTGGCATCTGGATGAGGTGGCCCAAAAGGTTTGCGGGACGCAGGATCCGAGACACCCTCTTGTCTCAGAAATGCATCGATGGGGAAAACTAAACATCTCTGGGAGTTTGCGAGTACTCCAGTTGCCTCGGCACTATGATTTTCAGGCCATACGTATGACTCCAGTACAAACACGAGCCCGGCTAGAAACTTTTGGCCATTCCAATGTAGTGGCGTTCCAGACACGACATCCGCTTTATCGCGTACATGAAGAGTTGACCAAGCGGGTGATTCAAGATGTTGATGGTGTTCTGCTGTTGCACTCAACTGTAGGCCTGGAGAGACCGGGAGATGTGGACTACTACACTCGGGTACGTACGTGTAAAGTGTTGGTGGAAAACTATTCTGACAGTTCTAGAATTGTACTATCGCTTCTCCCTCTCGCTATCCTGATGGCGGGACCTCGGGAAGCCCTGTTGCATGCGGTGATTCAACGAAATTATGGTGCGAACCACCTGATTGTTGGGCAAGACTATGCTAGCCCTGAGGTGGACTCTGGTGGGCAATTTTACTATGGGCGGTGTGCTGCACAGGAGATTGTTGGGCTATTTAAGGATGAACTTGGTGTTTGTCCGGTTTTATTCCCGGAGCTGGTGTATCTCAGTGGGGAAAATCGATATGAAGAAATCACAAAAATTCCTGAGCATTCGAAAGTTAAGTCTATTTCTGCTACGCAGGTTCATGAAGAGTATCTGAATAAAGGACGCAAGCTTCCGCAATGGTTTGCACGGAAGGAAACTGCGGAAATTCTTTCTGATGCCTATCCGCCTCGTCATCGGCAAGGTGTTGTGATTTGGTTTACCGGGCTGAGTGGCTCGGGTAAATCCACGACGACAGAGATCTTGACTGTTTTTCTCATGGAACATAATAGGCAAGTGACTGTTTTGGATGGAGATGTGGTGCGGACGCATCTTTCAAAAGGATTGGGATTTAGCCGAGAGGATAGAGACACTAATATTCGACGAATAGGTTATGTGGCTTCGGAAATTGTTCGCCAAGGAGGAGTCGTGGTGTGTGCAGCCGTTAGTCCCTACCGAACTACTCGCAATGATGTGCGTAATCGCATACCAAAAGGGCATTTTGTCGAAGTATTTGTTGATACACCTCTGGATGTGTGTGAAGCACGTGATACCAAAGGGATGTATGCCAAGGCTCGGCGAGGAGAAATTATCGGTTTTACTGGAATTGATGACCCTTATGAGGTTCCGGTCAATGCTGAAATTACGCTTGACACAGTTCAGCATACTCCTGAGGAGAATGCCCTGCATATTATGGACGAACTTATGCGGAGAGGATTTGTCCGTGGTGACTATGCGGCCGAATAGAGGGATTTGTTTTTTATCAAGGTATCCGCGCGTGGAAATGTCATGGTGTGTGGTAGTGTGGATACATCATGAGTCTTAAAACAATACATAGTTCACTTGTGCTTGAGGATGGATCAGTTTACAAAGGCTACGCCTTTGGTGAGACGAAGTCTGTTGCAGGAGAAGTCGTCTTTAATACCGGAATGGTTGGATATCCTGAATCGCTCACAGATCCGTCGTATGCAGGGGAAATTCTGGTTCTGACCTATCCTCTCATGGGGAATTATGGTGTTCCTCAACAGGGGAATGGGTATGATTTAGATAGCCAATTTGAATCTTCAAAAATCCATATTCAGGGTCTCGTGGTGTCTGAGCATGCGATGCAATACAGCCACTGGAGCGCGGTGAAAAGTTTGGATGATTGGCTTCGTGAATATGAGATTCCTGGATTGTATGGGATTGACACGAGAATGCTCACCAAGCAGTTGAGGGAAAACGGTACGATGTTGGGAAAGATCATTGCTCCAGGTGAAGATATTCCGTTTCATAATCCTAGCGAAGACAATCTTGTTGCTACCGTTAGTGTAAATGCGCCGATTACGTATTCGGGTGGGTCACGAAAAGTCGTGATCGTTGACTGTGGATGCAAAACAGCTATTGTGCGCAGTGTAGTCGAACGGGGAGTGATGGTCATGCGCGTTCCGTGGAATTATGATCTTTCCAATGAAGAGTTTGATGGCCTGATCATTTCTAATGGACCTGGTGATCCAAAACAATGCCTGGAAACGATTGAGATCGTCAAACAGGCGATATGGCGAGACAAGCCTATTCTTGGTATTTGTCTTGGCAATCAGATTTTAGCATTAGCCTCAGGAGCGGACACTTATAAGCTGAAGTATGGACATCGAAGCCAGAATCAACCGTGTCGTGAGGTGGGGACGCCACGCTGTTACATCACTTCGCAAAACCATGGGTATGCCGTACGTCCTGAGACACTTAGTGATGAGTGGAAACCATGGTTTATCAATGCCAATGATGGTACCAATGAAGGTATTAGGCATTGTACACGTCCGTTGATGAGTGTTCAGTTTCACCCTGAAGCTGCGCCGGGACCCTATGATACAGGGTATTTATTTGACCAGTTTTTGGATCTACTGTGACGAGCCGTAAAATGAGAGGCATACTCCAATCACTAATAGCCAGTCACTGATCATCGGTACGCCTCGCTGTATTTGATGTTGACCAAACCTAATAAGATTCTCATCCTGGGGAGCTCCGCCTTGAAAATTGGAGAGGCAGGGGAATTTGACTACTCAGGAAGTCAAGCGATCAAGGCGTTAAAGGATGAGGGGATTACGACCATCCTTGTGAACCCAAACATTGCGACTATCCAAACATCGGCGCACTTGGCTGATCAGGTTTATTTTATTCCAGTCACTGCGGATTTTGTTCGGGACGTTATTAAAAAGGAACGACCCGATGCAATTTTACTTGGGTTTGGAGGCCAGACCGCGCTGAATTGTGGTTTGGCACTCGATGAAAATAGAACATTAGACGAGTTTAATGTGACGGTTTTAGGTACTTCGGTTCAGGCCATCAGAGAGACCGAAGATCGCAACCTTTTTGTTACCAAACTCTCGGAGATCGATGTCAATGTTCCTCAAAGTCAAGCCGCAACTTCGGTTGATGATGCAATTCGGATAGCTCAAACTATTGGCTATCCGGTCATGCTTCGTATTGCCTATGCCTTAGGCGGTCTTGGTTCTGGGATTTGTTTGACGGACAAAGATCTTCGTGAACGTGCATCCAAAGCCTTCCGGTATGCCACTCAGATCCTGATTGAGGAATCTCTCACCGGCTGGAAAGAGGTTGAATATGAGGTTGTGCGGGATCGTCATGATAATTGTGTGACTGTGTGTAACATGGAAAACCTTGATCCCATGGGGATACATACCGGTGAGAGCATTGTTGTTGCTCCGAGCCAAACGTTGAACAATTGGGACTATCATTGGCTTCGAAAAATATCGATTCGGGTTGTGCGTCATTTGGGTATTGTTGGAGAGTGTAATATTCAGTTTGCATTTGATCCTTACTCAGAGGAATATCGGGTTATCGAAGTCAATGCGCGGCTTTCTCGAAGTTCGGCATTGGCATCCAAAGCAACGGGTTATCCTTTAGCCTATATTGCGGCGAAGCTCAGTCTTGGGTGGGGGCTTCCGGATCTTCCCAATAGTATGACTGGCATTACACAGGCATGTTTTGAGCCTGCTCTTGATTACATAGTAGTCAAGATGCCGCGTTGGGATCTCAAAAAATTCAATCTGGTGTCTACCAAACTTGGATCAGGAATGAAGTCTGTTGGGGAAGTTATGGCCATTGGACGAACATTTGAAGAAGCGCTCCAAAAAGCCATTCGGATGTTGGATATTGGTGTCCAGGGAGTTGTGGATCCGAGTGGAGAGTTAAATTTTCATGATATTGAGCAAGAATTGAGCGAACCGACACCGGATAGAATTTTTGCAATCGCTAGGGCTATGCAATCTGGGATAACGATTGAACGAATTTACGAGTTGTCAAAAGTCAATAGGTGGTTTCTTTTTAAGGTTCAGCATATTGTCGAACTTGCGCGACAATTCACAGTTTCAGGGCAGGTTCTTGATGATCACGAGCTGCTTCAGGAGGCAAAGAGGGCAGGATTTAGTGATCTGCAGATTGCTCGGTTGATTAACGTTGAAGAAACTCAGGTGAGGCAGAAACGAAAGGCGTTAGGAATTATTCCATATGTCAAGCAAATTGATACGCTTGCGGCTGAGTACCCGGCCCGATCCAACTATTTGTATCTCACCTATAATGGAGACGGCGACGATATTGAGTTTGGCCAGAGCCAATCTGTCATTGTATTAGGGTCTGGTGCATATCGGATTGGAAGTTCGGTGGAGTTCGATTGGTGTTGCGTGAATACTGTGAGAACCTTGCGCGATACGAATTACCGTACCATCATGATCAATCATAATCCGGAGACTGTTAGCACTGACTATAACGAGTGTGATGCTCTCTACTTTGAGGAACTTAGTTTGGAAACGGTGTTGGATATTGTCAACAAGGAACAATCTATTGGCCTCATCCTCTCCATGGGAGGGCAGGTGCCAAACAATCTTGCTCTTCCGCTTTATCGGGAAGGTGTTCGAATTCTTGGTACGTCTCCTCTCTCTATTGATCAAGCTGAGGATAGGCACAAGTTCTCAAAACTTCTGGACGATCTCAAGGTCAAGCAACCAGACTGGCGTGAGCTCATTGGATTAGATGAAGCACTGGCGTTCGCAAAAACTGTAGGATATCCCGTTCTAATTCGGCCATCATATGTGTTGAGCGGTGCTGCGATGGGGGTGGCGTCAAACGAAATAGAGTTGTCTCGATTTGTCGAGCGAGCTGCAAAAGGATCCCCCGAGTTCCCTGTGGTAATCAGTCAGTTTTTGGATAATGCCAAGGAGCTTGAAATGGATGCTGTTGCGAAGAATGGAAAAATTGTGCTCTATGCTATTTCTGAGCATATTGAAAATGCGGGGGTTCATTCCGGAGATTCGACCTTGGTGTTTCCCGCCCAGCGAACCTACCTTGAAACAATGCGAAGAATCAAGCGAGTTGGCGCCCAGATCGCCGAAAGGCTGAACATCACAGGTCCTTTTAATATTCAGTTCATTGCAAAGGACAATGAGATTAAGGTTATCGAGTGCAATGTGCGTGCGTCACGAAGCTTTCCATTTGTCTCGAAAATTTCCAATGTCAACTTCATTGATTGCGCGACGCGCATTATCATGGGGGAAGACGTCACGGCGTTCAATGGGATAAGAGGTGAATTGGATTGTGTTGGAGTTAAAGCGCCTCAGTTTTCGTTTACCCGCTTGGATGGGGCTGACCCTGTGTTAGGAGTTGAGATGGCATCGACAGGTGAAGTTGGATGTATCGGAGATGATTTTGAAGAGGCGTTTTTGAAAGCCATGCTGTCTGTAGGATATCATCTTCCGGTGAACACCATTCTTCTTTCCACTGGGCCTGTTGAATCGAAAGCTGACTTTTTGGATTGCGCAACTACCCTTTGCACAATGGATATTGAGTTGTATGCAACTCAAGGAACGGCAGAGTTTCTGCACGCGAATGGGGTGGACTCCACCGTCTTGCATTGGCCTTTGGAAGAAGTGAAACCGAATGCTATTGACTATTTGAGCCAAGGGAAAATTGATTTGGTGATCAATATTCCCAAGAACTATCAGGAACAGGAACTTACCAACGATTATTTGATTCGGCGAAAAGCTGTTGATATGGCGGTTCCATTGATCACCAACATACAACTCGCACAGCGATGGGTGGAGGCGATTTCTCGAAAACAGCGTGGTGACCTGAAGGTCAAAAGTTGGTCAGAGTATCAACATTAGGGCGCTTGTATGTGATGGGCAAACATTGTTGCATGGGGTAGCGTAGGGAGTACTCTTAGGTCGTGGCTTGGTTTGGGTAACTTGTAGGTTTCCAATATGGTTGGCTTGAATAGTTTTCGTGTGTCATTTGCTACTTTCCGACAGAGGTATGTTCTGATTCTCTTCTGGAGTGGAAGGAGTGCGAGGGCGTGATTCGACATGTTTAGGAGACTCGATTGTTTTTGTCGTTACTCCCATTTCACGCAATCGTTTTGCTGAAGGCAAGAGACGCTCTTCAAGTGATGCAATAGCGGCACTGTATTTTTTGACCGAATCCTCGAGAGATTTTCCCATTCCCGTTAAGTGCCCAACAAAGGTGGCGATCCGGTCATGGAGCCTTCTGCCCTCGGCTACGATTTCCTTGGCGTGTTCAACACTGCGGTGTTGTTGCCACCCATAGGCAATGGCCTTTAACAGCGCAAACAATAGAATTGGGGAACTGATGATGATGTTCTTGGACATTGCATGGTCGAATAAGGCAGGGTCATTCTGAAAGGCAGCTCCAAGAGATGATTCAACCGGCACGAACATGATAACAAACTCTGGAGATGCCTCGAATTGCCTCCAGTACGCCTTCTGGGCAAGGTCGTGGACTCGACTCCGTAATGCACGGGCGTGCTGTATGAGATTCTGTTTTCGTATCTCAACGTCTTCGGTTTCCATGGCTTTGAGAAATGCATCAAGGGGTACCTTGGCATCAATGGGTAGGGTGCCTCCTTGGGGAAGATGAACGAGCATGTCTGGTCGTCCTGCTGCTTCACCCGAGACCTGTTCATCAAAATCGACGTGATCTTGGAGACCCGCTAACTCCACCAGACGACGGAGTTGGACTTCACCCCATCGCCCGCGAACCGTTGGGGATTTGAGTGCTTCGGCCAACGCGGTTGTCTGCTCCTTTAATGAAGACTGAAGTCCTTGGAGAAGTTCTAGCTGGGTTCCTAGCCTTGAATACGCACCTTCTCTTTTTCCCTCAAGGGCTCTGACATACTGGTCTAATTTTGTTAGCTCCTCTTTCAATGGATTCACAACTACACCAAGTTGATCCTTGGCTGTTTCCTTTAACTGCGTAGATCTTGCTTCGAGTTCTTCAGTGGCCAAGGCCTTGAACGCTTCTTTAAATTGGGATTTAGTGTTCTCAGTCCAAGTGGTCTTTTCTCTTTCGGCTTGGAGTGAGGCTTCAGAGCGCGCAAGTTGCACTTTTGCGAGTTCTTCGTTGTTCCGCAACTGGGTAGTTTCTTCACGAAGTTTTTCTCGACTCTGCCACAAAAGAGCTATGCCTATGCAAACTCCGAGCACAAAGGCAACGAACCCTATCAGCATATACTTCACTGATTCAATGTCTTGCATTTGCTCTGTCTTTTCCCTTTGGTTTCGTTCTGAGGAACAATAGTTAGTGATATCCACATCAGCTTTGTTTGTCAAAACACGTACGAGATTCACGTACAGTTATTTTGTACCATGATATCTCTGTGTTTGGCGGAGCGTGATATTGCTCGTTCTTTCCGAAAATGCCACAGACTGGTACACGATATCACAGGTGTCATATATATCTCATCTTCATGAGAGAGGATGATCTAAGAATTGTAGTGGCAAGCAGACATCCCCATCACTCGTCATGTACTCCTCTCCTTGTCTCTAGCATGAGGTAAATATTGAATCGTGATCAGAACGAGCGTATCCTTCTTCAGTAGCATGTGATCGAGTTTTGAGTGTGTAGAGGGAGAACAAGGGATATCTATAATTAAGGAGGCACGCTTGAAAAGTATAGCTTTGGTATTCACAGCATGTTTCATGGCAGCGTGCACATCAGTGCAGCCCCTTGATGGGAAAATGCTGCAGTCATTGGGCTGTTGCAACGTTACTGTGCTTGGTTCTGCGCAGTCCGCTCAGGACAAGGGTGATATAGAAGAACTGTGCATAATCACAGGCAGTAGTTTTGGGAAATTCTCTCATCCTGTGGTTACTACAGTACAAAAGCATAAGAACAAAGCGTGTAAATGTGGCACAGAGAATGCCTATGTCCGCGAGTATGATATACGCACTGTAGGTGGGTGGCTCGATACTGCATCTGTAACTTTGATTGGTTTTAGATATAGGGAAGTCAGCGAATAAATAGCATGCGATGTCCTTTGAAAGTTTTTGAAGATTCACTGGGTGATATGTTTTTTATTCTCATTGTTACTGCAGTCAATGTAGTGGGTAATAGTGTACTTGCACGGGCAGTGGTATCTCATCGAAGGTAAGGTTTTTCTCGATGGAGAGGGGGAGAAAGGAAGTAGAATAAGATCATAAGCTATCTAGTAAACTGTTTATCGTCGTATGCCGGTAGCGTTGTGAGGCGTGAGTCATCGACCGCACCTCCGATTGTAAAATGGTACAACGATTGAAATGTTCGGTTTGAGATGCCTAACAGCTGATGCACGGGATCATCGAAAAAACACCCAATGCCGGTTGCGCAGATTCCTGCTGCTTCTGCCTCGAGATACAACACTTGCCCGATCATCCCAGTTTCCCAAAATAAACGGCGATAAAATGATGATCCATGTTCTTGCAACATTGGCTCAAATTCCGCAATCATGCCGAGAGAAAATGAACTCATTCCGGCGATTTCTTGCCCACAACTTACTCGAGAGGCAAGTTCTTGCGTATCACCTTTTTCGAGCAGAAAACATGGGATATCTTTTGGCTCATGTGTTGCAGGTTGCCACAAGAAATGCGGATGAAATGATCGTTTCAAGGCACTGAGCTTGTTCAGATCTCGTACTAGTACATAAAGTCCTGGAGTCAATCCAGTCACGCGGTGTACGAATATTGCCAAGTGAATCGATGGATCCCATGGTATCGTATCCCAAGGCATTGGGCGCCAGGAAGGATTGTGCTCTGAGCGGGGGATGACACGTGCAAGCAGGGTGAAAAAGCTTTCTATCGAAATCGATGTTTTTCCATCGAACGCGACGGCACTGCGGCGTTGCCGAATAATCTGACCTGCCGAAAGAACTCTTTTTTGACTATGAGATTCATCAACGCAGTTATGATTTTTGATATTCTTAGAGGGTTTGGTCGCACGTCTGGCTGTTGCTTCATGGCGTGATGCTGTTGACACTGTATCAATAAGGTTCCATGGGAAAGAGGGATCACGACTGAGTCGATTAGCTTTGCCAAACCATGATGGATTCCATATGTGATTGAGAACGGTCGGATCAAGTGCGAGTGAAGGGGTGCGGACTGAATCCCATGTATTAGGGAACACGACAGCAATACAGGCTGGAGATTCAGGTTCTGATTCAAAAAAATCTTCTTTGCGGTTGAGACCTAAGAGCATTTCAATGTTTTCATCGGGTTGGTCGTCTAGCAACAGCATCTTCCATCCCAGTGTTGCCGCCGCAATCCTGAGTGTACCAATCGCATGGCCTACATCATGTTGGCAATAACGAAACGCCCGCTCGCCGTACTTCCAAGCTTCTCTCCAATGAATTGATGTTAGCCCTACTACAAATGCATCATGTGGGTAACCCTTCATGAGAGCATGGAATACCTCTTCTGCAAACGTTGCACGTTGCTCGAGACCATGTTCTTTGGGTGCGTAGTGATACACGCCGGGACCAGACTCCAAACCAGAGATTGTTCCTGCAATGAGATATCCTTCAGTCGGATGGAGATTTCCGCTTGAGGGATTGCACCTCAGTGCCCAGCGCGTAGCCCCTGTTTGTTTCCACGCGGATACTGCAAGGGCATATTCAAAGAATCGAGAAATTGTTCGGATAGTGACAGGTTGAGGGTCAATAGAATGCGTGTTGTAGAGGTCATCATACTGGGGAGAAACAGGGTCGCTATTTGATGATAGGAGAGGGAGATAAATCAAGTGTGCTCCATCAAATCGACGAAATGGATTTGGTTGATTGTCCCAATCCATGTATCCAGGTGATCGCGCATATCGCTCAAAGTAATGTTTCGTTTCCTCATGATAGGTCATGATCATATCGTGAGGATCTATGTCGGAAATCATGTTTTCCATGTTGTTCGGATTTTCAACCTACATTTTCAATATACAATCTTTTTCGCCGTATGGCAGATATTTTCACCAACAGAATACCTCAAATCTGGGCAACAGGTAAGGCATAACAAGAAGGAAATAGGCCATTTACCTCAAGGCAATTAGGTATAAATAATAGTAGACAAAAGTTTCATCTTTAAGGTATTTTGGGTTCGATTGGAGATAGAGTGAAAGAAAAAATAGCCCCCCCCACTCCCTCCTTATTATCCGTGCTGGAGGGCAGTATGCTCTCCAGCACGCCGTCCGGTAGCCATTCATCTCAGCCTATTACGATCTGGATGTTTTCGGAATCTTTACCATCAATGAGAAATCTCCAAAGTGCTGCTCTGCCTTCGTATTTATCTTCCGCCGGGACAGTTCGGGGTCCCGTGGTTGTGAGGATTATTCATGCAGTGGCCGTTGGCTATTCAATGACCTGTTCTTTTGGTGAGTTTAGTTGGTCTATTGTGGCGCTGCATTCCACACGTGGTATTGCATAATGAGGATAGATTATGAATAGACGATGTCACCGATGTGACGGATTACTTACGCATGATTCTTCGTGGAGTCCAATCGAGGCATACACGCACCTCAATTATCTAAAATGTGTTAATTGCGGGAATTATCAGTTTGATTCGAGTGTTTCTGGGATTGTGGGGTTGAACGATCCTGATACCAAACCCCACCGAAAGCAGCAGCGACGTATTCCGTACAAGCCTTTTACTTGAGCACGCGATGTCATCCATGTGTGTGAAGATACTTAGTGTTGTGTGCTTGGATTAATTTTATGGGCACATGCATTGATAATGCATATTGTTTTTCCTGCGTAGATTGTGAACGATTTTGGAAAGTTCATTTTGTAAATAAAGATAAGAGATGAGAACTCTTGAACAACTAAAATTTGATAATACGTACGCACGGCTTCCTGAGGTATTTCATGAACGGGTCAACCCAACCCCGTTTCCAAATCCTCATCTGGTAAGTTTTAATCCTGCCGTTGCTGTTTTGATCGATCTCCACCATGACGAGGCAAATCGAGACGAGTTTTCCGACTATTTCTCTGGAGCGCGGTTGCTTCCGGGGAGTGACCCGATTGCTATGCTGTATTCAGGGCATCAGTTTGGCCACTATGTTTCGCAGTTAGGCGATGGGCGTGCGATCTTGCTTGGGGAAGTGAAAAACAAGGCCGGGGAAACATGGGATTTACACCTTAAGGGTGCGGGATTGACGAGGTTTTCTCGTGATGGTGATGGGCGTGCGGTGTTGCGATCGACAATTCGTGAGTACCTTTGTTCTGAAGCTATGCATGGATTAGGTATTCCCACCACACGGAGTCTCTGTATTACTAGTGGCAATGAAACTGTCTACCGGGAATCAAGTGAATCTGGGGCAATGCTCGTACGGCTGGCTCCGAGTCATGTGAGATTTGGATCGTTTGAAGCCTTTTTTTACAGGCGACAGCACAATGATCTTAAAATTTTAGCTGACTATGTCATTCAATATCATTTTCCGCTCGCGAACAATGCCGAGAACCCTTATGCTCAGTTGTTACATGATGTGGCGACTCTGACCGGCCAGATGATTGCGCAGTGGCAAGCGGTTGGATGGTCCCATGGCGTGATGAATACGGACAACATGTCAATTCTTGGCTTGACGTTAGATTATGGTCCTTATGGGTTTATGGAACAGTTCAACCCTGAGTTTATTTGTAACCACTCTGATCATCACGGACGATACTCGTTTCAGAATCAGCCGGATATTGGATATTGGAATATTCGGGCCATCGCCCACGCCTTATCGCCATTGCTTGAGCAGACACATGTCGAAGCGGCACCAGAGATCTATGAGCAGGTATTCACGAAACGATACAGAGAACTGATGAATGCCAAATTCGGATTGGTAGAACAACATGCGCAGGATGGCCTTCTTCGGCAAGGTTTTCTTAATCTGATGCACGAAAGTCGGGCAGATTACACCAACGCGTTTCGGTCGCTTAATAATTTTCGTCAGGACTCGCAAGATCACAACCCAACGATTCGAGATCAGTTTATTGATCGCGATGTTTTTGACGATTGGGCGGCGAAATATCGAGAGCGCCTTGAAGCGGAGAGGAGCGAGGACGAGAAACGAAAGATTCTGATGGATAAGACGAATCCGAAGTATATTCTCCGAAACCATCTCGCCCAGTATGCAATTGAGCGTGCTGAAGATCATCACGACTATTCAGAAATTGATCGCTTGCTCAATCTTCTGAGTGATCCCTGCGCCGATCAACTGAGTATGGAGTCCTATGCTCGGCCGGCACATTCTGATAGTGTTCCCATCATTGTCAGTTGCTCTTCATGATTGACGCAATACTTGGGGTTTGTTGATTCAAGAGAAGACATTTAGGGTAAACTGTGTTGGGGGAGTGGTATTGTGATCGATACGAGAGTCGAACGTCATTATAGTGTTTCTGGTCTTTTGGAGATAATCCTTAACGCTCTTGATGAGGAAGGGAAGGATTGTGCCAATATCACGCCTTCCGATCTTGCCGCAGTGGATGCGTTTCATACTCGCGGGCGGCAGGCGACGATAGAGTTGGCGAGTCTTGCGAAGATTAAACCAGGCCTCCATGTGCTCGATGTTGGGTGCGGAATCGGCGGGTCAGTGCGGTATCTTGCTTCTGAATATGGGTGTCAGGCTACTGGTATTGATCTTACTCGCGAATATATTGATGTCGCTACTGCCCTCACAAAACGAGTTGGCTTGGAGAATGCCGTTACTTTGCACTGTGGTAGTGCTCTAGCTCTTCCATTTGGCGATACTTCATTTGATGTTGTATGGACAGAGCATGCTCAAATGAATGTGCGTGATAAAGGCCATTTTTATGCTGAAATCTCTCGTGTTTTAAAATCAAGTGGTACATTCGTATTCCACGACATTTTCCAGGGGGCAGAGGGAGCTCCTCACTATCCAGTGCCATGGGCCGCACAATCCTCGTTAAGTTTTCTCGCATTGCCTGAAACCATCCACAATCTTCTTGAAGTGACGGGCTTTGAGATTCTTCATTGGAGAGATGTTACCCCTGACGCCATTGCATGGTTTGACTCCGTGATTGATCGCATAGGTAAGGGGACGACCTCTGCTCTTGGATTGCACCTGCTCATGGGAGAGACAGCACAGCAAAAATTTCTGAATCAAATGAAAAACCTTCAGGAGAATCGTGTTGTTGTACTGCAAGCGGTTCTACGGAAGGCCTGACAATATCGTTGAAACCTATATAGCATTCTGACTTACGGAAAACATTAAATTTTATTTTAATACGTTTTCTTGAGGTGTGATGGCACGATTCCTCTTCTTTTCTCTGGTGATGATTCTCTTTCCTGTTTCAGTCTTTTCCCAGAATACACACATTACTTCATTTGCTAAATCTAAGAAGATTCTTCAGCAAGTCTACGCTGATCACTCCGAGACGCTCTACTGTGGGTGTACCTTCACGGGGAAGAAACCAAACTTGGATTCCTGTGGGTACATTCCGAAGAAGGATATAAAACGCGCCAACAGAATTGAATGGGAACATGTCGTGCCTGCTCACGATTTTGGGAAGACATTCATTGAGTGGAGGCAAGGACATCCACGCTGTGTTAGTAAGACGGGCAAAAGGTTTAAAGGACGGAAGTGTGCAGAAAAGATCAACTGGGAGTTCAAGCGCATGGCAGCGGATATGTACAACCTCTATCCGACCATTGGGGAGGTGAATGGGCGACGAAGTAACTATGCCATGGCACGCATCGATGGCGAGGAGCGGGAATTTGGAGCGTGTGATGTGGAGATAGCACATCGGAAGGTGGAACCGAGAGAAGCGGTGCGAGGCGAGATTGCGCGGACGTATTTGTATATGGATCTGGCATATCCTGAAAAGGGAATCCTCTCACGCGAGCAGCGGAAACTTTTCGAGGCATGGGCACGCAGTGATCCCGTCGATGCTTGGGAATGTGAAAGAACACGGAGAATTGAGAGAATGCAGGGGAATAGAAATGAAGTGGTGATGGAGCAATGTTGAAATTGTAGAAAAACTGTAGTTACTGATTGGTTCAGAAGAGTGTTTATTTTTAATCTCATTTCTGCTTTTCTTCTAAGTCTCTGTATTATCTATTCTTTAATCATCTATCAGGGGTTTAATACAGATGTATAAACATCTCAATCACCCCACATCTTGCTAATCCTATCTTGGATTTTTCTAATGTAGATTTGAATAAGTCGTTTGTTTCCCTCGACTGTTGAAATCTCGTTCTTTGTTTTCGTAATCAATTCCATCTGCATCTCAATGTCTGGAACAGTCAATTTTTCCTCTGAAACAGCTTTTCTTTACCGGAAGAATGCAATTTTCTACGCACTTTGTTGGCAGTACAAATCAACTACAATAGCCGTTCAGAAGTACAGGAAATCCGCAAATCGCCAGAAAGCACAGGCTTAATTTAATCTTGGCTTGATGTGTGGGAAGGGAGACGACGTGTCGCAGGACTATTATGAATAATGCGCGCGCTAGGCTAATTTCTCACGAGAGTGCATTGGGGACACTCGTCTATTAAAAACTGACGTCTGCAATTCCCCTGTCACGTTTAGTATTGCTGGCATAATGGAGGAGGAAGATATTACTAACAAGTTCTGGTCTTGAGTTGGAAAATGATCCGCCATATACGATGGCAAAAAACCTTATGAGGGGAGTACGAGTAGAGTGCTGACCTCAAAAAATGTTAGGGCTTTGGTATTTGTGCATCCCTCTTCAGCACGCCCTTGCCATGCACAGTGGTTGTCACTTTGGAATAGGGACACACCCCCAGAAAACACACTGAAAAGAGCTTCTTGTCTATTCTGACGTCATATAATGCATGAACACCATATCGATGTTTGGCATCTTCAATTGCTGCCTGCACCCCACGATCACCAAAATCAAACGAGAGACCTTGTAGATTCTCTGAAGATAAAAGAAGAGGAGCTTCGTAGTTTTTCGCCGTGCTTTGACCCTCAACATCAATGGTCTTTTCACTTCGAGAAATATCCCTTCGAGTTAGTGATGGATAGGAGAAGGGAATTGTAACATCCTGATAAACAGCAAAATAAGGAAATTTAACAGAATCTGAGGATTGGCCCGAATCACGTCTATCTTGAATCTTTCCGTCACCCTGAGGTCCAAATGCCCACACGGAGGGTACAACAAAGGCAAAACAAAGCATGATGAGAACTCTCAGCATCACTTACTTCCTGAGGGTAAGCCTACGGTTCCAATGGCCTTGTCAATATCTTGAGCGACCGATGCCGTCACAACGGTAGTAGCCTTCACATATAGCCCTAAGATGTTGAAATATTTTCGATCTGTTTTCACGTCGTAAACTTCAGTAACTTTGATATCCGCTCTTTGTTTTGCATTCTCTAATGCTGCCTCAAGTCCACGGTTGCCCCAGTGAACAAGCCCAAATAAAATCGCCTGAGAGCTAGATTCTCCAGTAATTGTATGTTCTCCAATTTTAAGATCGCTGACGTCAAATCTCGTATTTGATACCCATGAATTGGGTTTCGTAATGTTGGTGACACAGCCTGCAATGCCGATAAGTAGTAATCCAGAAAGAATAGCCATAAATAGTTTTTTACTATTTACCATTGAAAACGCTCCTTTTCTCCAAAACCCAAACGCTATCTGCTCTAACGAATCCTAGGACTGCGCAGTTCACGTCATCGTCAGTATTTCTGATGTCGCCTTTTTATGCTCCTTGTGGGTTATCCTGTCAAGGAGAAAAAAGTATAACCAGTAAAGGGGGAATGCGTATCAGTAGATGGGAACCCATAAATTTGAGAAGCATTTCATGCCTCATCTGAATGGCTATTGGTGGGGCGGCGGGAATCGAACAACTATCATAAGTGACTGAAAGTAAACGACTGCATTCTATAGCGTTTTAGACATACCGTGCAAAGTTACCGCAAATTTTCGGTGTGACCCCATATTCAGTTGCTTTTTATTGTCCACAACTTGGACATTCCAGTGGCGTCAGGGATGAGTTAATCTAGGTATTTGGTCCAGTTTTATGAGATAAGGTCAGTTGAGCATGCTTGGAGACGATTCACTTTTTTTGACATGCAACGCTTTCTGTAAAGCACCTAACATAAGGTGAAAGCCGTGCAAAGGTATCTTACCACTGGTCGTCTAGACCAGCCGAGTTAATGGTTATGCGAATGAAACGAATTACTGTTGCTCTTTCATTTCTTCTTTTCGTTCTCGCCGCAATAGGTCCTGCACTTACAGTGGGGCATAACCATCATGGTCAGGCTGATCACAAGGCCATGCACTCAAGTCTTTCCTGTGCTTGGATGTGTGCGGCATCGACATTTGTCGATTCACCCATCGACCCTGCGGTTGACATCCTGGGCCTCGGTTCGGTCGCCGAGATTCCGGTTACGGAAATCGCAACTAGACTCTTCTTACACAACCTCGGTCCCCGCGCACCACCATCACTTTCATACCAGTCTTAATTCCTAGCGCCCTCACAAAAGATCCACTGTACAATCCTAATTGAATGATTAGCCTGACGGCGGATCATTCAATGGGGTGATGGATCATACGGTCGGCGTTATGGAGGTGTTCTATGTTGAATTGCCGAGTTCTAGTGTTGTAGGTGTACGTGTTGTTGTCGCGATAGTTTAGGAAAAGTTCATTACCTATGGTGAAGCAAACGGAAAGATCACATTCAGCGGAAACATCTTTCATATTACACATCTGGAGTTCCCCTCGATCAGTAGCTTCCAGAGGAGGCGGTTTTAGATGCTCAGTGGGCACTCTCGGGGAATTGGTGATGGTCATTGATCCGACATCTTGGCCATCACCATCTGGGAACACAACATGGTCATGCTTCGTGTGAACGAGGGAGACAATCCGTTGCCGAAGGATGTCCGCGGTAACCCCACGCGAGATCACCATACGGTGTAGCTGGTACTACGGGGCGGAAGGGTTCGTAGTCTAAACTTGGGAACAGGGTAGGGCGGATTACTGGCACTATGGATACGATGGGGTATGGTCAGCGTTAGTTTTTGGATGAGGATGTTGAGATAGCACTCACGGGTGGGCGTGGATTCAAAGGGATGACCAATATGGAAATTTGCTTCCTGACCGAACCCGACCGAGTCACGAGTGTCTCTCCAGGGGAATATAGTGCGGATAACCCACGAAACGCACGGAAGTACTTCGGAGACATCATTCGTGGCGTAGTAAAGAGGATTACGATTGCCGAATAGTACCAATAGCATGTGCGCGTTGGGGGTCTGTACCGTGGTGGTGGCTGGGATGCTTGCTTTCTCACCTACGATCTCGCTTTCGGCCACCGTTGGAGAGATAGCCCCTGAATTTTCCCTTCCGGCCGCCTCTGGCGAGACAAGAAACCTGACTTCGTTTCGTAATCGTGTCGTGTTTCTCAATTTCTGGGCAAGCTGGTGTGAGCCCTGCAAGAAAGAACTTCCTGAGCTCGAGAAACTCTACCGCAAGTATGAAGCTCGCGGACTTGACGTGGTAGGGATCAACATCGATATGAGCGAAAACAATGCGAGGGAGTACATTGATCGCTTTCAGCTTAGTTTTCCCGTCATGCTCGATCCCAAAGGAGGGGTTATTCGGGAATACAGGGGAAAGGCCATGCCGGTGTCGTATTTAATTGATCGTCAGGGCGTCATTCAACAAGTGTTTTTTGGATATGCGGAGTCGCGTTTACCAAAGATGGAAAAGTCAATCGTGGCGTTGATTGAACGCAAGTCCGTGAAATGATGAGACACCCCACGCGAGAAAATACATGATAGACCTGATCAAAGCTGTTGTAGCCGTGACGTTTGTTTTCGGCATGTTGACGAGTTGTGCCAACGTTCAACCCTATGAACGTGAGCATTTGGCCGATCCGATTATGGGCGAAGACGATATCGATGAAACCGTTTACGAGCAACATCTCCATCGTGCGCTGTCACAAGGTCTTGCTGGCCAGCCTGTTTCCGGAGCTGGATGTGGCTGTGAGCAGTGATTTATGACGTGTTGTCGCACTGACAATGAACCTAGCCACGTGCGTTGGTCGGCGATGCATGCGATTGCTGTATCTCTTGCCATATACGTCTTCGCGCTCACCATTGCGAATTCCGTTTGGGGTACCAGACACAACCATTCAGACGCCATAGATCGTGGCGAGATGCATGTCAGTTTCACCTGCATGTGGATGTGTGCCACTTCATCGTTTATCGCGCAAGGAGACCAAATCAACTCGTTCTATTGGATTCCATACCTTACTGTGTTCGCCATTTCCGGCTCGTATTATATCCAATTTTTTCTTTCCAATATTTTTCTTCGCGGACCTCCTATCTTCACCATCACCTAACGATAGATCGCGTATAGCGCTCGTCATTCCAGGCTTGACCATGGATCGAATCCGGGGCAGCATCTGAAATCTCCTGGCTTTTCTGGTTTTCCGTTTGACAGGGAATGACGATGAGTCACATACGTTACGTCGTGGTGACTCTAACCAATACATAACAATTGAGTTGTTTAACCGC
Organism: Nitrospiraceae bacterium UBA2166; assembly: GCA_002328825.1. Lineage (GTDB taxonomy): Bacteria > Nitrospirota > Nitrospiria > Nitrospirales > UBA2166 > UBA2166. Next base: position 7,735 of record DCWI01000116.1, on the reverse strand, counting down.
TCGCCAGAGTGCGAGCGCAGTAGTCTGTGTCTCCAAGCAGAACGAATACGTGCGCTGTCTATTCTATTGCGCGTGCGACCCTTGTGTTTGTGAGACAGGCGAGTCACAGAAAGGATGTGTTATGCGTAGTTTCATTGTTGTACTGGTTGCCGGTATATTTCTCGTGGGGAGTTTTGGGGTCGTGTTCGCTGCCCCTGATTTAACTGTCTCCATCACGAAAGTGAAAATAAAAGATAAAGACGATGGTCAAAAACTGATTGTCAAAGTCGAGGTATGTAATGAAGGGGATTCGCAAGCCGCGGGTCCATTCGTCGTGGCATTGCGCCTCTCGCAAGATGCTGTGCTAGACGGAAATGACCCGCTTCTTCAAGTCAAGGAGATGAACGCGATTGCGGCCGGTGAATGCTTCGCGGGCACAAGTAGCGAGCGCAAATTCAAAGTGTCCAGACTTAGCGGTGTCATTGGGCTGCACGCGATTGTCACTGTGGATGATGAACCAGATGTTGTTGAGGAAAGCAATGAGTCCAACAACACCATGGTTGAGCACATCGCGGCGAGGGTCGCGAGGGCGCCGCGAGTTATGGTTGCTGACACTGCACTCACCTTGAGTGTTTTTGACGGAAAGGCCCCATTTGACCAATTAGCTTTGTTCAATTTTTCCCAGAATCCTGGGTTTGAGCTTGGCGAAATTCATTATTCTAGGGATTTCTCAAAGGCCATCATCCTTGTTCGCAAGGGATTTATCGGGCCTAAAACAGGCATTCCATCGAGTGGGGTTCTGGTTGTAGACGTGGAATCGTTGGAGATTGAGGACACGGTGGTTCTGGAAAGTCTCAAGACTGGGAATGCCACTCGTCTTGTGCATGCGTATGACGATCCCGACGGGAAACACCTCTGGCTCAATAATGATGGGCCTACAGGGGACGATGCTGAAAATGGTGACGATCCCGACGGGGTCTTTCGCCTCAATGTCGATCCCAACGACCCTGACTATTTGAAATGGAGCGAGATCGTGACTGGTAATGGGCACCACAAGTCGGCATTTAGCTTTCCGACCGAACATGCTCCCAACGCCAGGTTACTGTTCGCGACCAGCAACATCTCGGATCGGACCATGAGTGTCATTGACAACGACCCGTCATCCTCAACCTTCCTTGAGATCGTGAAGACGGTTCCAGGCATCAATCCTCCGGGAAATCCTAACATGATTGGGGTCGATATTGTTCCCCATGGCATGGACTATTCCGAATACAGTGGGAAATTCTATAACGGAGCCACATCACCACTGACCTGTGCCGTGACTGTCGTTGACACCACCCAGGAAGATCTTCCGGTGTCGTGCATTCCGGCAGGATCGGGACCTGGGCAGATTCCTGCTGCGGGCTACGTGCATATCGCCCATGAAGGGAAGACCGTGTATACCGTCGGCTCGAAAGATGGTCTAGAAGAAGGAGACCCGGGAACGGGGTGGCTTTCGGCCATTGATGCGACTGATAATGACAAGGTCATTGCGGTGATCGAACTTGGAGATGTGTCTGTCGGAAGCATCGACGAGAATGGCAAGAAGGCCTACCTTCCAAGCAGTAATCGACGTGCCAAGACAAACGTCGCGGCAGTCGTGGACATCGATCCAACCTCCGCGACGTATCATCAATTCTTAGGCGATGTCACGATCGGCGAGTCTGGCTCCCACCGCAATGGCGAGGTGACTTCGGACGGCAAGCTGGCGTTCTATCCCAACACTTGTGAGGAATGTAACACCGTTTCTGTCATCAACACCAAAACGGATACAGAAATTGCCCAGTTACCGGTAGGTAGCCATGCTACGGATGTTGGGATCGAAGGGCTGCACACGCCTTATAAGTGACGTGGTGACGTGTGATGACATCTGAGATTGGAAGGGCAGGGCGATGCGTTGAAGTGCCATGATGTCTCGACCTCCCTAGTCATGCGGATGGTAGTTTGCAGTGCTCTTGCCCTCCTGTCTTGTATTTTCCCACCCTTCCCCCTTGCGGGGGAAGGGTGGGAGGAGGGTGTTTATAGAAAGTCAGGTGAGGATTGTGACCTTTTGGGAAATAAAGATTTGAAATGAATCTTTCACGCCTGTTTCTATTTAGCATTTTCTTCTTCTCAGGTACCGCAGGGATTGTGTACGAAATTCTGTGGATGCGTGAGGTACAGATGTTGTTTGGCAACACGGCAAAGTCTGCCGCGATTGTCTTGTTTGTGTTCTTCCTTGGGATGGCAATCGGAAATTCTTGGGGGGGCCGTCTCGCATCAAGAGTCTCATCGCCCTTTAAAGCCTATGGCCTCGTAGAGTTGGGGATCGCGATTACTGCGTCACCTGTGTTGTTGGTGACGTCTTTGTATCTTCATCTGCAGCCCATGCTTCTTGTGGGGGATACGGCGTCGTGGGTCATGGATATGGCCAAAGTGCTCGTTGCACTTGTGTTCATGCTTCCTGCGAGCATCTTCATCGGTGCAACGTTTCCACTTCTCGGTTCGGTTTTGATTACTCAACGCGCGCTACTTGGCCGAGATGCGGGCCGACTCTATGCTATCAATACCTTTGGAGCTGTGGGTGGGGTTGTCCTAGCTGGATTTTTGCTTCCCCCTTTTCTCGGAAACTTCAATACATATGTGTTAGCGCTTATGACCAACTGCGTGCTAGGCGGGCTCGTCCTCGCTTGGTGGCGCTCGAACCCGCATCTGAGTGTGCAGTCGGTGGAGACCAATCAACCCCCGATTCCTGACACTAGGAACGATGAAGGGGGCGTGTCGCTACTACCCCAGCGAGTCCTGTTGGGCATCGCCTTTGGCTCTGGCCTTGGAACCATTGCGATTGAGGTGTTGTGGACCAGGATGTTTGCCCTGGTCTTCCAAAACTCGGTCTATAGTTTTTCCGCCATCGTTCTGATCTTCTTGGTCGGATTAGCCCTAGGAGCTCTGCTGATCAGTGGAGCACAGAAGTTCCTTCGCCATGCCGTGGCGGTGCTTGGTGTGAGCCTCGGAATCACCTCATTGTGTGTCGTGATCACGCCTCTCCTGTTCGCGTACATGACGGGGTTTGCCTACTTTGAATATGGCGTTGGATGGCCATTGTATATCTTCAAGGTTGTCGCACTAGTCGCGGGAATCATCATTGTTCCTGTTCTAAGTGCCGGCTTTTCGTTGCCATTGCTCTGGAGGCTCTATGAGCAATTCCATCGGCCCGTCGGCACCACTTTGGGTGGAGTCAATCTGTGGAATCTGCTTGGTGCACTGAGTGGAGGGATCATCGCAGGGTTCGTCCTAATCCCCACGATGGGCTTGTGGAAGGCGATCGTTGCGGTCGGGCTGCTATTTTTGCTCCTCTCTCAGCTGGCGTTGTTCTATGGGAAATCTCGGGGTCTTCGAACCTGTGCAGTTACCATGGGTTTATCTTTTTCACTCGTTATAGTATTTCTCGCCAATCCTATGCAGTACTCGTCTCAGCGTATTAAGCCTGGCGAACGATTGTTGTATTTGGATGAGGGAAGAGAAGCCGCGATTTCAGTTGTACGTGATGCGCAGAACGTCATCTGGCTCAAGAGCAACAATACATACAATCTTGGCGCTACCGTAGCAGTTCGTGGTGAGAAGCGGTTAGGGCACCTTCCGCTCTTGCTCCATCCGGAACCGAAAGATGTGGCATTCGTTGGTGTGGCTACGGGTATCAGCATGAGCGCCGGTATCGATCACGATTTAGATTCGCTAGTTGGGATCGAAATTCTTCCTGGCGTCTTGGACGCCCTTCCTTATTTCAAAGAAGAGAATGCGGATCTTCTGGTCAACGATAACGTCAAAGCCGTGGTCGACGATGGTCGTGTGTACCTTCGTACCACTAACAGGAAATACGATGCCATCGTCTCCGATCTTTTCGTCCCATGGCATGCAGGGACGGGCAATCTCTATACCCTCGAACACTACCAAGCAAGCGCGAAAAGGCTAAACCCGAATGGGCTCTATTGCCAATGGCTGCCATTGTACCAGCTCTCTGACCGCGAGTTCGGAATCATTGCGGCGACGATGGCCAAAGCATTTCCGCATGTATCCGTCTGGCGTGGCGATTATTCCGCAAAGGCACCCATTATAGGTCTGGTTGGGTCGAATGATCCAATCATATTGGACATGGACACAATCACGCCACGGATTGCAAGACTTCAAGAGAAGATCCAGCCCAAAGATCCGTTGCTTCGATCAGCAAACGGATTCTTAACAATGTATGGAGGCGATCTTTCCACGGTTCAGTCATGGTTAGAACAATTCCCTCTCAATACCGATAACCTTCCGATCATCGAGTTTGAAGCACCAAAGAGCCAAACACGAAAACAGATGTACAAGGGGACGTCGTTAGCCATGCTGTATACCCGTCTTGCTCAGGCGTCTTCGTCGGGGACGGCAGTTCAAGTAAAAACAGCGGCTTTTGACTCCTCCACCCCACTCTCGGCTCAGCCGGGAAATCTTCTTTTTCGCGCCGTGGTACAGGGAATCGAGAACGATATAAATGGACAGCTGCTCACGATTCGAGAGGCGACACAGATAATGAAGGGTAGTGACTATCTCGATGTGTTAAATATTGTCTTACGATCAATGGATTCTCACGGAATACGGGGGGCAGATGTGGCGTCTCGTCGCGGCAACGATCGTTCTTAATCTGCTCGCCAGTGTAACTGTTTTGGCTCAGGACGCAGTCGAACTGTTTTACGGATATTACGACGATAATGAGAACCTCACGGTTCAGACGCCGAGTATCCACATCTGGAAAGATCTTGGTGAGCGAGCGACGGTCAACGTGAAGTATACGTATGAAACATTCAATATTGATGCACCAGAGGGTGACGGGGCGGATGTGGTTACTGGCGCCACAACAGTTGCTGGTGGCCAAGGTGGTGGGTTTAACGAAGTCCGCCAAGAAGTAGCTGGTGGTGGAACCTATCGTTTTGATTGGGCGACAGTGGGTGTTAACTATTTCTACAGTACAGAGGAGGACTACAACTCTAACGCCTTCTCTCTTGCGCTGAGCCGATCATTTTTTCAGGACAATTTTACCGTCTCGGCTTTATACGCGCGATCGTTCGATGAAGTCGATAATCTCAACCCCAACCCTGGGGAGGAATTCCCTCGTGATCGGGACAGCGATACGATCACGTTGTCCTTAACACAAGTGCTCACACCCGACATGTGGATTGGGGGAGGGTACAGCTATTCTCATCTAAGTGGGTTCTTGAGTAATCCCACGCGGAAAATTCGTATCGAACAAAATCTTGGCCCAATTATTGCGGCGAAAATCTTCGATGAAGTCCATCCATCAGTACGCGATCGCAACACACTCTTTGTCCGAATGAAAAGACATTTCCAAACGAGAACGGCAGCGGATGCCAATCTGTCATATTACTTTGACAATTGGGGTGTTAATGGCTACGCCACCGAATTTCGTGTGAGCCACTACCTGTTTGATGATCTGATCGTTAGACCGCGATATCGTTTCTATTCTCAACGCCAGGCGGACTTCTTCAGGCCTGTTGTCACAGAAGTATCGGAGTTTATGACCGCAGATGACCGGCTTCGCGATTTCAATAGCCATTTCCTTGGGGTGAAATTCGACTTTGGTTTGAAGCGCCTCGACACAAGATTGAGAGATTGGCGGTTCACTCTGTCATATGACCATTATTTTGAAAGCAACGCTGGTTTTAGTGGAAAAACCTTACATGCCAATATTCTGCAGACATCATTACGCATTCCGTTCTAGCAACTTGGAGGAAAACATTAAGATGCTACAAATACTAAAAATGGGTGCATTTCTTAGCTGCGTGATATTGGTGCCGTCTCAGGTCGTTGCTGGTCATCTCCACAACGCGGCGAAAGCTGGAGATGTTCAAAAAGTAAAACAACGAGTTTCCGCTGGCGAAGATGTAAATGACACAATAGGCCAATATGGGAGAACTCCGTTACATGATGCAATGGCTAAGGGGTGTATTATTGTTTCGAACCTCTTGCTTTCAAAAGCTGGTGGACATCAATGCATCGATAATTACTGGAGGCACATTCTTGCACGTTGAGGCAATGACCGGTCACGCCGAGGTGGCGGAATGGCTTATTGATAACGGAGTCAATATTGCTGCGAGAGATATGGATGGAGGAACCTCTCTTCACCTTGCGGCGATCCTCGGTCATCTCGATGTTGCGAAAATCTTAGTCGCTCGAGGATGTGATGTGACTGCTCGGACTTCATCGGGAGAGACCGCAGCTCATTTGGCGATTGAGCTCGGCAACATAGACCTTTCCTCGTGCCTCATGTCACTAGGCAGCATGAGTAGTAGGAGAATCTAAAATTATTGGTTGTGCTACCTGAGAGAGGTATAGTGCTCTATCTCTGGTGGCATTCGGGCTTCCACAATGGTGAACAAAAACCTGACGCGACGTGACATTCTCCGGATCTTCGGAATCGGGCTGTTAGGGCTCAAGGCTACGGGCAGCACTTCTGCGTTTGCACTCGTGGCTGACGATCCTAGGGAAGCCCAATATGAGCTTGTCAAGGGGGCAAGCGTGATGATGGGCAATGTCTCCGTTGGGATCACGGCGGTCACTCGAGATCGGGGGAATGCGAAGGAAGCGATTGGTAAAGCATTTGATGAGATGAAGCGCCTGGAACAGCTTCTAAACTTTTATGATCAGGGGAGCGAACTCTCACAGATCAATGTGGCGGCAGGACGCAATCCTGTTCAGGTGAGTCGGGAAGTCATTGAGGTGATTTCTCACGCAATGCGTGTTACCCGTATAACAAAGGGGGCGTTTAATCTTGCGATGGGGCCTCCCAGCAATCTTTGGAGCTTCCTGAAAAGAAAGCATGTGCCGAGTGCCAGAGAACGTGAAAGCCTTCACTCTCTAACAAATCCTAAACACATCATCGTCGACGAGGAAAACAGGACCGTCTTCCTTTCCAAACCTGACATGCGTATTGATGCGGGTGGGATAGGCAAGGGCTTCATTGCGGAGAAAGCGAAACAACTGCTCGTTGAGCAGGGAGTATCATCTGGGATTATCTCAGCTGCCGGCGACATCCTTCTCTTTGGCCAGAAACCTAATGGTCGCTCTTGGCGTGTTGGCGTTCGCCATCCGCGTAAACCCGAGGAGCAGATAGCATCTTTGGATCTCACAGACACGGTTGTTTCCACATCGGGAGACTACGAGAGGTTTTTCACGAAAAATGGAGTGATGTATCATCATCTCTTAGATCCTAAGACTCTGCTGCCGGCGAGGGATTGCCAAAGTGTGACGGTCATCGGTGCACATGGTGCTCTCACGGATGCGATGGCGACGGGAGTGTTTGTGATGGGGCCGGAGGACGGACTGGCGCTTCTAGAAAGTTCTCAGCATGGTGAGGGGCTCATTGTTGACGGAGATGGGCATATAAGCATCTCTCCGACACTCGAAAGTCGCGTTGCACTGCTATGAACTCCATAATTGTGCAGTTAGAGGGAAGTGGATGACTTCCAGTGGGGGATCATCCCCAAAAAGTCGTATCACGCCGGACGGCACCCTCGCCTATGTGGCAGATCAAACCGCCATTTAAGCTGGTTTCTTGGTACTACTTGGTCTGTATCGGACGTTAATGGAATATGAAATGGTGGAGGCGGCGACTACTAAAAAGTCTGCGTAACTATCTGATGTTAGAGGACATAGTTATTTTTATGAGGGGGACTTTACCGATGAC
>DCWI01000110.1 GCA_002328825.1 Nitrospiraceae bacterium UBA2166 | reverse complement strand
CAAGCGCCAGCATCATGGCAAAAGCATGTTCCGCCGTAGTAATGGTATTGCCCCCAGGAGTACTCATCACAACAATTCCACGCTTCGTTGCTGCGGAAAGATCTACATTATCGACCCCGCTTCCCGCACGTCCAATCACTCTTAAGTTAGTTGCGGCTTCAATCACCTTCTCGTTCACTTTCGTCGCCGAACGAATCACGAGTCCGTTGTACTGCGCAATCTTCCCCTGTAACTCTTCGTTTGAGAGTTTAGTATTCACATCAACATCTAACCCAGAATCTCGGAGAATTTTGACACCATTCTCCGAGAGTGCGTCACTGATTAAAACCTTCATATTGACTTCCTAAGCAACGCTTCGGCCTTACCTACTCCAGCACCTAGCAACACGGGATAGCCAAGATCCTTTAAAACCATCTCGACCGCAGAAAGGGCCATAATAACATCAAAGGTATCAACATACCCCATGTGTGAAATCCTGAATATTTTTCCCTTCAGATGATCCTGCCCTCCAGCAGCAGTTACCCCATACGACTGACGTAGCAGAGAATAGACCTTCTGCCCATCAATACCATCAGGTGCCTGAATTGCCGTAAGCGCGTTACTCGGAGACTCCTTGGGAAAAATGGCAAGGCCCGCTTCCCTCACCCCTTCGCGCATAGCGTTGGCAAGGCGCGCATGACGTGAGAAAATTTTCTCTAGTCCTTCCTCTTTCAGCATACGCAACGCTTCTTTCAACCCAACAATCATACTTACTGCAGGAGTAAAGGCTGTCTGTTGCTTACGTTGAGACTCAGCTTCTTTCTTAAAGTTATAGTAAAAATATGAATTGTTCGCCTTGTCTGCAAGTGCCCACGCTTTCTTGCTAACACTCACAAACGCCAAACCAGGAGGAAGCATCAAGGCTTTCTGCGACCCCGTTATGACCACATCAATGCCCCATGCATCTGTGCGAATATCAAACACTCCCAAGGCAGTAATTGCGTCAACCACAAGAATTGTATCCGCAAGAGGACAAATAATATCCGCGATAGCCTGCGTATTGTTGGCAACCCCAGTCGATGTCTCACTCGCCTGAATAAAAACGGCTTTGGTATCAGGGTTCTTTTTCAGCGCATCCGCGATCTGACCGGGATCGACAGAATGGCCCCATTCCACTGCAATTTCATCAACAACAACGCCAAAAGACTTACAAATCTTACCCCATCGTTCTCCAAACTTCCCCATGTTAACTACAATCGCTTTATCCCCAGGTGACAGGAAATTTGCAACTGATCCTTCCATCCCCCCTGTCCCAGAAGAAGCTAAAACCAACACGTCGTTTGTAGTCTGGAACAGCCACTGAAGATCGGCCCGAACTTGTTCAAACAACTCAATAAAATCAGGGGCCCGGTGATGAATCATTGGGCTTGCCATTGCCAACAACACTTCCGGAGGCACTTGGGTTGGTCCTGGTGCAAACAGGTAACGTTTCTGCATACTACGACTCCTTTTTAAGTGGATCAGCGACGCTATCATAGGCCCTAGACCCTGTCAAGAAAGCTCGCAAAGAGCACCTGATGCCAATTTCTTCCATCAGAAATCGCATCAAAAAACAGTACACGCCTTGAACACCAATATTTGACACCAGATTTTGGCATATTACGAGGGTTGTTCACCTTGACCATGTTCCATCCCTATGCTAGGTTGACTGCCACGCAAACAGCACTGACATCGTGGAGGTTTCGTGCTTTCAGACTCGATACAAACAGGCCTCACTTTTGACGATGTTTCGCTAGTTCCAGCTGCCTCTTCGGTTGTTCCAGCCGACGCAAACACCAAGACATTTCTAACCCGTAAATTACAGATTAACATTCCTATCATCAGCGCCGCCATGGATACGGTGACGGAATCCCGTCTCGCCATCGCCATGTCCCGAGCAGGTGGTATGGGGATCATTCATCGCATGATGAGCCCCGAGGAACAGGCAAATGCCGTAGACATGGTCAAAAAATCGGAGAGTGGAATGATCACTGATCCAATTACGCTCTCGCCGACACATACCATTCGGGAAGCCCTCACACTCATGGAGACGTATTCCATTTCGGGCGTTCCCATTACTAAAGACAAAAAACTAGTCGGAATTCTGACTAACAGGGATCTCCGATTTGAAACCAGGATGGAATTACCAGTAGCCCAAGCAATGACGCAATCCAAGCTTGTTACCACTCCAATAGGTACAACGCTTGAAAAAGCCAAAGACATCCTTCATGAACATCGCATTGAAAAACTTTTAGTGGTTGATGACAACTTTGAGCTGAAAGGTCTTATCACCATCAAGGATATACAAAAACGTATTCAATACCCCAATGCGTTCAAAGACTCCCTTGGGCGCCTTCGTGTCGGCGCGGCGGTCGGCATTGGAGAAGATGCCGAGAAACGAGCACCCAGCCTTCTCAAAGCTGGGGTTGATCTTGTCGTTGTCGATACCGCGCACGGTCATGCGCAATCAGTTCTTGATACAGTGCGTATGCTGAAGAAAACCTACTCAGATCTCCAAATCGTTGCAGGAAACGTCGCTACCGCCGAAGCAACTAAGGCCTTGATTGACGCTGGAGTAGACGGAGTCAAAGTCGGAGTTGGGCCAGGGTCAATCTGTACCACTCGAATTGTCGCAGGCGTTGGAGTTCCACAACTAACCGCCATTGCTAATTGTGCAGCGGAGGGGAAAAAACATGGTATTCCCGTTATTGCCGATGGTGGAATCAAGCACTCTGGCGATATAGCAAAAGCGATCGCTGCGGGCGCAAGCTCAATTATGCTGGGTAGTCTCCTTGCCGGGACAGAAGAAAGTCCAGGTGAACTGGTGCTCTTTCAAGGACGATCATACAAAACATATCGTGGAATGGGGTCCCTCACAGTAATGGAACACGGAGGACGCGATCGCTATTTTCAGAAAGATCAAGAAACATCAAAGCTTGTACCAGAAGGAATTGAAGGACGCGTCCCATATAAAGGTTCGCTTGCTGCCGTAATTTACCAACTTGTTGGCGGATTGAAATCCGGAATGGGCTACTGCGGATGTGCTTCTATTCCAGCATTACAGAAGGATGCTCACTTTGTTCGTATTACACACTCTGGACTCCGCGAAAGCCATGTCCACGACATTATCATCACTAAGGAAGCTCCCAATTACCAAACAGAATGGAGCGTATAGAATGACGATGTGGAATAAACATAGTGGGCATAGCATCGAATCAGGATAATATCCTGATTCTAGACTTCGGCTCCCAATACACACAGCTCCTTGCTCGTCGTGTTCGGGAAGCCAACGTCTATTCTTCAATCCTCCCTTTTAACGCCTCAATGGCGCAAATTAGGCGCTTGCGTCCGAAAGGACTCATCCTATCAGGCGGCCCCGCCAGCAGTTACCTCCTTGGCGCTCCAAAGACCTCGCAAAAACTCTTTTCACTCGGTATCCCCATTCTCGGGATTTGCTACGGAATGCAAGTCATTGCTCAGACAAAGGGTGGCAAGGTAAACCGCACTTCGGATAGGGAATACGGACCGGCAATACTGAAGATTGACGATACCTCAGATATTTTTCACCAGATTGGGGGCAAAAAAATGCATACCCCAGTATGGATGAGTCATGGAGATCGTATCGATCGTCTCCCCTCTGGATTCACATCAATCGCACATACTGCCAATGCGCCCATTGCGGCAATGCGCGATAAAACACGTCAAGTGTTTGGATTGCAGTTTCACCCGGAGGTCGTCCATACCCCCAAAGGGACGCAGATCATCCGTAATTTTGTCCATCGTGTATGCGGATGCCTGGAAACGTGGAACACAACATCCTGGATTGACCCGATGGTTGCGACGGTGCAAAAACAAGCTCCCTCAGGCCGCATCATCTGCGCACTCAGCGGTGGAGTCGATTCCACTGTGGCTGCAAGCCTCACTCATCGTGCGGTTGGCAACCGTCTTACCTGCATCTTCGTGAACAACGGGTTATTGCGGGCGAATGAAGCGCAGACTGTCCTTGCAAGTTTACGAACACACTTGAACCTGAATCTTCGTTATGTCGATGCCAGTGCCCAATTTCTCCGTGCACTTAAAGGCGTGGAAAACCCCGAACGGAAACGAAAAATTATCGGGCGCGAATTCATTCGTGTATTTGAAGCTGAGGCAAAGACCATCAATGCACAATCAAAAGAGAGTCCTGTCACCTATCTTGTTCAAGGAACCCTGTACCCAGACGTCGTGGAAAGCGGTGCCACCCTCGGACCATCTGCCGTCATTAAGACACATCACAATGTCGGTGGACTACCGACACGAATGAAACTCAAAGTCATTGAACCACTTCGCGACCTGTTCAAGGACGAAGTACGCCGTTTAGGCGCCGAACTCGGCCTTCCAGGTGCTATGATTTGGCGACAACCATTTCCCGGCCCCGGATTGGCAATTCGAATTATTGGTCCGGTAACACGACCATCTCTGAAGATTCTACGGGAAGCTGACGTGATCGTCGGAGAGGAGGTTCGTCCGGCAGGATTAGGTCGCAAGGTATGGCAAGCCTTTGCAGTCCTTATTCCGGTCAAAACAGTGGGTATTCGAGGGGACAAGCGATCATATGAACACGTGATAGCGATTCGTGCTGTGCAAAGTGACGATGGCATGACCGCGGATTGGGTCCGACTCCCACACGACATGCTCGGGCGTATTGCTCACCGCATTACAAACGAAGTCAAAGGCGTCAACCGCGTCGTCTACGATCTCAGTACAAAACCCCCAGGTACAATCGAGTGGGAGTAGTTATTATTATATAAATTATTGATTAGTTAAGAAGTTCTGGGTGGTATGAATTCCATGAAATAAACCTTTTCTTTGATTTTATAGAGACGTAACTTGTCCTGCCCATACCTGTCAAATGTCTCTTTAGTAACTGGGGCTAGAGGTTCCAACGCACCACTCTCTTGTAGTTTTAATTTGATCCATTTTTCAAAAACATTCAGATTCCCTGTTGATCTTAGGTTCTTATGATTAGAACCCTGAGTTTTACATTCAAAAGAATACCCATCATCGGTAATAACTTTAAAGTGTCCCTTTGGACAAAGAGGATTGTCTATTGTCTCACTATCAACAACTAACTCTCCCTCAAACCAGTTTCTGGGAATCATGATCTATATTTTGTTCCTACAAAAGTTATAGATAAATTAGGCCAAGAATCTATCTCGGTTAACAAAGTTATGTTCACGAAAAATAATTCTGCTGAGGATACCGATATGAAAAGAAATTCGTTTGCGGGCATTGAAGCAAAAGTCCATCAAGATTCTAATAAGAAAACGTTTAACTTTGACGAAGCACAACTAGATAGCACTGAAAACAACAACTTTGTTTTGGGGCTTTTAAATTCGTTTAGAAAAATTTCGCACAATGAATATGATGGAACGGGAGAATGGCGCTGGCTTCAAAAGAATAAGCAGAACAATTTTATTAACGCTTTATTGGAGAAAAACACAGAAGTTGTCTCTCAATTTTTAACCAATATGTTTAAAAATCAGGCAACGTATGGGTATTTGAGCCCTTCCTTTTCCGATGCACTTCATGCTACGCAAAAAGTTGCATCAGACATATTGTGTAACTTAGATAGTTGTTTTGAATTTTCAGATATCACTGATATCACGCCTTTAGTTTCTAAATATGGAAACCCTTACGAATTAAAGGTTGGAGAACACTCCATTTTGCCAGATACACCGCGTCATTATTATTATAGTTATAATGTATTTCGTTTGCTGAAAGATAACTTCGCCCCTCATTTAGTTGAAATAGGAGGAGGTTATGGAGGGTTGTGTCTGCAGAATTGGAAGCGGTTTGATGGAAATTGTACAATTGTAAATGTAGATCTATTTCCAGCATTAGTCACAGCATATTTCTATTTAACCAAACATGGTGTTCCCGTAAATTTGGTTTCTCAAAAGAACGGTGTGGTGAAGAAAAACATGGTTAATTTAATTAGTGCAAATGACAGCAGCATTCTTTCGAAAATAGTTCCAAAAAGTGATATTAATTTTTAATAGCCGCTCTCTTTGTGAAATGGATCCAGAAACAATTTCAACTTATTTTAAATTTATTAATTTTTGTGATGTTAAGTTTTTTTTACCATGAGAATTCCAACTACTTACTTTTTCAAAATTCAGAAAGACACATTGAAATAATGGGAGATGATTTTCCGATAGACAAAACAAAATTTAATCTAAAGTCTAAATACATAACACCATTCACTGGTGGAAATGGTAGATACAGAGAATACATTGATGAAGTTTTTTAGATTAAATGGAATCAATAATTAGTGATAAAGTTTTGAATAATTGAGATGAAAATAGAACGTTTTTCATTCTTAAGATTATATTTTTATCGGAAGCTTCTACCTATTGATCAAAGAAGTTCCACAGCGTTACCCATCATTCACATCAATATAACGTTGTGTTGTTTAAATGATTTTATGTGATGCTAACTCTGCTATCACACGCACACTGACTCCACTTACAGCAAGTTTTGTTATGAATGTTCGTCTACCACTATGCGAAACTTGCTCCAACAATGCCACCTCGCTCATAAATTCGCTTTAACAGTTGTGTAAGTGCGTTTGCGTTAAATCGCTTTATAAATATCGTTTGAGTGCTGTCTTTGCCTTCTTATTTACAAATACCATTCTACTTTCACTTCCTTTTGTCTCTTGAGCAGTTAAAGGACGAAAAAAGCGAAGAAATTAAACAAGTGAAGAAACTGATAAATGATTATCAGATTACGATGGGTAGCATTTGTAAGGTTATCTACACTTCGTTTGATAGCAAGGGCAAAGGCCTACAAGCCAATTTATCAAACGTAAAGCCAAAAGAGAAAAAGCAATGATGATATGCTAAAATATAGGAGCGGTGTTTTAGAAAAACAGGCCTCTTGAGTGAAAATACCCTAACCCCAATGGTGAGAATTCAGAAGATCATCGCCGATGCCGGAATCAGTTCCCGCCGGGCAGCGGAACGCCTCCTACTCCAAGGTCGCATCATGGTGAACGGACAGATCATCAACGAATTGGGGACAAAGGTTGATCCTTCCCGAGATCATATTCGTGTTGATGGAAAACTGATCCCGCATTCACAACCAAAAGTGTACATGATCCTTCACAAACCACAGGGGTGCGTAAGCACCATGCATGACCCGGAAGGACGAAAGACCATCAAAGATTTTTTTCGCACGTCATCGCTACGAATATATCCAGTTGGCCGATTAGACTTTAATACTGAAGGCCTTATCGTACTCACAAATGACGGTAATTTTGCCGCACAATTGCTCCACCCGCGTTATCATATCCCGAAAACATACGTGGCAAAGGTTTCAGGGGTTCTTTCGGATCAGAACATTGCACAGTTGCAAAAGGGCGTGATACTTGATGATGGTATGACCGCTCCCTGTCGCATCAACAAAATCAAGAAACTCCCCACCAGCTCATGGCTTGAAATCACGCTCTTCGAGGGCAGGAAACGGCAGATTCGGCGCATGATGGAGAGCGTGGGATGTTCAGTCATCCGTTTGAAACGTATCGGGTTTGGATCGCTGCGTCTTGGGACTCTCCCGCCAGGACAAAGTCGACCGCTTGAACCGGAAGAACTCGCGCAGATTCGTACTGTGCTCACTCGTTCCTCAAAACGATCACGCCCCAACACTCATTGACATGATGACGCGAACACATCACTGCGGCGACTTGCGCAAAGAACATGCAAGCCAAAACGTCACACTCATGGGATGGGTGCACCGGCGACGCGACCACGGAGGATTGATTTTCATCGATCTTCGTGACCACACCGGCATTACCCAAATCGTCTTCAACCCCGATATCGACGCCACAAGCCACACCGACGCCCATACCTTACGATCAGAATACGTTCTTGCGGTAACCGGAACAGTTATGATCCGCCCAGAAGAGACTGAGAATCAAGCAATCTCAACCGGTGAGATTGAGGTATTCGTCAACAAGCTTGATATTCTCAACATCTCAAAAACACCTCCCTTTCTCCTTGAAGATGACTCTGGAGCCGACGAACCCATCCGTATGAAGTATCGCTACCTTGATCTCCGGCGCGCTCCCATGCAACGCGCTTTACGAATGCGGCACAAGAGCCTTCACATGATTCGAGAATACCTTCACGCTCAAGATATGATTGAAGTCGAAACGCCCATCTTGACTAAAAGCACCCCTGAAGGCGCACGTGATTACTTGGTTCCCAGCCGTACCCATCCTGGGGCTTTTTTCGCTCTTCCGCAATCTCCTCAGTTGTTCAAGCAATTGCTCATGATTTCCGGAATGGATCGCTATTATCAGATCGCACGGTGTTTTCGCGATGAAGATCTCCGGATGGATAGGCAACCAGAATTCACACAAATTGATATTGAGTGTGCCTTTGTTACCCGTGAGAATATGTTCGAGCTTATCGAACCCATCATCGTGAAACTTTTCAAGGAATTTCGCCAGGTCGATGTCCCACAGCCATTCCCACGTATGAGCTACCAGACAGTCATGGACCACTATGGATCAGATAAACCAGACATCCGATACGATATGCTCTTGCAGGACGTAAGCCACATTGTCGCAGACTCAGGCTTCAAGGTTTTTAAGGATGCCATTGCCAAGGGCGGAGTAGTGAAAGGTCTTTCGATCTCTGGAATGGCCAATGCCTCACGTGGTGAAACTGACGGTCTCACCGCAACCGCCCAAAAACTTGGGGCCAAGGGCCTTGCCTGGATCAAGATAATAGATGAGGTGTTTGAATCACCAATTCTTAAATTCCTCGGAGAACCTGCCGCGCAAGAACTGGCAAAAACCCTCGGAGGAAAACCCGGTGACTTGCTTATCTTTGTGGCTGATCAATATGACGTCGCAGTCTCCGTGTTGGGAACACTGCGCATCGAGTTGGCGACACAGCACAACGTCATTCCCAAAAATACGGTTACTCCACTGTGGGTCACAGACTTCCCTCTTGTTGAACAAGGACAAGGTGAAACCCGCTATACGGCTATTCACCATCCCTTTACTGCACCACTTGATGAGGATATTGACAAACTAGCCGCCGACCCAACAAAGGCCAAAGCCAAAGCCTATGATCTGGTAATCAACGGATACGAAATTGGTGGAGGAAGTATCCGTATACATCAACACGATATTCAGCAAAAAATGCTCACCCTCCTTGGAATTAGTGAGGCCGAAGCACACGCAAAGTTTGGGTTCTTGCTTGATGCACTAGAATTTGGTGCACCTCCGCACGGAGGCATTGCGATCGGATTTGATCGTCTAGCCATGCTACTTACCGAGTCTCCCTCAATACGAGATATCATCGCATTTCCAAAAACCCAATCCGCCACCTGCCCACTAACAGATGCGCCGTCTTCTGTCAGTTCCACACAACTCCGCGAAGTCCATCTCAAAACACTAAAACAAGCCCCCACGACCCCGGAATAGCTCCCAATACGAAGACTCTTCCCAACCTTATTCTGGTTAAGACGGTTCCATCCAATACTGTGACACAAAATACGGTCAATCAGTTACTGAGCCTCTCCAATAAAACCTGAGTTGATCGCATGATCAGGAAAAATTTGTTTGTATGCTATGTTCAACACAAACATGGCGAGAGCACAACACAACCTCAATGAGGTAATAGGGTTTATCTAGAAAACTGTCTGTGTTGAAATGAGAAACTACTAAGATATCTGCTGGGCCTACAGTAAATGAGGGTAGCGATGAGCCAAAATAGAGCAGACCACTATTTCAGCGTTTCTTTTGTCAGTTAGCCTTCTGCTTCCACGCAGTAGATTCCCCATTTTCCTGCCACCAAGGTAACTCATAGAGTTCCATATAGCGAGTTCCAATCACTGCCCAGTCTAACTCTTTAACGAACGCAAAGGCATTGTTGGTCAACTCATGGCAGTGAGCTGGACTGTTGATCAATTTCGCAATTTGTTCCACCATTTCCTCAACTTCATCGACCATCACCAGATGTTTTCCATCTTCGACTGGAAGCCCTTCAACCGCTTTTCTGGTGGCGACAACAGGAATGTGTGCCGCGAAATAATCGAGAACCTTCATCCGAGTACCTCCACCAGCAGTGAGCGGAACCACAGCAATGTCACCACGTTTGAGATGCGACGCAATATCATCAACTGGCCCCACAAAGGTCAAGGCTGGATGTGGAGATTTCACCGGAGGACTATCCCCAATCGCCAGGCAAATTACATCGTGCCCACTCTTCTCAAGTGCAGGAAGAATCACGGTGCCCAAAGCCATCACTGCCTGCAAATTTGGTGCGTAAGAATACGGCCCATGGTACACCAAGACAGGTGCACGGGAAGAAGAAGCAATACTCACTTGCGACACTATTGAAGATTTGCTAGTGAACCGCTCGAGGTCTACACCATGGGGAATAACAGTAATTTTTTCTGGTTTCACGCCCGCCTCACCGAGTGCGACCTGATCAACAGCCGAAACGGCAATGACATGGTCAGCCCGATTACACAGACGTACTTCAAGATCCAGAAGAAATTGTCGAGTTTTTGACGACACTTCTTCTGTTTCAGCAATTCGTGAAAACTCGACGTTGTGCTCAACAAGAGAGACTTTGCCTCCGAAGAACCACCGGGCAATAAGCGCCGGTCGAAGAAAAGCGGGAAACTCTGCCTGATACAAAGTAATACGATGTTGATACGCAACAAACAAAGTCCGCGCCCACATATTCAGGTCATAAAGTGCATAGAAAAGATAACATTCGTTAGAGGGAATCCCGCGATACTGCAATACGTATTGAAAAACCGGGTTAAGAGGTAAAGGAAAAAACTGAAGTAACTTGGGATAGTATCGCTGATGTATTTCACCACGAATAAATGAAAAGTACTTAGTACGATCTGTTGTAATGAGCAAAACTTGATCACAGTGACGAGAGAGCGATCGCGCAGATTCAACAATTCTCACTGCAGCACCATGATGAACGGGAAAAATATCGGCACGAGTAATGATTGCAATGTTTTTCGCATCCTTCCCAGAAAACAGAGGTTTCAGGATAACACGGTAGATTCGCTCTGGAATCCGCCATATCCACCGAAGTATGCCTCGAATTCCTAACGCCAAAACCCTATGTTCTAACTGTTTTTGGGCTTCTATCAGGAGCCGAAACTGCTCATGTATACCTTCCTGATGATCTTGGATTGTCTGCTCAATTTGGTTGAGCTTCTGCTCAACAGAAACAAGATGTTTTGCCTGACGATCAAGGCATTCTCCTTGCTGTAACAACATACGTGTGTGCTCACGAAACTCGCCCTCAAGCCTCTGTTGCTTTTCCAAAACAGTCATCAGAACGTTCGGATTCCGATGAAAAATCTTTGGTTCAACACAATATCGGTAAAGAGGCTCGGTCGTACGATCCCAGTTGTACCGCTCATGAACCAACCGTTGGGCATTGACGCTCCGCGCAATAAGCTGATCAGGATTAGCAAGAATGTCTTCGACCAAATCCTCCAACACGACTGAATCATCATCAGTATCAATCACCCATCCTGCTTTATATGACTCAATATCCGATGCAATGGCCAAATAGTGGTTGCAAATAACAGGAAGACCACAGCGAAGATACTCAATAATGCGATACGAAAAACTAAGTTCACGCTCCAGGTTTCGCGCTGAAAGATCAACAGCTACATGCGCACTCAAAAAGGTTTCTTCCATCTCGTCGTAAGGGAGAAGCGACTTGACTATCAAATGCTGATTTGATGCCAATGCGTCGGTAAAGCTTGAGGTGGAAAAGTCCTCCCCGGCTAACGGATAGGACCCACCAATGACAAGCAAATGCCCCTTCCCATAACGCTGCAGCACAGTCGCAATACGGTTAAGATAACCAGACGGACGTTGCCATGGCCACCGTACTCCACCATAGACAAACGTAATGTCTCCTGAAGTATCCCGTGCGCGCTGTAACATTTGAGGATTCGCCGAGATAGGAATGACGTCGATAGGATCATTGACCTCATCAACTCCACTCAACATCAACCACGATAAGTAGAATGTTTTCTGCTTTTCCGTGCTACAGAGAAAATGGTTTCCACGACCAAGCGCTTGCATATAACGCACCATTTCGGAGTCGACCGTAGCATGCGTCGACCGTTGAAATTGCATTTCAAGCAAACGCGGCGCAATCAGATCAAGAACGATGGGAATCTCCAGCTGTGCAGAAAGTAAATCGACGAGTTCCCAATTGATCACTACGATCACATCGGGTTTCACACGATAAATTAATTCGTTAAGTTCCAACGGTCCATCAAAAAACGCAACATCAAAGTCAGATGTAATAGAGGCTTCCCAGCCAGGTCGAATAGTATCCGCGGGTGTAGCGTAAGTTACACGACATCCACGGTGTTGCAACCCTTGGACTAATCCCCACGCCCGAACACCATTCCCTGTCACAGGATAGCCCTTTATTGGATACAACCCATGCACGAGGAAAAAAACATGAGGCCTTTTCAATACAATCACTTGGTGGTACCTTTTTGCAATACGATCTGCATACCTGCACAACTAAAATCAGATTTGTCTCCATGTCGATCACGAAGACGCTGTTCGATTTCAAGCGGAACGGCAATGTCCCAACTTTTTTCCAAATGCAACACCTCCAACGGAGACTGCCTCATATAATCACAAATCTCATGATGAAACATGCGGTTAATATGAGAATGATCAAATACTGCTTTTACAAGATGATTTGCCGTTCGATCATCCCAAAATTTCATTAACTTTGTAGTCAATTCACTCCGATCATATAAAAGGTGATCAAAGTCATCCAGGGGATTGAGATCTGGGTTATCAAACCGAAAGATCTTATCATCAAGATTACACCAAATATGATGTCCAACCGCGGACGACCAGATTGGTCCAAACTGGGCATACATAATCCCCTCTGGTTTGAGAAGACGATACATTTCATGCATAGTTACATCGAGATTGTGAATATGTTCGAACGTCGCAATGTTGAGAAGCACATCAAAGCTATTGTCTCGATATGGAAGCGACAACACATCTCCATATGCATGTACAAGCTTTTTAGAGAGCACACGAAACCAGTCTTTTCGCTTCCAGACATCAATACCCAAGGCAAATTTCACGCCTCTTTCTTCAAGCGCAACAAGAACATTGCCTCCTTCATCACTTCCCACTTCAAGTATGGTCTTCCCTTGAATATCAACAAATGATACAAGCCCATTAATTGAAATTTCTTGATAATCTGCAAGCGGCACAGTATGTGCTTGCACACCAAGGAACCGCTGAATCCTATTGACAGTATTTTCTCCAAGCACAAGACGAAGAAGATTGAGAACAACCTTCTTAGAAGACGGACAAGTTAAAGAGTTTGCACGCGAAACACACGCTGTAGCCGAAACGAGATCATCCACATCAATCCGACTACCATCCTTCGGAGTTACAATCGGGAGCAATGACGCTAGGGCTGCTAAATTACGATCCTCAGCCATTTCAAGCACAGGGTAAGAAAAGCAGGTCACGCACAGTCCTGAGCATAACAATGACTATAATTCGAGTCAATCAGGCCTTTATAATCACAAAACTAGCATCATGTCGTCTGGGGTTAATTATATCTATCACAAGATGAGTATCCATCCCAAAATAACATGAAACATTGGCAAAACCATTGCCAAATGAGGTAAGAAGAAAAAACTCGCATATTGAAAGTACAGGACGATGAGTTACGTAGACAAAACTAGAAAGCATCCGGTTCTCCGGAGAGGGTCATCATTGGCTCAGATCATTGGGGCTTCTCTACCACACCGTCCCACGAGACCCCAACGTCACACTGCACCTCGGGGAAAATTTTTCTCCTCCTATTATTCATATTATTTCTTGACAAATCTTGAGACAATCTACGTAACTCAGGGTTGCTTGGCAACCCTATTGTTTTCAGAGTGTAGCTGCATTTGAAGCCAAAACATGACGACAAACAATGAGAGTCTGTAGCATGTCATCTTCAGGACACAATAGTTGAGACGTACGACATGACAAAGACCAAGATACCTGCAACTATAGTGTGTAACTCAAGAAACAGCAGAACGCCACTCACCGGAGTACAACGATATACTCAAGAATTACTGCAGCGAGCTCCTGAAGGAGTCAAGACAATCACACCATCGTATCCATTGGCAGGAGCTTCAGGCCATCTGTGGGAACAATGCGTACTACCATTTCACGCTCAAGGAAGAACTCTGTGGAGCCCAGGAAACACAGGTCCCCTCATAACCAAAAAGCAGGTAGTTACCATTCATGACCTCGCAACCATTGACCATCCAGAGTGGTTCAGCCAACGTTTCTCTACTTGGTACAACTTTCTTCTTCCCAAACTCGTACAACGAGTAGCCCACATCATTACAATCTCAAATTTTACAAAACAACGCCTTATTGAACGATGTGCGGTTTCCGAAAACCATATTTCTGTCATCCCAAACGGCGTTGCAAAATCATTCATACCTCAAACCCCATCCACAATTCGACACATGCGTGAACGCCTCAAGATACCCTCGGAACATTATTTACTTGCCATCAATTCGCTTGACCAAAGAAAAAACATTGACCGTCAACTCTCAGCATGGAGAAATATTCAGAATGACATTCCCAGCGATCTGTGGCTAGTATTATTTGGTGGAACCGAACCCTCAAACATTTTTTCCCATTCATACCCTCGCAACATCCCTTCGCGAGTTCATATTGTCGGCTACGTTCCCGACAATGTACTTGCCCCATTGTACGCAGGGGCCATCGTATTTCTCTACCTGAGCATGTATGAAGGTTTTGGACTTCCAGTACTCGAAGCCATGGCGAGTGGCACCCCAGTACTAACAAGTAACCTGAGTGCTTTACCTGAAATAGCTAGAGACAATGCCATCTGCGTCGACCCCTATCGTGAAGACGAAATCTCATCGGCATTACTTTCCCTTATTCAAGACACATCTCTTCGTGAGGCTCTTTCAGAAAAGGGCCGTACACATGCTTCCCTATTCTCATGGGAAAAGAGCGCCTACATGACATTTAATATTTTAAAGGACATTTCATAACATGAGGCTTAACACAAAGAGAACTCTGTGATTGAAGGAGAACTCAAAAACATCTTCAGAAAAACGTCCGTACGCCTTGTTCTGGCCGTGTGCTATCATCCAAAACTGACAAATATGGATCTATGGCCACAGCAATGAATTGCGGTAAGAAGCATCAAGTGAAGCCTACTGCTCTGATCATCGCTCCTGATTATCCTTATCCTCCTTCCGAGGGCGGACTTCTTCGTGTTTACCACCTGATCGCCTCATTGGGGGACACCTATACCGTTGATCTACTTACACTGAGCGGCCCCACATCATCAACACCCTTTGGCTACCCTCCACTCGATCGATGGTGTCAAAGAATCGATGTTATTCCAGCTATATTTCCGAAGAAAGACCTGTGGACTCAGTTTCGCAGAATCGCATACTGCGTTCGCCATAGGCTAAGTCCACGATCAGATGTTTATGTCAACGATAATATCATGCGACAAGTAGTAACCATTCTCGCTGGAAGATCATATGATCTCGCTATTCTTGAACATTCCTGGATCGCAAACTATTACCCTTTGGTTCAGAATGCTCTCAGTGCCTCAGGTATTACGATACTCGATCTCCATAACATTGAATCTGATCTTAAAAATGAATTTGCAACACATTCTGACAACTTTCCCCGTTCATGGGTTAATCATATGTTTTCCCGTTTTTCCATTCAGCAAGAACGGCGCTGGCTTCCCATGTTTGACCACTTATTCACAACCTCGGACAAAGATAAGCAACGCATCAAAACCATTCTTTATGAATCGGAACAGGCACCCTTAAATTCTCGAATTTCGGTAATTCCAAACAGCATTGACATTGAATTCTATAAATCGGTACGGCAGCGCTCGGAGCAGCGGAAACTCCTTCTCTTTTGTGGTGGACTTGATTTTCCACCCAACAGAACCGCAGTTGAGCTGTTGGTACATCATATATTTCCACAAGTTAGAACAACCCACAAAGATTGTGAATTAATGATCGTAGGCAAAGATGATCATCATTGGATCAAGCCACAGTCTGATGGAGTGACCTTTACGGGCTTTATCGATGATATTCGCCCATATATTAATGATGCCTCAATGATTCTTGCTCCAATTCTCAATGGCAGTGGAACACGTTTTAAAGTTTTGGAAGCTTGGGCAGCACGTCGCCCGCTCATTGCAACTGCCAAGGCAGTCGAAGGATTAAACGCAACGGCTATGACCCATTTCTGGTTAGCAAATACCACATCAGATTTTGTTGAAGGGATAAACCAAATTCTTTTTGCACCCGAACAAACATACCAAATGGTTGATGCGGCATATCGCTTTGTCAATGAGCACTACAATGCCCGCATAATCGGGGAAAAAGTCCGCAAGACCCTCGCAGCACTTTCTCATAAACCCGAACATCACACACCATCTATCTGACGAAGATGAAGGTTGCACTTGTTCATGACTGGCTTACCGGAATGCGAGGAGGAGAACGCGTATTGCAAAGCTTTTGTGAGTTATTCCCAAATGCTGACTTGTTTACTCTCTTCCACATTCCAGGCAGCGTTACCCCAACTATCGAACGTCTGAAAATTACGCCTTCATTTCTACAGTACTTTCCGTTCATTCAACACACCTATCGCAACTTTCTCCCACTCTTTCCATTTGCCATTGAACGCTTCAAATTGTCCGGCTACGATCTCATACTAAGCTCAAGCCACTGCGTAGCAAAAGGAGTCATACACGCACCAGAAACCTGCCACATCAGTTATATTCACACACCAATGAGATATGCTTGGGATTTATATTCAACCTACCTATCAGCACAAAAAACGTGGTTCACTCGTATGGGAATGCGATTGTGCATACCATCACTTCGCCGCTGGGACACGACCTCAAATACGAGGGTTAATTACTGGATCGCAAATTCTCACCACGTCGCTGAAAGAATCGAGAGGCTATATCAAAAAAATGCTCAAGTGCTTTACCCACCGGTTGATATTGAAGGGGTCACCCCATCACACACTCACGAGGAATTCTATTTGATGGTGACGGCTCTCGTGCCGTACAAGCGCGTCGATCTAGCCATTAACGCCTTTACCAAACTTCAAAAACCCTTGGTGATTATTGGCTCTGGTCCAGATGATACTCTGCTACGCCAAATGTCCGGACCAACGATTAGGTTTATGGGCTGGCAGACAGACGATGTGGTTCGGGCATACTACCAACGATGCCGCGCGCTAGTCTTACCAGGATTGGAAGATTTCGGAATCGTACCTGTTGAGGCTATGGCGGCGGGAAAAGCAATCATCGCATACCATGCTGGAGGAGTGATCGAGACCGTTGTCCCATTGTCCAGTGAAATACAAGATCATCACCCACCCACTGGAATCCTTTTCCCAAACCAGTCAGTCTCTAGTTTATTACAAGCAATTGAAACATTCGAAGCCAATGAATCAGGTTTCAATCCTGACGCAATTGGAAAACATGCCCAACGCTTTAATGCATCTGTGTTTCAGACACACGTTAATGCTTTGATTAGTCAGTGCTACAAAGAGTTTACACAAAACCAACAATGCTGAAACGCCACGCAAATTTTTTTAAGAGCCTGCTACTGCTGCTTGATCTTGCAACGATCACAATCGCATGGTTCGCTGCATATCTTCTTCGCTTTAAAGTCCAACTCATCCCAGTAACCAAAGGCATCCCATTACTGAGCGACTACTTCTTCCTTCTGATCCCCATCTACGCAATCTGGATTTTTTCGTTTCAGTCATTTGACCTCTACCGACCTCGCCGAATTTCATCCCGCCTCTCAGAAGTGTGGGACATGGTCAAAGCCAACACTGTGTCCGTACTGAGTCTTGCCGCATTCGCATTTTTTATCCGAGACACCGAATTTTCTCGCCTCGTCTTTGCGTACTTTTGGGCATTAAACATTACACTCTTGTGCCTCTTACGTTGGACCTATAGGGAAGTTCTACGAATTCTTCGAAGGCGAAACTATAATCTCCGGTATATCCTCGTCATTGGCGCAGGAAACCTTGCTGAGAAAGTGATCGAACGATTCAAACACCATCCAGAATTGGGAATGACTGTGGTGGGTTGTCTAACACGACAATCAGAAAAAATTGGACAATCCGTTGAGGGAGCAGAGATCATTGGAACCTACGACATGCTTTCTCCCATCCTAGCAAAAAGGACAATTGATCAAGTTTTTTTAGCATTGCCCTCAGATGCCAAACACGAAATTAACAAAATCATGGAGGTGCTTTCTCAGTACCCAGTTGATATTAGGGTCGTGCCAGATATTTCCCAATACATGATGCTTAGAAGCGAAGCAGAAATGTTTGATGGACTCCCCATTTTGACTCTCCAAGCCTCACCTCTTTATGGATGGAGTCGCGTGATCAAACGAAGCATGGATATTGGAATTTCTGCACTAACCCTCATCATCGCTTCCCCATTGATGATTGCGATCACGATTGCAATTCGATGGACTTCACCCGGTCCAATTTTCTATCGCCAAATACGGATGGGACTTGATGGGAAATCATTTTCCATGCTGAAATTTCGTTCCATGCAAGTGGATGCCGAGCGAGAAACTGGACCAGTATGGACAACACGCAACGATAATCGACGAACTACGATTGGAAAACTATTGCGTCAAACCAGTTTTGATGAGTTACCCCAATGCTTTAATGTACTTAAAGGTGACATGAGCCTGGTTGGACCACGGCCGGAACGCCCCGAACTGATCGATCAGTGTCGAACAGGGATTCCATCCTATATCTTACGTCAAAAAATGAAGGCAGGAATGACCGGATGGGCGCAAGTACATGGGTGGCGTGGGCAAACCTCATTAGAAAAGCGAATAGAGTACGATCTTTACTACATCGAACATTGGACGCCCTGGTTAGACTTCAAAATTCTCGGAATGACAGTAGTGAGAGGGTTCATCAATAAAAGTGCTTATTAAACAATGATCAGCCTCTACAACCAAATCTTCCGGCACACAATAGCATCTTGATCTTTCATGATATTACTGCTATATGCAGCGGGATTCCTACTGACTATCCAGCCTCGCAAGAGGAACGCGTGGAAACAACACTTCTTTTGAATACAACATACGAGCCACTACGAATTCTTCATTGGCAAAAAGCAATTACCCTCCTCTGGCGCGAGAAGGTGGAAGTGCTGGAAGTGTATGACCGAAAGATCTACGGTGTATCCAATTCCATTCCATTGCCCTCTGTGATGCGTTTACATTCAATGATCCGCCTTCGAGATAAACATGGTGCCCTGAAATTTTCTCGGGCAAACATTTTTACGCGAGATGGATATTGCTGTCAGTACTGTACGAAAGCATTCAAGACATCAGACCTTACCTTTGACCACATCCTTCCTATCTCTCGTGGTGGGAGAAAAACCTGGGAAAATATTGTCACGGCCTGTTGGCGATGCAACAACCGGAAGAGCGGCCGCACACCAAAAGAGGCAGGAATGCGATTACTGAAGAAACCGGTAAAACCCCGCTGGACTCAGATGGCAACCATCACATCAAACATTCGCAACGCACCAAATAGCTGGCGAGACTACCTTGAGTGGAATACAAACACACCCCTTCCAAACAGCATGGACCTGGCATAACTACTCGCCAATAAACTGCAGATATTTTTTGTCATTATCGTAATTTGTTGAGTGTGATATTAACGGCTTCCTCTTGGCCAACCTCAGCAGGATTTTTGGCATACTCCCCTTCAATATCACCAGGTTCGGCGCCAACTTTTCCATCTCGATCTAGTTGAGATTTTATAGAAACTTTTCCCTGAAACGGCGTCCCAGGACGCATAACATCCTCGCTCGATAAAATATACGAAAACGGAAACTCAGGCCGCTCAATACGCTGGACAGCGAGTGGTGGACCGAATGGAACATCAGCTTGTCGCGCAACAATAAAAAGTGTGGAGGATGAATCTATTTTATCAGCCAGCCCTGGCTCAACCGAAATTGTCCCGGCGATAATCCCAGGCGTGGGCTGTTTACTACACCCATGAGCAAGTCCAAAATACGACGCGATCCCCCCTAACAAAACGATGGCTGCCGCCATTCCAAACACCTTCAATGATGGCATAATTTCCCTTTAGTGATCAGATATGAGTTGGCTACGTTCAACAAAGATTCAGGAGAGTACGAAAACTAATACAGAATGTAAAGAGGAACTATGTATTTTGTAGGCTTCTTATCTAACTCTGCCTTCCCAACTCGAAACCCTTGTTTTTTCTTCCCATTACCATACGGCATACCACAATATCCCTCTTACAGACCCTACCATACATTCTTGCCAGAATATTTTCATTTAAATATTCGCGCAGCCTTCCCTCAGTACGAGCAAACAGAGCTTGAGGGTTACGCATATTTCACTTTCTTTTTTTGTCCATTGCCTCCCTCTAC
Source organism: Nitrospiraceae bacterium UBA2166 (assembly GCA_002328825.1). Classification (GTDB taxonomy): domain Bacteria; phylum Nitrospirota; class Nitrospiria; order Nitrospirales; family UBA2166; genus UBA2166. The sequence goes on along the minus strand of DCWI01000110.1, from coordinate 13,644 downwards.
ACGATTTTGATTCCTCTTCCCATAATTTTCTACATTATAACAACAATAAATTTCCTTTCTAGGATTCCTTAAAATAATGAAATCTTGAAATATCTCGTCGGGTTCTCTTGAATATCAGTAATAAGGAGTTCCATTTCCAAAAGAACATTGTCTATTCTTATATAAACCTCGTCGTCGACCAATAACTTACCAGCAGTCCCTTCACCCATATTGATCCGAGCAACAATACGCTCGCCATGGGTTGCAATGGCATCAAGACGACGATACAGAGATCCTCTGTCTGTAGTAATCTTGGCAAGAGTCCCATCGGGTTGATTGAACCTGATTAACAAACGATTCATACGTTCCGTCACGGTCATGATTCGATCGTAGAGTTCACCACTGGATATAAGCTGTCCAACAGTCCCATCTCCATGTTCGATAGTAGCAATTAGGCGATCAATATCATCTGTGATCCCATCAACCTTCTGAATTGCATGCTGAGTTTTTATATAAATATCATCCTTCACAAGCAAACTACCGAGAGTTCCGTCTCCCTTTCGAATGGAGGCCACAAGGTTTCTTATTTCCAAAAGAGTTTGATTGAGATTCAAGATAGTTGACTCTGCTGAAGGTACAATCCCTGTAATCTCAAGTTCAACTTTTCCCGGCAAAATGGCATTTGGTTTCAACTTTGGCTGGCTTGGCGTCCCAGGCAAAATTACCAAAATCTTGTCACCAAGAACGCTCATTGCACGAACCACGGCCGATGCATCGATTCGTAAACGATCAGCAATGGCATTCTCAACGGAAAAGGTCACCTCAACAACCAGTGCATCATCAAGCAAACGTACATCATCAACGTGACCAACGTTCAAGCCTGCAATACGAACAGGCGCACCAGTTTTGAGACCAACAACATCATCGAAGTTAGCTCGATAGGATGTCTGAAACAACGATGTAGATCCTTCAATACTGATGGACGCCAGCACTAGCAAAGCGACCACACAAAGAAAGAGCAAACCTACTTTCAATTGAGCCCACGCAAACTGGCTTTTGCGAATCATACCTGTCCTCCAGATTCTGACGGGGCTATATCACGATTTTTATTCCTCTGCCCCTCATTGTCTAGGCCAGCAATGTCTACTTCAGGTTGCATAAAAGCCCGCACGTTTGGATCTGTTGAGCGACGAAGAGCATCTTCTTTTCCATCAAAAACAATTCTTCCTTCATTAATGATCGCAAACCTCACCGCAACACGCCTAGCGATATCGAGATCATGTGTCACTACCACTTGCGACACTCCGCCTTGCTTGTGGAGCCGAAGAATCAATTCACTCACTATACGACTATTGACAGGGTCCAATTCTCCAGTGGGTTCATCATATAGAATGATTTTTGGTCCCCATGCCAACGCGCGAGCAATTGCCACTCGTTTTTTCATTCCCCCACTCAGATCGGAAGGCATCATGTCAAGTGTACCCTCAAGGCCAACAAAACAAAGGCTTTTCCATATACGTTCTTCAATTTCTGCCTCTTTCAGAATTCCCGCTTCCCTAAGACGATACCCCACATTCCCACTAACCGTTAACGAGTCAAAGAGCGCGCTTCCCTGAAATACCATTGACATATCGTGACGAATCGGTTCCCACTCCTGTTCAGTCATGGACGTGACAATGCGATCTCCAATCCGAATGGTTCCGCAATCCGGTTTGAGAAGCCCAAGTATAAGTTTGAGAATGGTTGACTTTCCTGATCCACTTAATCCAAGAATAACCCGAGTCCCACCTGGCCACACACGTAAATTGATCCCTTTTAAAGTGTCATGATTTCCCACCTTAAGCCAGACATCTGAAAACTCAATCACAACCCACACCCCAATTCATAACATCCCCGTCATCTCTCACATCACCATGCAAGAGTCTTCAACGGTACAATCATGGTAATTATCACATCAAAAGCGAGGATCAGTAACGATGCGGAGATCATCCCCATTGTCGCTGCACGACCAATCCCCCCAAGTCCTCCCGACACTGTCAAACCAACATATCCGGAAACCGTGGCCAAGATAAAACCAGACACAACAGGCTTACCAAGGCCAAGCACCATATCGCTCCAATGCAACACGCCAACAGAGAGCACCCAATGGAACAAAGGATCTCTACCCAAATAAAGAACAGAAATCAACCATCCACCCGCCATGGCCGCAGCATCGAGAAGAACAGTTAACATAGGTACCATTAGAACACAGGCAATGAGCCGTGGAGTAACGAGCGTCGTGATCGGATCAATTCCCATCGCACGAATAGCATCAATCTGTTCTGTCGCCTTCATAGATGCCAACTCCGCAGCAATAGCAGACCCAACTCGACCCGTAATCATAATTGCTGCAAGAACAGGGCCAACTTCCCTAACGAATGTCAAACTTATCAGTTTTGAAACCTGATGAACTGCGCCAATTGGCGAAAGCTGATATGCCCCTTGGATCGTCAACGCCATCCCCGTTGTAATACCCGCTACTAAGACGAGAGGTACTGACCCCGAACCAATCAGATCCATTTGGTAGAGGGTATCTTGAATTCGCAATGGGCGCGAAAACACTCCACCAACAGCCTTAGCCGTCAGTTGAAAGTATTCGCGAACGAGAAATAGTGGGAAGTACTCCTTAAGCATGATGCGGCAGAAATACCTTGTTCCTCCGCCTTACATTAAAGGATTTTCTAACCCCCTAGGTGCAACACAGCAAAATGGCTGCTATATAAAAAGGTTACACCAATACTCATCTCTATACACCCACAGGAGTGAGAATGTGCGTAAAAAACACATCAAAAATGAGAATTAAAATTCCTGCTGAAACCACGCCTTGGGTTGCTGACCGTGCAATCCCCACTGTTCCTCCATATGCCCGAAGACCACAGTAACACCCGACGGTGGCAACAATAAAACCGGAAACCAATGCTTTTGCTATCGCAAGGCCCATATCACGGTGAGAAAGATCAAAAACCGCTGCGTTGATATAAAAGTGAAGATCAACACCCAAGGGGATGCCAATGATCACCCAACTTCCTAAAATTGCGACGATATCGACAAGAAAAATAAGCAACGGGAGCATGATCACAGATGCAACAAGTTTTGTCGTCACTAATGACTTGGTAACATCCACACCCATTGCTCTCAGCGCATCCACCTCTTCCGTCACTTTCATCGACGCAAGTTCTGCAGCGATACCAGCACTCAATCGTCCAGCGAGAATAACCGCAGTCAGCGTCGGACCAATCTCACGAATCGTCACACTCCCAATCACAGAAGGAAGATCGTGCACCGTTCCACTCGGCAGCAAACCTAACAGGTGAAGAGGCATGATGATCCCTATAAACGCACCAATTCCAATACTCAGCCACAGTGATCCCACCCCTATCACATCGCATTGGTGGAGAAGTTCTCGCAAATACAATGGACGCCTAAACAGTCCACCTACCGCATAAGCTGAAAAGCGAAGATAATCAACACCAACAAAGAAGCTTGAACGAACAGTATATTCAATGCTGAAAGTCATGTAATATCCTAATTGCAGCGCTGCTGAAAAATATTGCCCCTACTAACTTAAAGAGAAAGAGCTGGCTTCGATTCACGCCCCAACAAATCAAGAATAATATCAAGCGAACCGACCGTCAACGCAGGGAAATAAGTAATAACAAGTAGGCAGAGAATCAAAAGTGAGATAAAAGGGAGAACCGCCAAACAGAGCGTCATCACAGGTTTCCCAAAACGAAAACTAGCAATAAAAAGGTTCATCCCCACCGGCGGTGTAAGATAGCCAATTTCAAGATTTACCAAAAATATAATTCCTAAATGATATGGGTTGATGCCAAATTGGGAGGCCACGACTGCAACCAACGGAAGTACCACGACAATCGCAGAAAAAATATCCATCAATGCCCCAACAATTAGAAGAAACACATTTAGAACAAGCAGAAATGTTAGCGGGGAGTGAATATACGCTTTCATGATTTTGAAAATCTTTTGTGGAACTTCTGCCTCAACGAAGAATGCAGTCAAGCTCAGTGAGATTGCAAGAATAAGAAAGATTGCCCCAACAAGCACAGTACTCTCTCTCACAACACGAGGAACATCACGAAAAAACTTAAGGTCGCGGTACACGAAAACCTCAATGATCAGAACATACAAGGCAGTCACCGCCGCCGCCTCTCCAAGGGTAATAATGCCTCCATAGATCAGACCCAAAAGCACAAATGGGATCGGCACTTCCCATTTGGCCTCCCACAACGTACTCAACAGCTCTTTACCATGAAAAGGCACTCGAGGCACATTCGATCGTTGCCCCACAAACATGCAATATCCACCGACAACCAGAAGAAGAAAGAGCCCTGGAACAAGCCCAGCAAGTAAAAATGTCCCTATATCAAAGGCACCGCTGACCATGGCCTCAGGGGTGCTTTGCATAGAAAGCGCATAGACGATGCCATAGAGAATAAGCGGGATACTCGGAGGAAATAAGAGCCCAATCTTTGCACTTGATGTCAGCAGACCGAGACTAAATGGTTCCGGATACAACTCCTTTATGAGAATTGGAAAAAGCAATCCCCCAATAGCAATAATGGCAACCCCAGAAACCCCCGTAAATGTTCCAAAAAAGGCACACGTTATCAACGCAACAACAGCCAAACCTCCCGGCAACCATCCCAACGCTGCTCTGGCTACTCTAACAAGTCGATCAGCCGTCCGCGCTTCAGCCATCAAGTATCCAGCAAAGGTAAAGAGCGGAAGAGTGATAAGAATATGCTGCTGCGTCAACTTATAAAATTCAATTCCTATAATGGCAAAGGTTGTGCCCTCCGAATAGAAACCAAGGAGGGCAAGAGAACCAAGAACGGCAAAAAGAGGCGCACCAAGAAGACCCAAGGCAATGATGAGGCATACCAAGAGCAGGGTCATCAATGTTTGTTCCTACACTGAATCTGGAGGCTGACGATGAATAAAAAGAATTCCGAGATCAAAAAACCACCGGAGCGCAAGATGAACAGAAATTAAGCCGAAGGCGATGGGAATCACAAGTAGACTATCAGCACTAGTGAAGCCCAAGAAGAGCGGTTGGGAAAATTCTCGCTCCATAAGATGGGTTTCCCATCCAGCACGAAGCATCACCAGACAAAAGCCCATGGTTGCAAGACCAACAAAAAGGCGCGTGACAAGCCGTGGACGTTCGGGAAGCAACCTCGGGACAATGTCGATATGAATTTGTTTATCCGCATGCGTCGCAAGCGACGCACCCAACAGACCAATGGCAAATGTCATATGACGAAGCATGATATCAACCCACATCGGTGCGGAATCTGTGATATTGCGCTGAATAACCTGCGAAACAGCCAGAAGGAGCATCGACATGAGTAATATGAACAAAGCAATTTCCTCCACTTTGGCAAGAGTACGATCAGCAGCAGCCAAAGCGCGTGTGAGTCGGACAACCATAAATGTGAAATCCTATTGTGTAGAGGGTTTACCGTGATCGGCCCGGAATTCGGAGAGAAGTTCCTGTATCCGTGCCAACAGTTCAGGAGGATAGAGTGTTGAGGCAAGTTGTTCCCATACCTCATGAGCGGCAACTTCCATCTCGTCGGCAAAGGCCTCCTCTGTTTTGGTCACTTGAATACCAAATTTCTTGAGTACTCGAAGGGATTCCTCATTATCGCTCCGAACCTGATCAATGAGAGATTTCTGCATATGTTTCCCTTCCTCTAAGAATATTTCTTGGAGATCAGAAGGGAGTTCGTCAAAGGTTTTTTTCGAAATCATCACCGCTGCATTGGCCATTGTAATTGGTAAATCTGACATATACTTGACCGTGGTATACCATTGAAGCGCGATCGTGGATAGAGGAGATCCATACGCCGCGTCAATTAACCCGGTCTGCAAATGCGGCAACACCGCTGGAAGAGCAAGGGGAATCCCCTTCACCCCGATCTGATCAAACATACGATGCGCAAGAGGATCATCCACCCAAGCCCACAGTTTAGTGGCCAACAATTGCTGTTTATTTGTGACAGGGCTGTTCGAAAAAACGTGAATCCAGCCGACCTCCCCCCAACCAAGAAGAACATAGCCACGTTCCTTAAATTTTTCCTCAAACTCTTTACTCAGTCGTTCCCTAATAAAGTCTAGCTCATCATTACTCTTAAAAAGGAAAGGAAGATCAAGCACTCTAACGGCCGGTTGAATAATTCCAAGTCCAACACCAGTGACCGCAGCGCCATCGAGTTGTCCAATCCTAATCTTGCGGATAATGTCCGCTTCATCACCCATAATCCCGCCAGCATAGATTTTGATCTTAAGTCTTCCCTGCGAACGATTTTCGATGGCCCGACTGGATTCATGAAAACGTTTCATCCACGAGGACCCCTCAGGAGCGAGAGTCGCAATTTTAATTTTATATTTTTTCCCCTTCTCCTCTGCATGAACTGTGGATGCGAAAACCGATAACAAGACTATGCACACTACAAGGACAATAGTCACCGCGTGTCGACTCATGTTGTTTCCTCCCATAAACGGCTTGGTAGGTTATTCAATGCTCAACACTCCAGTCTCTCAACTCCTAGTTTTCGAGCAAAACTAAACAAGCCTTCAGTATGCTCAGCATTCAAACCTATTGCTTCAAGTGCCACTGTCGCAAAGGCTAACTTTCCTGTGGTCTGCGTAAGGTTTACAATGACTTGCTCATGAAGGTCTTCAATCTCCTCTTCTAACTCACAGCAAATCCCAACAGCTTTTTTGATGGAATGAGAACATTCCTCAACCTCTTTCAAGATCCCATGCATCCGAATGACAAGCACCTGCTGTCTGTCTCGTATCGTATCATCAATTACCACGAAGGCCTCAGGCATTGTGGCAATCAAATCTAATTGACGCTGAACTACAACAGCATGCTCATCCTCCTCTCTACTCATTTTCCCGAACAGATCAGAGGCTTCTCGATCATGAGCAAAACATTGCTGGAAGTGGCAAAAGATTTTCCCGGCTATTAATTCAATCTCAACCGCGCTGGCAAGGACCGCTCTTAGATCCATAAACACCTCAGAATCTCTCACGGCAATACTGCTCATGTGCTCCTCAGTTGATGATAAAGTTGCGCAACAACGAAAGTCAATGAAGATTCACACGCTTGAGCCAAGATATGAAAATAGAATCTTGATATAGACATAGAAACGGGAAAAAGACATGTTATGATTCCATCAGCGACAAACAGAATATATTATCCATTTGAATTTCCTCATAATACGGAGGCCGTTGTGAGCAGTAGTGATATGTCAATCAAGCAATTGAGCGTCAACACCATTCGCATCTTAGCGATCGATGCTATCCAGAAGGCCAACTCAGGGCATCCAGGCCTTCCAATGGGAGCAGCCCCTATGGCCTATATATTGTGGCAAAACCATCTATGCCACAATCCCAATGATCCCCTCTGGCCCAACCGTGATCGTTTTGTGTTGTCTGCTGGACACGGGAGTATGCTCCTCTACTGCCTACTCCATCTTTACGGCTACGATATGACAATGGATGATCTCCGAGCCTTTCGACAGTGGGAGAGTTGCACCCCAGGCCATCCAGAGACGCTACTCACCTCGGGAATTGAAGCAACGACTGGTCCCCTCGGACAAGGCACTGCCAATGCCGTTGGCATGGCCATGGCTGAACGCTTTCTGGCACATACCTTCAATAGACCCGCGCATACCATTGTTGATCACCACACCTATGCTCTGGTCTCTGATGGAGACTTGATGGAAGGTATCTCGAGTGAAGCATGCTCACTAGCTGGACATCTCAAACTCGGAAAACTAATCTACCTGTACGATTCGAACAACATCTCCCTTGATGGTCCAACATCACTAGCATTCTCAACCGAGAATGTCTCTAAGCGCTATGAATCATACGGATGGCAAGTGCTTCAAGTCGATAATGGCGATACTGACTTCGACGCAATCGATGTGGCAATTGCGCAAGCTAAAACCGATACTATGCGTCCATCTCTAATCCTTATCAAGACCACCATCGGCTACGGTTCACCAAACAAACAAGGTACGTCAAGCGCACACGGAAGTCCATTGGGTGCAGATGAAATTGCCCTCACGAAAAAAACACTTGGATGGGATCCTGAAAAGTCATTCTTCGTTCCAGCCGAAGCACGTACTCATTTCAATACTATTGTTAAACGCGGGCAACTCATTCACGACGAATGGAAACGACAGTTCGCAAATTATGCAAGTGCCCACCCAAAGCTTGCAAAAGATTGGGAAATGGCTTTCGCAAAAGAATTGCCACCTGAATGGAATAACGCGCTACCAACGTGGAATGTAGGAACAACGCTAGCAACTCGTCAAGCCTCAGGCAAAGCGCTCAACGCCATCGCTTCGAAAGTTCCATGGTTTCTCGGAGGCGATGCAGACCTTTCAAGCTCAACAAATACCACAATTGAAAATGCGGGCGACTTTAACGATCAAGCAGGAGAAAGACGCAATATCCATTATGGCGTACGAGAGCATGCCATGGGAGCGATTGCCAATGGCATGGCCTATCACGCTGGTGTACGCTCATTTGTCGCAACTTTTCTTTGTTTTTCCGATTATATGCGTCCATCAATCAGATTGGCAGCTCTAAACAAACTATCGGTAATCTTTGTTTGGACACACGACTCCATTGGGTTAGGAGAAGATGGCCCAACTCACCAACCCATTGAACACCTCATGTCTCTCCGCGCAATTCCCAACCTTGCGGTAATACGTCCGTGCGACGCCAATGAAACTGCTGAAGCTTGGCAAGTTATGATGACTCACCACAATGGCCCTGCCGCATTGATACTAAGTCGACAGGGACTTCCAGTGCTTGATCGAGCCAACAGAGGTCACACTGGACTCGCCCGTGGAGCCTATACCATCGTTGATACAGAAGGAAACTCTCCTCAGGCCATCATAATAGGTACTGGCTCTGAGGTCTCTATTGCGGTTAAGGCACAAAGTCTTCTTGCAAAAAATGGCATTCGAGCCCGAGTTGTTTCAATGCCATGCTGGGAGATATTCGCGGCTCAAAGCACCGAATATCAGGAATCCATTCTTCCGGCATCCATAAAAGCCAGGGTATCAATAGAAGCAGGCGTAACTTTCGGCTGGAATCGTTGGATAGGGGATGCAGGAATTGCAATAGGCATTGACACCTTTGGTTCCTCAGCCCCCGGACCAACGAATATGGAGAAATTTGGATTAACTGCAGAACGAGTAGCTGAGGTAGTTAGAAAATTGGTTTGATAGTCGCGAGTGTACGCCCAATACACAAATACGGACCTATACCTTAACTGCCCTCATGTGTTTTCATTACACCCCCTTCGCGAATAATCGCAAGGGCCTCGTCAAGAGAATCGGTGAGATGAATAAGCTCAAGGTCCTGTGCGCTAATCGTCCCTTCGGAAAGCAGAGTCCCGCGAGCAAACTCTTGAAACCCATTCCAAAACTCAGTACACATAGCCACAATTGGAAATGAAGCTATCTTATTTGTTTGCATCAACGTCATAGTTTCAAATACCTCATCAAGCGTCCCAAAACCACCAGGCATAAACACGAATGCCTGCGAATATTTGACCAACATTACTTTGCGAACGAAAAAATGTTCGAACTCGACAAAGCGGTCAAGATACGAATTTCTTCCCTGTTCAAAAGGCAAATCAATGTTACATCCTATACTTATACCGCCCGCTTCCTTGGCACCACGATTTGCCGCTTCCATAAGCCCCGGGCCACCACCCGTCATCACCGTAAACCCAGACTCTGCAAGTGCATAACCAAGTTTCCTCGCAAGTTCATAATAACGATGATTCTCCGAAAACCGAGCTGACCCAAACACAGTGACACAATTTCCAATTGAACCAAGTACCTGAAACCCACGGACAAACTCCAAAAACACACGACCAGCGCTTGCGAGTTCTTCTGGATGCTCACGGCTACCTTTAAGAAAAGCTCGTTCAGCATCTTCTTGAGGAATACACAGCCAATCCATTGTACCCACGGGTGGTAATCCAGAAGAAGACATTATCGCCCTCTCAAAAAGAAAGTATCCAAGAGTTCCGCCCAGAAAAGCCGTGAAGGTTTTTTGACCTGAAGGTTGAAACTTTGGCTGGAACCTCAACTTCAGCGCTGCAACGCCTGCTAACGCTCCCCAACACCTTCTTTTGCTGGCACATAATGATCACCTCACTAAATACAAAGCCAGTCCCCGCGTATGATTGTCTAATATTGTCGAAATACAACGATCAAACAGTTGATACGTCACATCTTCGTTTGACCATTGAAACATACCACCAACGGCAGCACTAAACTACGATGTGTTAAACCCTTATCAGCACAAATAACCAGATCATCGCCACACTACAAATGCTCGTTGAACCTAAGAAACGGAAACCCTTAATTATCACGTTCTACCACTTAATCCTAGGGGTCTACCTTCCTATTACTGACATTCGTACACAAAGCCTTCAAACTAACATAGCATCTCAAAAGACAAAAACATGCCACCGAACCTATCGGTTAAAGCCAAATCCTATCATGATCACGTGAACATTTACCTCAAAATCCTCTCGTGTACTCACCACTACCAAGACAACACCAGAACACAGCCATATACCGCGTGGATAAACGCTACAAAACCTAGAGACAACTCAAACAACAAAAACCCTTGTAAATTTAATGTATCAAACTCACATAGCACCAACTTATCCACAAGTTAATGTACTTGAACTCAGAAGTGATTTTACTTGACAAATCAATGAAGTCCGCTATAGTGACCGCCGAGCTTTTTGCGGATACTTTTTAAGCTAAGGGAGGTGGAAAGAGCGAGTGCAGGCACTAGGAACGCACCTTTTGGTTGAATTGCACAAATGCAATCCAGCACTTCTAAACGACGCGATCAAAGTCGAACAGCTCATGGTGGCCGCGGCAAACACGGCAGGGGCAACAATTGTTGATACCCATTTCCATCAGTTCAATCCGATCGGTGTTAGTGGCATGGTCATTATCACCGAATCCCACCTGGCCATCCATACTTGGCCAGAGTTTGAATACGCCGCTGTCGACATTTTTACCTGCGGCGACACGCTGAAGCCAAAACAAGCGGCTCAGCAACTCATCGAAGCCTTTGAATGCCAACAACCATCCCTCTACGAAGTTAAACGGGGCTGCGTCCCACTCGTAGGCACCTATTCCCATGGCCAACCTCAAGAACTTCAAATGGTTCCATGAAGAGCTCGCGCCGCATGAAATCCACATGCATGGCGTGAAATCGATCCTCTACTCACACACCTCACAATTTCAACAAATCGATATCATTGACACAGAGGGGTATGGCCTCTGTCTGGTGTTGGACGGAAAGTTGCAATCCACCGAGTCGGATGAGTTCATCTACCATGAGGCACTTGTTCATGCAGCAATGCTCACGCATCCCAACCCTCAACGAGTAATGATCGTCGGCGGCGGAGAAGGTGCAACATTACGGGAAGCGCTTCGTTACCCGTCGGTAAAGGAAGCCGTCATGGTAGATATTGACAAAGACGTGGTCGAGAGTTGTCGAGAACATCTGCCCAGTTGGCATCAAGGTGCATTTGACGACGCACGGTCGCAGGTCCTTCATGCCGACGCACGTAAGTACATCGAAGATGCTAAAGAACCATTTGACGTGATCATCATTGACCTCTCAGATCCCATCGAAGAAGGTCCAGCCTATCTTCTCTTTACTCGCGAATTCTATCATCTAGTAAACGAACGACTGACAGAAAATGGAATTATTGCAGTCCAAGCAGGAGCGACGAGCATCAATTGCCTTCTGAATTATGGGGCTATTTATAAAACCCTCAAAACGAAATTCCCAGTGGTTCGACCATACCAAGCCTTTGTTCCCGCTTACGGATGGCCGTGGGGATTTAGTTTCGCATCTAAAGTTATTGACCCATACAATATTTCTGCCGCCGAATTTGAAGCCCGTATCGCGCAACGCGTTACTGGAGAGATGAAATATCTTACCGGTGAGTTGTGTCGATCCCAATTCATACTCCCAAAACATATTGCGGAGTCCATTGATACGATCGATCGCATCATCGAAGACAACCATCCGCTCTATGCCTTCCCTACATGACCCACGCAAGCCTGCTGTTCCAACACCTCTGATTCCTCTCGACGATCAGTACAAAACTCCCCTCTTTGATGCCATGGTTGCATTAGCCGAAAGCCGAAAAGTCTCTTTTCATACGCCTGGGCACAAAAGTGGCAAGGGTATCAGCACACGATTTCGAAAATTTGTGGGGCCAAAAATTTTTTCAATTGACCTGACGACTCTTGACGAAGTCGACTCCTTACAAAAGCCCAAGGGGGTCATCAAGGAAGCACAACACCTTGCAGCACTTGCATACGGTGCTGACCAATCTTACTTTCTAGTCAATGGTACCAGCGGTGGCGTCCATGCAATGCTGGCTACCACCTGTCAACCAGGTGAAACCATACTGATAGCGCGCAATGCGCACAAGTCCGTCGTGACAGGTCTAATTCTTAGCGGTGCATCCCCTGTCTACTTTCCCCCAATATTTGACCCCAATCTCCAACTTACAATGAACGTATCATGTGATGAAGTCAAAGACGCAATTGCCAAAACGCCTGAGGCTCGCACATTGTTTCTCACAAGCCCAAATTATTACGGTTTATGTGCAGAACTCGAGCCAATTATTGATCATGCTCACAAGAAAAACATCACCGTTCTCTTAGACGAAGCCCACGGCCCCCACCTCAAGTTCCATGAAAAATTACCCATATCTGGACTAGACGCTGGAGCTGACCTAGTCGTTCAGAGCACCCACAAAATCATCGGCGGAATGACACAAGCATCCATGTTACACGCTAAAGCTGATCACATTGACCTAGACAGGCTTGCACAAACTCTACGCTTACTGCAAACCACGAGTCCATCCTATATCTTGATGGCTTCGCTTGACCTCGCAAGAATGCAGATGGCAACTGAAGGCGAAAAATTGCTTGGAACCGCCATTTACCTCGCTGAAGACGCAAGAGAACGCATTAATCAAATTCCTGGACTGCAATGTTTTGGACACAAAGATCACCCTTATCTCGATGTTACCAAACTCACCATCCAAGTGCGCGACCTCGGTCTTACCGGTTTTCAAGTATCACAAAAGCTCAATACACAGTATCGAGTCCAAGCTGAAATGGCAGATCCTTTTCATGTCCTAGTTATCATCAGCATTGGAGATCGCAAGAATGATCTTGATCGACTGGTTGACGCGCTCCAACATATCGCTGCAGATTCCATGCAAAGCACATCGGATCACCTAGTCGCCAATCCAGGGATTCCACCCGTTCCAGGTCAGCGTGTACTTACACCTCGTGAAGCATTCTTAGCCGATCATCACCCTCTCCCTCTTTGCGAGGCAACAGGAAAAATCAGTGCTGAAGTCATCACAATTTACCCTCCAGGCATCGCCCTACTAGTTCCCGGAGAGGTCATCACATCCGAAACTATCAAATACATATGTCGATTAACTGATTTTGGTGCCACAATTGACGGGCTTGATCAAGAAAGCACCATGATCCAGACAGTAAAATA
>DCWI01000091.1 GCA_002328825.1 Nitrospiraceae bacterium UBA2166 | reverse complement strand
GGTTTGCATACCAATGGATATTCATTGGTCAGGTCTATTTTTGAGACCGATTTAGACCCTTCTGTTCTCGCTGTAAATGTCCCAAGTACACCCAATACACTTGGGGAGCTGCTTCTGCGCCCTCACCTTAGTTACCTTGATGTTGTCGGACCAGTGCTTGACAAAATACGTGGACTGGGACATATCACTGGTGGTAGTTTTTACAAAAATATCCCACGTGCGTTGGCTGCTGGTCTCGGTGCGGACATCGATATTTCATCATGGTCAATCCCTCCTCTATTCAAATTTATTCAAGAGACCGGGCGGGTTGAAGATCGAGAGATGTTTAGGGTCTTCAACATGGGTGTTGGGATGGCCATTATCGTAGAGCCCGGATTAGAAAAAGATGTGTTGAAAAGCGTTTCTGGCTCCTTTCGTATTGGCGAAGTGGTTGTTCGTGAAGTCGGTGAGGAATCCACCAGGCTGATTGGACTGTAAAGGGTCAAAAATGTAGGGACCAATGTTGAGTTCCGTTGGGATTCGGAAAGGCCACCCAGAAGTAAAAAGGATATTGTGTAATTGAGAGCACTTCTTTCACCTTATGATAAAACAGGGCTCGTTGAATTCGCACGTGTGTTGGCAAATATAGGTTTTGAATTACTCAGTACAGGTGGCACTGCTGCCATGTTGAAAAATGCTGGGCTAGAGATATTAGAGGTAGCGTCCATAACTGGTGAACCTGAGATTCTTGATGGCCGGGTTAAGACGTTACATCCTAGAATTCATGGAGGTCTTCTTGGTAAACGTGACAATCCTGAACATGTCTCAGAAATGAAAGAACATGGTATCGAGGGGATTGATGTTGTTGTGAATAACCTTTACCCGTTTCAACAGGTTATTGCCAATCCAGATTCGACTCTTGATGATGCTTTGGAAAACATCGATATCGGCGGTCCAGCGATGACTCGGGCAGCTGCAAAGAATTTTCAAGACGTTGTGATAATTGTTGATCCTTCCGATTATAGTGAGATTGGTAATATGCTGGCTGCGGAAGGGGTTCCCCTGGAGTCCCGACGCCGATTAGCGGCCAAGGCATTTCAACACATTGCTGTTTACGACACCGTCATATCTGCCTATCTTCGGGGTGATGACATTTCCTTGGAGGATAAATCTTCTTTTTTCCCTGAAGAACTGACGTTTGGCTGGAATCGTGTTGCAATTCCTAGGTATGGCGAGAATCCGCACCAAGCTGGAGGTATTTACGCTACGCCCGGTGAAATGGGTGGGATAGTCAACGCAAAACAGTTACATGGTATTGACATGTCTTACTTGAACTATTTCGATGCAGACGCTGCGTGGGTATCAGCAAACTCATTTTCACTTATTGCTTCAGCGCAAGAGCATTGTGTTTCGATTGTGAAACACGCTAATCCTTGTGGGTTAGCAATTGATGGAGACCAATCGGAAGCTTATCTCAAAGCACTTGCTGGAGACCCAGTATCAGCATTTGGCGGCATTGTAGGCTTTAATAGCAAGGTCACAGTTAAAACCGCCGAAGCTATGGTGGGGACTTTATTTGATGTTATTGTTGCCCCTGGGTTTGAACAGGAAGCTCTAGAAGTATTCCGTCAGCGAAAACGCACTCGAGTGATTGAGGTAACCCCTTCTTCTGTTCCTTTAATGACCGTTCGCAACGTCACAGGCGGAGTCTTGGTTCAACAACCCGATGACATCCCTGAAGATGAGACTTCATGGACTGTTGTTAGTAAAAAATCTCCTACCGATGATCAATTGAGAGACATGGCATTTGCCTGGAAAGCATGTCAGTTAGTTCACTCTAATGCGATCGTGTTTGCCAAAGATTTTGCCCTTCAAGGTATGGGCGCAGGGCAGCCAAATAGGGCTATCAGTGTTTATTTAGCAGGCCGGTCAGCGGGAGAAAATGCCAAAGGATGTGTGATGGCTAGTGATGCTTTTTTCCCATTTCCTGATGGAATTGAAAATGCAGCCAAAGCTGGTGCTGAGGCGATTGTCCAGCCTGGAGGATCTGTGAAAGATAGCGAAGTAATCGAAGCGGCAGATCGTTTGGGATTGGTGATGCTGTTTACAGGAACCCGTCATTTTTATCACTGAGTGATTTGTCAAAAAATAGTTTAACTTCAATGTTTTTATGTCAGCAACAATAGATATCGTAATTCCTGTCCTTAATGAAGAGTCGGCTTTGCCCCATTGTGTAGCAAAGTTGTTTGCATTCATTGAACAGCATCATGAGTGGAAATGGGGTGTCGTGATTGCTGATAATGGATCGGTGGACAGGACGCCTGAAATCGCCGCAGAGTTGTCGGAGAAGTACAATGGGCTTTCGATTTCGCGTCTTGAGGAAAGAGGTCGCGGTAGGGCGTTAAAAAAAGCTTGGAGTGAAAGTGATGCTGATGTCAGGTTATACATGGATGTTGATCTGTCGACTGATCTCGAAGCATTGCCGCGTTTAGTGACTTCTATTGCCTGTGAAGGATATGAAGTTGCTATAGGATCACGGCTGTCCAAAGGTTCGCAAGTGCTCAATCGATCTCTTAAGCGAGAAATTACCTCTCGGGGATACAACGCCTTGATTCACTTGTTGTTTCCATTGACGAAATTCAAAGATGCTCAGTGTGGGTTCAAGGCTGTTTCAAGAAAGGCCGCGGAAAACCTTGTTCCTTTGGTCGAAGATAATGCATGGTTTTTTGACACTGAGCTGCTTCTACTTGCAGGGAAGGCTGACTATGCGATAAAAGAGATCCCAGTTCATTGGGAGGACGATCCTGATACTCGAGTCAGGATAATATCAACGGCATGGGAAGATATAAAAGGATTACTTCGTTTGAGACTGAGAGGACGGCCAACACCGCCATTGGTCTCTTGACCATTATTTCGTTCTCTAGTTAAAGTTGGTTCTACAGTTAAGTTTTATTATTTGTGTTTGGGTACCTATAGCATCAAACTATGACTACTCCTGGCGATTTTGAAATAGGAAGGTCGGTACTGACCGGCTATACAGCTGACAACGAACTGCATCGGGCTCTGACGATCTTGCGTAATGAAGGAGTCAACCCAGAAGTTGTAGTTGAGTTCACCGCGGAACGCGATGGAGTATTTTGCGGCATTTCTGAAGTGAAAACCCTTTTGAATCGTGTGTTGCCTGAAACTGGCAGAGAAGTTTGGGCTTTAGAGGAGGGTGTATCGGTAGGAGCCGGTGAGGTAGCGTTACGTATTAAAGCTCCATATGCATCATTTGGGTTATTTGAGACTGCGATTTTGGGCATTCTTGCTTCCTGCACAGGGTGGGCTACTGCAGCCTCTGAGTGTGTGGAGGCTGGATCTGGGATTCCTGTGATTGCATACGGAGCACGTCATGTTCATCCGGAAGTTGTGGGGGTGATGGATTATTCTGCTGTAGTTGGTAAATGCGCATCAAGCTCTTCCGTGGCTGGGCATCAGT
>DCWI01000094.1:8786-8938 GCA_002328825.1 Nitrospiraceae bacterium UBA2166 | reverse complement strand
ATGTATATTCATTAACATCATCACTCCCAGTACCCATAACAAACATCTTAGTTCCATCATTGTTAAAGGCTAATGCCCTTGCATTGGTCTCTTGAGAACTGTAATCAAAACTATCAACAAAAGAGGCGGTGGAAACATCAAAGGCTGTACTT
>DCWI01000094.1:0-8453 GCA_002328825.1 Nitrospiraceae bacterium UBA2166 | reverse complement strand
TGTATATTCATTAACATCATCACCCTGAGTACCTGTAACAAACATCTTGGTTCCATCATTGCTAAATTGTACTGCGCTTGCATATATTTCTTGACCACTAATATCAAAAGGTGAACTATCGTGAGAAGCTGCTGCAGTTGTAATAGAATTTGCACTAGCTCCATTGGCCACAGTTAAAGTTCCATCCTCATTAACAATTCCTGTGTCATTAACACCCACGGGAGCAACAAGTATAGTGTCTATTACAAGTCCTTCCCCCCAACCCGATCGTACGTTGGTGTTGTCATCATCCGATGCCCAATAAGTTATTTGGAATGTCTTTGCTACTGTGACATCACTTGCATCTGCAGTATAGGATCCATCAGCATTAATAGTTATAGCCAGGCCATTTGAGGTATAAGTATCCCCTGGGTCGTTATTATTTGAATTCAGTCCATTGCCGTTTACATGCGTAAATTCGAACTTTGATACCACCAAGTTGGCAGCACCACTGTCATCTGCTAGCAATGGCCCGTCATGTTCGCCGTGGCTATCATATGAACCACTAAGGGTTGCTGAATCACCGGCAGATACAGTGATGGATGTTCCGGCTTCCATATAAAGTTTATTCCCGTCAATAGTTAATAGTATATCCTGGTAATTTGGTAGTGACAGACTGGATGTCTCAATGGAGCCTGCTTGGTGCTCAAGATCCCAGTCCCCTCCCTTTGATTCATGACCGGTAACATCGGTGGAGGCGGCAACATCGGCCTTGGTCAGGGCCGCGATGTCCTTGATGAGCACTTCGCCGCCGGGTGTGCTGGCAATGTTACAGCCGTAAAACAACAAGTCGGCGTTCGCGCTCAAGCTGTCCCCGATGGTGGAGAGTGCCGAAGCGTACTGGTTGATGGTGCTGGTGTTCAGCAGGGAATCACCCAGGACAATCTGCCCGGCATTACCGTGACCGATGACATGGACGGCGTCAATATTTTTCTCTCCCGCGAGTATCTCTGCCATTTGGGCCCATCCATTTTCATGGGCCTGAATAATGTGCGTTGTAACGCTGCTGTCCAACGTGTTGATGATGCTTTGGTAGTCGGAAACTTGTGCATCAATGAAGACGATTTCCTTTGCTGTGGTTATTTTCACATCCGCAAAGGGAAGGGTTGTGTCGCTATCGTATTGAATCGTTTTGTTGTTTAAAGAAACCGTGTCATCCGAGCCTGGTGTTTCTCCAACGTCATCCATCACCGAATACAAAGTTGCCGCTCCTGCCCCGTCCAGCATGATGCGTGGTTCAAGGGCCTGAATAAAAAGGGAATTGTGCAGCATATTAATAAATTTTATACGATATTCCTTCTCAATAACAGTAGTTTAATTAGCAATTTTATATTAGTTCTTTTTTTTTATGAATAAAATTTTCCCGGTACTTCTTATTGTGCTTCTAGTAGCGGCTTCATGTACGCGCCTTCCCAATCCCTTGAAATCCTTGGAAGTGCGGGAGGAGGTTTCGGATGCCATTGAGCAGATTGCCAATCCGTCTGCCTTTACCACCCGCGAGATTGATCTGTACACGGCAATCGCCTTGGCGATCAAAAACAACCGCGACCTTAGGGTAAAGATCATGGAAGCGGCGCTTGCCAACCGGCAGGTGGACTTGGTTCGCTTTGGCATGCTGCCTAAACTGGCGGCTAACGCGGGATATGAACAGACAGACAAGTATTCTTCCTCCACCAGCGTGACGGTTACAGGCGGGGAGGCGGAGGCGGTTGGCGACAGTCCGACCTACACCACTTCGACGGAGAAAAAAGCCTCGAATGCCGATCTGGGCTTTACCTGGAACGCCCTTGATTTCGGTCTCTCCTATATCCGGGCCGGCCAGAACGCCGACCGTTATTTGATTGCCAAGGAGTTGGAGCGCAAGGCCATCCACAATATCACCCGTGATGTGATCATCGCCTATTGGAACGCCGTGTCGGCCAACCAGATTCTTAATGATATGATCCCTGTTTTGGAACGCATCGATGTTGCCCTTCAGAATTCCGCCCATATTGAATCACTGCTTCTTGAATCCCCTCTTGAGGCGCTCAAGTATCAACGCGAACTCCTTGATATTCAGTTTCGTCTTCAAAACCAAAGAGATGAACTCCTCAATGCTCCCGTCCAGCTGGGTAAACTCATGGGGTTGTTGCCTAAGGAGGAATACAACCTAGTGGCAACCGATACCCCGCTTCGTCCAACAAAAATGAATCTGATTGTGATGGAAAAGAACGCTCTTACGTACCGCCCCGAGATGCGGGAAAATTTATACCAGCAACGCATCTCCGTGGAGGACACCAAGGGGTCCATGCTGGCGCTGATTCCTGGACTGCAATTCAATACCACCTGGACCTACAGCAATAACCAGTACTTATTAAATAGCAATAATGTCGAGTATGGCGCCCGCATTGGCGCCAATCTTCTTGATGTTTTCTCGGCTTCCTCAATAAAAAAGGCTAGCCTGGCAAGAGAGAACATAGTGGCCAAGCAGCGCCTTGCCCTCGCCATGACCATCCTATCCCAGGTACATCTTGCCAACATTCATTATGCCCAATCACTAGATGCCTTCACAACCCTGGAAAACTATTACGAAGTGAATATGCGAATCCGCGATCAGTACCGCGCGGGCAGGACATTTGAAAAATTCGGTGAACTGGAAATCATCCGGGAGGAAGCCAATACCTTGCTTGCCATGATGCGAAAGGACAAGGCCTATGCAAATCTGCAGCATAGCATTGGCCGGATGTACGCTTCTGTGGGTCTTGACCTTGTCCCGCAAGATGTGCATACGATTAACCTAACAGACCTTGCCAAAACAATTAAAAACAACTTTAATGCGTGGGGAGAAAAAAATGCGGAATAAAAGATTTAATTTTATGGTTCTTTTTCTGACCAACATCATTCTCATAGGAGGACTGTCTTTAGCAACACTTGCGGAGGTAACTGTGGGATCACTGAGTGCGCAGTCTGGACATCTCAGTAAAGTTTCCCAAATCATGGCGGAGGCGCAACAAGTGGTAGTTGATCACATTAACAAGGACGGAATTGGCATCGTGGGGGAAGGGTTACTGGAAATCCAATCTGCTGATACCATGTGCCACCCCGAACGATCACTTGCCGTTGCAGCGCTTCTCATAAAAAAATTTTCCCCTGAAGCTGTCATTGGACCGACCTGTTCTTTAGCTGCAGAAAGAGTAGCAAAGCTTGTCACTGTTCCAAAAGATGTCTTATTAATTTCCCCCTCTGCCAGCGCACCGGAGATTTCTTTTCTAAACGATAAGGACTTGGTCTTTCGCACCGTGCCCTCGGATGCCCAACAAATCCACACTCTTATCAAGTATCTTCTTTCAAAAGAGGTGAGAGAGGTTTTAGTTCTCTATGAGACGGATCCGTATAATCAAACCTTATCGCAAATATTTTTACAAGAATTTACTGATCAAGGAGGAAAAGTGCTTTACAAACAACGCTTATCTGCGGAGACTTTTATAGACCAAGTGCTTATTGACGCTTTCATTGATACCGCCGCGATTGCCAACCAACCCGCCTTGGTGCTGATTGCGCACGGTAATACAGAGACAGTGGAACTGTTTCAGCGCTTTCTCCTTACCGTGCACGCAAAGCAGCAGGAAATAGGTGAGGCAAAAATATTTTCGCATCTCTACGGCACAGACAGCATGTTCACTGATGAAATAAAAAACTTTATTGGCACAGTTGCCACTGCTTTAGTAATTCCCTATAACATGCATGAGGAAATTACCATAATGACACAAGTGACTTCCCAAAATTCACCTGAGTATGAGAGTTATGCATTTATGATGCAACTTGCAGGCTTAAATCCCTACTCTCCCTATGCGGCAACAAGCTTTGATACCACGATGCTAGTAGCTCTTGCCCTCCAGCACCGCAGCGTGCTGCTTGATGAAAAGACAGCCCCAGAGACAGAAATTAGTTTAAGCGACAGCCTGCGATCGGTGGCAAACCCTCCAGGGTACAAAATATATCCAGGGGACTGGGACTTGGCTGTACAAATGCTTTTGGCTGGAATGGATATTGACTACGAGGGAGCATCGGGATCCTTGAACTTTGATCAACACGGGGATGTAACAGGTATGTATGCCTTAAATCAGGTATCCCCCAACAACACCTGGATCGTCAATCCCATAGGCAATCCATGATACACAATAAGAAAAAATATTCTTTGGGATTTTGTCATATTGTTCAACAGATGTGTTTGCTCTTCCTGATGCTAGCGTGGACATCGGTCCAGGCGAAAGAGAATTTGGAATCCCGGGCTCTTGTCATTGCCACGGAGAAAGTTGCGATCTCAAGTGAAATTGCTGCCCGCATTCAAACCATTTCCTTTCTTAAAAGCGAATCTTTTCAAAAGGGAGACAAATTAATCATCTTTAATTGCGATCTATATGAGGCGCAACGCGATGTCATGGCTGCAAATTTTGAAAGCGCTCAATTAACACTTAAAAATAACAGGCAGTTGTTGACCATGAAATCTATTGGTAATCTTGAGGTGGAACTCTCGAAAGTAGCGGTAGAAAAAGCACGTGCGGAATTATCGATTACCGATTTAAATCTTGAGCGCTGCACCATTCATGCGCCCTTTGATGGACGAATCATAGACATCTATGTTGATGAGCACGCCAGCATTCAACAGCAGCAGCCCCTCATGGATATTGTTGGAGACGCTATTCTGGAAGCCATGATTGTGGTGCCGAGTCATTGGTTGCAGTGGTTAGAGTTAGATCATCAGGTTAAAATCATTATTGATGAAACGGGGGGACAGGTGGAAGCAACCATTAAAGCCATAGGGGCAACCGTCGATGCGGCCAGTCAAACCATTGAGTTGAGGGCGGTATTTAATCAACGCTATGATGATTTGCTCCCTGGTATGAGTGGTACCGTTTTGTTTTGATAGAAAATACCGACATAAAAATATCCAGACTTCTTGGCCTTGAAAAAAAAGTTCGGGAGGCCCGCACTGTAGATGAGTTTCAATTCACACTTGTCAATCATACAAGAGATGTGGTGGATTACAGTTATGCCTTTCTTCTTCAACAGCGATCCTCAAAAAAATTTACGGTGCAAAGCCTGTCTGATTTGCCCGCAGTGGACAGGACGGCTCCGGTGGTGACCTTTATGGAAAAGGTTATCAATCATAAAAAATTCTTGCCTAACAATGAGGTACTGTCACTTAACTTACAGGATTTTGCCCGCGATCAAAATTTAGTTCAACCGCAAAACATGCCTTCCCTGATACTGGTTCTTCCTCTCTATTCTGTTCAATACGGACAAGAAGGTTTATTAATTTTATGCCGAGACCAAGCCTTTACTGAAAATGAAATGGAGCTTCTCCGTCATGTGTCCGGCACGTATGGCCATGCATTCAACAGTTTTCGCTCTCACTCTTTTGTTTTTTCGCTGCGAAATTTTTTTTGGGGAGGAAAAATTAAGTGGTTTGCCCTTTTGATTATTGTTGGGTGTCTTTTTCTCCGCATAACGATGACCACCACTTCACCCGTTGAAGTAATACCCAAAGATCCCATAATAATTACCTCGCCTTATGACGCGGTCATTAAGGAGATTGTTGTGCGGAACAATGATTCCGTCAACAAGAATGATCTATTAGTTCTTTTAGAGGACAGCGAACTAATCAATCAAGTCAATTTAGCGGAGCGCACTTTAAATGTAGCGAAAACAGAGTTGCTACGCAGCCGTCAAGCTTCCTTTACAGACCCCAAGGAAAAATCACGCTTGGCAGAACTGATGGCACACGTTGAGTTACGAGAAGTCGAACTCAATTACGCACAAGAGCGATTGGAAACATCGCGTATTCATGCTCTCTCAACCGGTGTAGCCATAGTGAATGATCTAGAAGATTGGAAAGGAAGGCCAGTTGCCGTGGGAGAACGCATCATTACCATTGCAGATCCCAATCAAATAGAATTCTTGGTATGGTTACCTGTTAAGGATGCTGTTGTCATAGAAAATAATTCTTTGGTTAAGATGTTTCTGGACATTAATCCTTTAGCACCCCTAAGGGGAAAAATTATTCGTAGCAGTTTTGAGCCGGAACTGTCTCCCGAGGGAATACTGGCCTATAAGTTGCATGCCAGCCTTGATTCAGGATTTGATTCACCGCGAATAGGATTGCAAGGAACTTCCAAAATATATGGATCACGAGTAAGTCTGTTTTATTACCTATTTCGCAAACCCCTTCTTGTACTAAGACAGTTGGTAGGTGTATGATTCTTCCTTACCTAAGAGAGAATTTGGAAGTAATCAGGGGAAATGCTAGGGAAGATGGGTCTCCATCCTGGCTTATTTACGATGCTCTGCGAAATAAATATTTTGCCGTTGGGCTAACTTCATTCCGATTAATACGATATTGGCAAGGGGGAAAGCAAGAGGAAAGCTTCTTTGAAGTTCTTAAAAAAAAGGGGTTGGAAATTAGTACGGAAGAATTTCAACGCTTTAAAAACTTTCTCATTAATAACAACTTAATCATTCAGTCATCCCATCAGGGTATCAACCAGCTAGTCTTGCAAAAAAATAAAATCAAAAAAAATTGGTTGCTTCAACTTATTTACAGTTACTTGTTTTTTCGCCTTCCTCTTGTTCGCCCCGATCAATGGCTTCACCGTACCCTTCCCTATGTTACAATATTTGCTTCCAAACTTCTACGCTACAGCATTTATATTTTAGGAGCTTTTGGTATTTACGCCCTAACCCAGCAATGGGAATCTTTTTGGCAAACCTTTATGTATTTTTTTTCCTGGCAAGGGTTATTTTTATATGGCCTTGCCATTATCGTTGTTAAATCCCTGCACGAGCTAGGTCATGCGTATGTTGCCAAATATTACGGATGTAGTGTTTCCTCCATGGGAATTGCATTTCTTGTTTGTATTCCTATTTTGTATACTGATACCACCGATGCGTGGAAACTGAGGAACCACCATGAACGTTTGCTAATTAACTTTGCAGGCATTGTCACCGAATTGCACCTGGCATTAATAGCAACGTTTGTTTGGAGTGTGATGCCGGATGGAACTTTCAAAAGCATAGCTTTTTTTATCGCGACCACGAGTTGGATTACATCCCTCAGTGTTAACTTAACCCCCTTTATGCGTTTTGACGGTTATTACATTTTGTCGGACTGGCTCAAAGCCGATAACCTTCAACCACGCTCCTTTGAACTTGCGCGCTGGAAGCTCCGTGAATTACTTTTTGGCATGCATAACGCCCCACCGGAACTTTTAACTTCCTCCAAGCAATGGATCTTTATTATTTATGCTTGGTTTACCTGGATTTATCGTTTTCTTTTGTTTTTAGGAATTGCCTTGGTGATCTATTTTTTTACCTTCAAGGTATTGGGGATTATCTTGTTTACCATAGCAATTGGTTGGTTCATCGCGCTTCCCATTTTCCGGGAAATGTTTCAATGGTATAAGATGAAACACCGCTTGAAAATAAATATTCAAACAATTCGTTCCTTGATTATACTAGTTTTGCTGGGGTCGCTTGTTTTTGTTCCGTGGAAATCATCTCTTAAACTTCCCGCTGTCTATACTTTACATAACAACATTACTCTCTATTCCCCCTATCCTGCCAAAGTGAAAGCTATTCTTGCACACAAGAATACGGAAGTAAACAAAGGGGACATTCTCCTGGAACTAGAATCCCGTGAACTCCTTCAACAAATCAAAATTGCATCAATCAAAAAAGAATTACTGCAAACGCAACTAAAACGTCAAAACAATATTAGTGTAAACGATATTCTTTTATTAGAACAAAAATTACTCTCTTTGGAAACCGAACTGGAGGGATTGTATCGTTTACAATCAAAACTTACCATCATTGCTCCTATCAAAGGTAATGTTAGGAACATGGCAAACCTTTCTCTTGATCAGTGGATCAACAACAAAGATAAGTTAATAAATATCATTAACTCAGATACACAAAGTGTTATCGCTTTTATTCCCGAGGAGTATTTAAATAAGTTTACCCTTGATAGTGCTGCAACGTTTATTCCCAGTACAGGGCAGCATGACGCAATTCATTTGCATGCTCTTTCCATTGATGAATCTGCTATCAGCCAACTCCCTTACCCATCTCTTTCTTCACTGCATGGAGGTCCAATTGCAACACGGGAAGCAAGCGGTGCGACGTCAGCTTATCATCCTGAGAAGGCTTATTACAAAATTAACTTTACACCACTCGACATGAAGCAAAACATTAAGTTACAAACCCCAGGCTTTGTTCATGTTGCTGGTAAAAAGCATAGTTTATTTAATAATTTTATCACCTATGTTGCTGGCATCATATTACAAGAAAGTGGTTTTTAAATAAATTATTTTAATATGTGCGTTCAAATTTTGCTAAAAGCAACATCTACCATCAACCACGAGGAATGTTGAGCGTTC
>DCWI01000043.1 GCA_002328825.1 Nitrospiraceae bacterium UBA2166 | reverse complement strand
ATTCTTGTCCCAGCGCACGGTGATCCCGTATTCGGCGACGCCGCCGAACCCAGCCATAGCGCGGCTATTAAGATTCTCATAAAGCTCGGTAATATCTTGGATTGGCTTGAACTCCACACGTTCACCGTTAGCAGTCACGCCAGAAATCTCAGGATCAAGGGGTTCTATTTTAAGGCCATCCACAGCGATAACCGTATGTCCCGCATTCATGAGATGATGCCCCATCGTGAAGCCCGCAGGCCCCAGCCCCACGATAAGAACTTTGTAATCGGTCTCCGGCAACGGCAGAGGCTGTCTAAAATTAAGCGGATTCCAGCGCGTTAACAGGCTGTAAATTTCGAATCCCCAGGGCAAGGCCAGGACATCCTTGACGATCCTGGTCTCCACCTGGGGAATTTCCACTGGTTCCTGTTTCTGGAAGATACAGGCCTTGGAACACTCGTTGCAGATACGGTGGCCGGTGCCCGCCACCAGGGGATTATCCACGGCGATGATAGATAAAGCAGCCAGGGAAAAACCATCCACCTTAACCTTGTGCATTTCGGAAATGCGCTCATCAAGCGGACAACCGATGAGAGAGACCCCCAAGGGATTATCCTTGAAATCTCCAGTTTTCTTATCGCGAGCCCCCGTGCAACAGGAATCGCGCTCGCGGTCATGGCAAATGACACAGTAATTAGCATGATCATACGCGCCCACGAAATCCATGCCTTTGTCAGTCAGCGAAAACCCGTCACGGCGATAAAGGGGCTTGTCCTCAGGTTGTTTCATGGCAGTGACGCCGTTTATTTCTTCTGTTGAGGTGGGCACAAGATTAAAATGGTCAACTTTTTTAATGAGGTGAAATAATACATCCTTCCCATGACGCTTACGCCCAGCCATTGTATGCCCAGCCCATGCAGCATAACGTACGGCTAAATCAATAGATTCAGCGTTAGATTTTTCATCATCAAGCCATGCAAGAACATGCTTAGCAAAGGTTAGTTGGTCAAAAACACCGCCAAACCTTTCGGTCAATGCCTTCTCAAGCGCTACTCCATCAAACCCTTCCGCGTCTTCCACTGAATATGCCTTAGCGGCACGACGCTGAATAAACTGACGTTTGCAGATCCGGAGCGGAGCTAACTCATTATCTCGTTCAGACAACACACGGAGAGGGTGAGCTATAGAAAAAAGGCTGCCAATGAAATCCTCAAGATGAGGTGCAATATTCACTAACAAATTAGATTCATCGAGACGCTCCAACTTGTCAGGCGCAGCGCGCGCTACCAACAGTTGGTCACGCAATTCCTCATCCGCCTCTCCTAGATACTTGAGAAACACATCGTCAATTCGCTGAAGCCCTTTACGATCATAAAGATCCTCAAAAGCTAAATTGTAGCCAAGCAGTATTTTAGTCATGGGTTTTCCCTATTATTCCTTGCGTCTTGTTTTTCGTTTCACTGTTTCTTTCGATGGGACCAAAGCTTCTTCTCATCGTAGCGGCTCAATCATGCGCGTGCTCTGTACTATCATTTACTGTAAGCCATTCAAGGACTTAATTCGGAACATTATGACCAAATCAGCGGAGCATGATAGCACGAATGATCTCACATACCATGAGAAAAAAACGTAGGGTTCGTCAACAACAAATGTGTCTTTTCTCAATGAAATGAGCCTCTACAAAAAGTTAAGCGATGAACATTGCCTAATAGCAAAAGCATGCCAGTGAGGCTAATCATCTTCAACAAATGTACCTGTTCCATGATTTCATCCACACAATAAGTTTCGCAATAACTTTTCTCCCTGAACCGCATGACATCACCGGACTAACTGACCACGTTGTCGTATGACAGCACAGCCACTGACTGAATCATCGAAGCCATGAGATCAGCGACTCACAACTCCCAATGAGCACCCCTCACACTGTGAGAAGCCTATAAATTTGAAGGAATGTCAGGTGCCTGAGAAAACAAGGCAATACTTGAGGCATATCCATGCAAAAAGTTCATATTTCCAACAGGGCCTATTTCTCCTGCGGAAAAAAACCCTCCAACCGGAACCTCACCAATACGCTTGTGGAGGCTACTCACATCATGATTTGGTCGACCGAAAAACCGTTGCCCACGCCCATTGCAACTGAACAAAAGCGCCCCACTGATCTCAGCTCCTGAAAGTTTCCCCTTGGCTTCTGCAAGCAACAAATTTAGATCCTCACTTGCAGTTTTTTCATCTAGAAGATGGAACTGTACGGTCTGCCCCTCCTTCACAATATCACCAAGTGCAATACTGCCAAGCGGGCGATCAACACCAACCAGTCCTCGGATAAGAAAATCACCACCACCAAGCTCCTGCTTATATTCATCCACAGCATACCCTACCATAGTTCTCGTTCTCGCCTGCTGTTGATCATACTGATTCAACCCCTTGAACACTTCTTGCAGACGATCTAATGCTGAGATTCCACCCAATTCATAAATTGCATTTCCTTTAGCCCTCGTAACGATGAATCGTTCTCCAATTGGCCGACACCCTTGTGATACCTCGGTACAAATATTTACTCCTCCCATCATAGTGACTCCAACTGTACCAAAGGTCACAACGTGATCATTGAACAGAAGCCGATTCTGACCCGGAGTGCGGCCACTACCAACCATCCCCCCCACTGCCGGCGCACCTGGAAACCTATCGCTCAAAAACGTAAAAAGTTCTGCTGTAGGCGTTGAAAATAGGTCACCAAATAGAAGCATCGTTGGAGTATCAGGTAACCGATCATACGCCGGCATATCCTTAGGCCACCCCGCAACGACAACACGATCAGTCTGCCGTTCAAAAGTGAGATGAAACGGAACAAGATGTGTCTGAGGAAGGTAGGCTAACCAAAGGCACATCCCAGGCGTTGTTTCAATCTCTTTGGCCCCGCCAATAATACCGTGGCAGGAACACCCGAGCATAATCCGAGGATTCAATCGATCCCTCAAATAAGGAGTGGCATTAGAAATGTGTTCCGCATGATGGTTGGAAAAAAACAGAAGCGCTAGATCAGGCGAGACACCATTGAAATTTCTTGAGGCCTTCTCACACAAGTCCATCATAGCTACCTGAGTTTCAGCTTCCAAAGAAACGGCTGCTGCACATTGCATCTTCATATTTCAATTGCTCTCTTCATCACTTAGTATATTCCTTACGTGTATTATACCCATCCAAAAACCATCTTAATGCAACTTCTCGTTTTTCTCTTCAGTAGACATGAGGTCAATTACAACTTTGCCAATATGTTGTTGAGATCGCAAATACTTATAGGCCTCCACTGCATGATCGAACGAGAATACACGCGAGAGGTGAGGCCGAATCTTCGCCACATTATATGCATGCACTACTGCACGTAATTCCTCTGTCGATTCCATCAAAATTCCTCTCACTGTAATCTGGCGCCTGAGCAGATCACGAATATTAATTGTACTTTCCACTCCATCAAGTACCCCAACTAAACTAACCCGTCCCCCATATGCACACGATTGAATTGATGGTCCAAGTGACCGCCCGCCTGCAACCTCAACAACGATATCCGCACCACGCCCATCTGTAATATCCATAACACGCTCTGGCCAGCCGTGCTTTCGATAGTCAATCACTTCAGTAACACCAAATTCACGCTTTGCAATTTCAGCTTTCATTTCACTCGCAGTACTTAGGATAGAACGCGCCCCAACCATATGGGCGATTTGAAGCGCAAAAATCGAAACACCACCCGTTCCATGAACCAACACCCAATCACCAGGCTTTGCCTTCCCATGTGTCACAATCGCCGCCCACGCGGTTAAACCTGCAATCGTAAATGTAGCCCCTTCGCAAAAAGTCAAATGATCTGGCATGCTCACCAAGGCAGAAGCAGGATAGATAATCTGCTGCGCAAGTACTCCATCAACTCCATTGCCTCCTACGAACGTCTTTGACCATTTGTCATTTATTGTTCCCGCAGGCCAACACCGAAACGGCGCATTCAACACTCGATCACCGGATTGCACCTCAGTGACATCTGAGCCAACCTCAACTACCACCCCCGCCATATCCGAACAAGCAATAATTGGCGGATTCTGTTCACCTCCATAACGTCCATCGGCTACCATAATGTCACGGTAGTTCAAGGAAACAGCACGCACACTCACAAGGACCTCCCCTCGCCGAGGCCCTCCTGGAGCATAGGCCTCGTCACGCTGAAGACCATCCAGCCCCTTTCCATTGACGGTGTAACGTTTCATACCAAAGTGCTTATTTCCATGTCTCCACCCCCCGAGCAGAAACACTCA
Organism: Nitrospiraceae bacterium UBA2166; assembly: GCA_002328825.1. Lineage (GTDB taxonomy): Bacteria > Nitrospirota > Nitrospiria > Nitrospirales > UBA2166 > UBA2166. The sequence continues at coordinate 5,139 of DCWI01000043.1, read as the reverse complement.
CTACTCCGCCTCTTTCTGCGCAAACGCTGTCGGGAAAGTCTTATTTCTTTGCAGGAAATTCGTTTCGATATGTAGCCAGTATCTATAACAGATTGCTCAATCATTCAATCCATGAATCACTGACAGAAATCCAGTAATTTTAATGAGATCATCAGTGTACCCAGTAATCCTATTCGACGTCATGTCTAACAAAGACACAGGCTGCTCCCCATGTTGAATGATCATATACGCTGTTTTTCCCGTCATGTCGAAGATAAAGCCTGTGGGTTCAGCACGTGGATCAATTACTGACAACACCGAAATGCATCCATCAGACTTGAGATCTCGATCACTACCATCAGGCAGACAAGCGAAAACCTCTCCAAACTGTGCATCTTCAGTCACATACATCGTACCAGTGATAGGTTGGAACGCAATGTTGTCATGCGCGTTAAACCGATGATCCCCCTCGACAAATCGATTGATCGTTACCGTGGACATATTCTCCTTGCCCATTCCTCCGCTCGCAAGATAGAGAAAACCAGTTCTTGAATCTATAAAATGTGTCGGGGGGTCTCGATGAAACACGTGGTCAACTCCACAGATGATTTCACCATGATGCCCTGCACTCAATCGACCCGTATTTGTCCAACAAAAACGAACGCCTTTCCCAGTATACGTCTGATCATGATGCAAATCTTCAGGACGATAATACCCTGTAGCTCCATTGCGATAAGCATCCTGCCTTGCATTGCGTGGAGCAACATTGACCCATACACCAACACCAACCTCACACCCCTGCCCAAACTGCGGAAAGTTTAAATGATCAACCTCAACACAAGACACCGTCAACGCATACGTAGAACCTGATGTCAAAGGTGAATCTTCAAGAGTTTCAATTGGACTCTTTCCTACACGAGGATACGCTGGAATAAATTTGAAAATAGACCCTCCATCAGTGTCCACATTGCTTGAGCCTGGCCTCAACTCGTCACCCAATATAATTGCACCACTCGAAAGAACCGTGAATCCCTCCCACGCTAAAGTTGGAAGCGCTACACGTTGAACGACCATTCTACTGACCTGTTCACTGTCAATTGCCGTACGAATATCACCCACCATCCGATCTGCAATCCAATGACCCGTTGTGTTGAGAGGATCAATAATCTCGTACGCACGCCCATCGTCTGCTTCTTCAGTAACAAGCACCGTCCCCCAACCTGTTGTTCGAATTCCATCGCACTGATGCATCCCATACAAAAGTGTCTCGACTACCCCATCCGAGAGAGTTACACGTTGCACAGATGAATTGGTTCCATTACCCCCACGAGAAGTCACTCCTGAACGTTGCTGTTCGATGCAAATTAACAAATGGCTTGGATGATCAGCAGTAGGCCAGAAGCCGATCATGTCACCCAACGATGCAATATTGCGTGTCACAAATTCAGCTTGAAGCCCTTTAGCAAGTTTCACTCGTTGAGCCGCAATTGCATTGGCACGTGGCACAAACTCAGTATCGCTAGCAGGCATCTCAAGGGGCTGAAGAATACCAAAAAGCCGTTCAGAACTTTGAATGAGGTGGCGCTCAGCCTCTAAACCAACGTCATAAGCAACCGCCCGCATTTCACTAAAAACAGGCACCTGCATCGAGAAACCAATACATATTACACTGACACACAATACAATGACTCTCGAAACCCATGCCATTTTATGCATGTAAATAGTGCTCCTTAGATTTTGTATGAGCATAAACCAAAAAAGTGTAACCCTTATAATGCTAGCAAGAAACATCTTGAGGAAAATATTTTTCAGACCACTTCACAGGAGAAAGAAATTATAACTTCAAAGATTCATGCGCATGAATGACAATACCGACGATTTTTGAAAAAACGCAAAGATTTCCTTCCGCACAGCACAGATTTTGACGAAATTTACTGCGCCTCTTAGTTTATGAGTTTATCAACTTACATCATACCTACACAGAAGAAATCTCAAGAATTCCATGAAGCCATGATACATGGCTATCAAAAAGAGGACACTGGTATTCCAAAGACTGTCTAAAGAATGGAGCTATTCTTAGGTTCAATGCTTTTCCCATTGTTTTTAATTTGTGATTTCTGCCGCGAACCCCCTCAAAAGCATCAAAACCAAGTAACTTTTCTTTCTATACCATATAGTTCAACTAGTACAGATAATTGAGAAAGACACATACCCCTCACTATTCTCAAGACCACATCCAAATAATTGATCACTTATTACCTCAGTTATGAATAATTCATAGCACACAATAAAGCAGCCATATGGCTTCTATGCATACATAATCATAATTCAAAAGGACGGTTGGTCTGAAACCTCTTGTATACTCATTACGCATATGACCATGGAATGTAACAAGAAATTTCACATGAAAAAACAAGTCGAATCGAACTGTATTTCCTTATGTCTCCCTCAAAATTAGATCGACTCTCTCTTGGTAAAATAGCAGGAAAAATTTCGTCTCATTGATGAAAACTCATGCTGCAACTGACATAGCTTTCTGCAAAGATTAAATTGTCAAAATTGTTTACTGCAGTCTTCGATCGTAATCTGCCTAACTCTTTGCATATGACTAATATTTAGGCAATTCGCTAAAGCATTCTCCAGCCATGCCAGAACTAGACTACATCCACACAGTTATCCATGGCCTCCTGTTGATAAGACGCTCTACAACAGAGGTACCAACTACTCTAACACCTACATTCACAACAAATCGTGAAAAAAATCTTCTCGCACCGTATTAAAATTGGAGATATAGGGGGTTTTCTTCCACGCGTTTTTATATAGTTTTACGGTTTGCGAATAATCGCACTCAGGTAGGCCAAAATGGCATGTTTTCGTGACAATTCACACCTTGCCAACAAGACTTTTGGGAAGCAAGCTTGCAGCGAAGAATAAGAAGAAAACAGTGAGGTCTCTGGTCAGTGAAATAAATGTCGATTGATCCAGAAAAAAGTATCTATCGGAAACGAAAATTCAGGCTCAATGTTTGATACCGATGGTAAAGTTCACCTTCGGACAAGTACAGCAGATGGCAATCTGAGCAACGACTATTCAAACAGTGATAGCCTTCCAAAAAACTGCGAAACTGAACTAAGAGTGACGTAGTCTACTCTTAGCAACAACCTCCCTCTGCTGAATCATTCTCTCCAGATACTATAAGGTTCTACAAGTTCACCAAATTGCCTTTACTTTCTCCTAACGACTGCTGCAAGAACAAGAAAAAGACCACTTGTAGATTAGTCTACTTTATTTCCACAATCCCTCTCACTCCAACATTCCGAGGCGTCGCCTTCGCAGCCAACGAATTCAATACACTTGGATCAAAGTTGATAGCTATACCACCAGCATTGACCCTATCCTCGATCCATACCCCATATTGGGCAACCAGTGCACCATTAATGTATTGGACCTGAGGAGAATCAGGACAATTGTTATGTGCAGCTGGACACAACTGTTCAATTTCAGCAAAGTGCGGCGTATACACTACACCTGAAATATTTACTCCATGGTGAAAATCAACAAGACCATCGGTATACATCAACGCCGCAAGATCTTCAGCATTCGAACTAGAAACAATTGGTGATCCATTCACATCCTCGGGTGATCCAAACGAGAGATGCCCCCCTGACAACAATTTTCCCACAGGAGAGTACGCTGGGGCATCCGCTAGCACATCTTCCCATCCTGCTAGATACCCACTTGGCCAGTTGTTTTCAGACGGGGTTGTATTGTCGATGTTTTCATCCCTCATCGCTTCCCAATCGGCAGACGTTAATGCAATAGAATTCGTGGCTGGCCCTGAGGCCGGATTAATCAGTGTAGGAACATTAAATTCTACCCTAAAACCTGATGTGTCCCCTGGACACGAGGTGACAAAATCGAAAACCAGTGTCCCTCGTATATCAACTTTCCCATTTTCAAGTTTGGCATGTCCATTCTCACAGGGATTATCTGAAGTGGATTGCGAAGTAGTTGTTTCACCAAAATTTGTTTCTTCAGTAGTTTGGGTTGGTGGACACTGGCTCCCAAGAGCACCCTCATACAGGTAATCACCATGAGTATAATGTGCAGAAAGCGCACTAGAAGAAATGTCTATAACATGAGATTTACCATCGTTCGTTCTATGGCAGATCCTGACCTTCTCACCATCGCCCATATCCACACTAGGAATGTTTGACGGCCCCCCACCTCCGAATCCACCTCCCGCCACAGTATCATCCCCTCCCCCTTGCTCGCTGTGTTCCCCGCCAGACATGGATTGCGTCTTATCCCCTTGTGCCTGATTTAAAGTTTGCTGCTGAGGGAACCCATTTGATCCGGGCATCGAAGTATCAACAGATGCAGTATACCCTAGAGGCGGTTGACAATTTACTTCACCAATATGTGCGGTTGAGGCTCCATTATCACGCTCGACATCAACCTCCACATACACGATACCGTACATAGTGATTTCGTTTTTGACGTTCTCCATAAACTCGCAAAGTTGCATAACATTCCCATCAGCCCCACCAAACGGGGCTGTGACCAGTGCGCCCGCGCGATAACGTTCAAAATCAAAAAGCGATGTGCTCCCGTCAAAGATTGTCATTGCTGGAATTTTACCTGCCCCATCCAAAAGATGACCATACCCGGTACTACTAAAGCTGCCTTCCTGTTCATCATTTGACTGCACCAGAGTCCCTGTCGTACCAACCTCATTAGTGATAGTCGTAAGAGGCCCAGATGTTGCGACATGCGCCTCAAACCTTGCCTTATCCATATCTTTTCCAATAGGGAGATTCGACCATATGGTACTGGCTCCTGTGCGCGTTGATTGGCTACTATCAATGATAATTCCTCCACAACCACTCGTGTCCCAACAATTCAACCCCTCAGTTTCTAGTATCACCTTTTCGTCAGGCTTTCCCTGTTCTATCATGTCTTTGGGCGGATCCTGCGTCTGAGTCTCCTCCGTCACCTCCCTAGGCGGATTCTGAGTCCCCCCCGTCACATCCTTACGCGGATCCTGCGTCTGAGTCTCCCCCGGTACATTCTCACGCAAAGAATTCTTCCCAAAACCAAAAAACCTCAACACATTGTCAACAAACGTCGTATCTTTAGGCGGATTCTGAGTCCCCCCCG
>DCWI01000017.1:7947-49605 GCA_002328825.1 Nitrospiraceae bacterium UBA2166 | reverse complement strand
TAAGACAAAAAACAGACTGCCCTAAGTTAGAGTGTATGGACGCATCACCAATCACGTAATAGTCCATACATGTAGCCTTTTGACTTAAGTATCTCATATACGCTGCCGCGATAATCATTATTCATTGCGCATGGACCTCATAAAAACACACAGGAGAAAAAAGGCTTTAAACTACGCCATTGCTATGTGACTGCTTATGGTATGATCACTCGTACATTTTGTCAGCTGAGTGTATGGACGATCAAAGTAGTGACTAGGATGTCTAACCCAGAAACCCGACTAGAGCACCTCTCACGTGGAGTGATCCTCGTCGGACATGGAGGAGTACCAACAGACTACCCAATTCACATGGTCAGAAAGTTAAAGCAGCTTGAATCCCAACGCCGTGCAACCGGAAACCACATAACCACCGAAGAGCAAAAACTCGACACACAAATCCGACAGTGGCCTCGCACACCGAAAACCGATCCGTACCAAGCAGGTCTAGAATCATTGGGCGCACACCTCAAGCCTCTACTTAAAAACTCGATGTTTGCACTTGCCTACAACGAATTTTGCACCCCGACAGTAGAGGAGGCTGTCATCTCCCTAATTGCGAAAGGAAGAAATGACCTTACCATCATCTCGTCAATGCTAACACCAGGCGGCTCGCATGCTGAAATTGAAATTCCAGAAACACTCAAACAGCTTCGAACACATCACCCAAACATTATCATCCGCTATGCATGGCCTTTTGATCTTTCGCAAATAGCAAAACTGCTAGCAAGCCACATCCAGGATGCTCAGTAAATTAGTGCTTATTCAAAACAAAAACCAATAAATCCATTCAAAACACCGCATTCATGTGAGTTATTCGAGTATCGACATAGGAAAGTTCAAAGCAAAGTTGCTCACCAGTCGAGATGAGATAAATTTAAACGAACACGCAGAAAGTAAAAAAACCCACCCAATAGAGCTTGATCAAACACGAGTGGGTCGACTGTCACGAATAGACGCGTTACAAGTACAATCCATGTCAATCGAGGCCATACGTCGAAAAAAAGCCACGCGTCAACGTATCGAATCTGCACTCACACGTATTGAAAATGGCACATTTGGCCTATGTCTTGAATGTGGAGAGGAAATCAATCCAAAACGCCTTGACTTTGATCCAACGTTTCTTTTGTGTATTGTCTGTGCTGGGGCAAGGGAAAAATAACCTAACAGGATGCAACCAAAATCTTTTTTTCATCACACCTCAAATTAACTCACTCATCAAGTAAGACTAAGGAGGAATTTCATGGGTAAAAGCATGGATACAAAAAAGGAAAACAAGAAAAAACCAGCTAAAACTGTAAAGGAAAAACGAGCAGAAAAGAAGACAAAGAAAGAAGGAAAACGCTAAACGATAACACCGCACACAAACCACAAGACTCCAAGCGTTTGTGTCAAACGCCAGTGAAGATGAATGCATTTGCCAAGAGAATATGACCACCAAAGGGTCATTGAGTATGACCTTCCCGGTAACTGGCGCGTCGTCGTCGGCAAAACTGCTAGAGATAATGACTGGCTAAGTATCAAGTTTGCCCAACCACAAGATTGGTGGTTTCACGTGCAAAGTCTGCCCGGTAGTCATACTCTTCTTCTTGCTCGAGAAACTCTTGACCCTGATCGCGACACCCTTTACCTCGCCGCAAAACTTGCAGCGTATCACAGTAAAGCAAGATCAGCAGGTGTTGTCCCCGTCTCGTATACTCGAGCGGCGTATGTAACAAAACCAAAAGGGGCAAAGGATGGAACTGTCAAAATCCGAAAAGAAAGCGTACTCAAGGTTCGCCCAACAACGCCAGATGAAGCCGCAACTATGACCGTGCACTACCCAAAACAACGCAAGCAAATTAGCAGGCACCTCCATGACCAAACCAAGCCATGATGGTAGTGATGAGCTCACTTTCATGAAAAAAACGATGGAGCAACGACACCCCCATAATAGAGATACTCTATGGAAAAAAGGTTGCATGAACTGGATAAGTCACCCAAGATAACCCTATGGAAAACACATAAAGATGAGGTCTACACTAACACTCAATATTGACGACCCTAACCTACAGAAAGCATGCAGTAAAATATGCAACCTCGTGCATCATGCTGGTGGACGAGCACTGCTTGTAGGTGGGTGTGTTCGCGATAATGCCCTCAACCATCCAGCTAACGACCTTGATATTGAAGTGTATGGAATCGATACCACAACATTAAAAACTATCCTGTCACATCATTTCACCATCAAACTAGTTGGCCAAGCATTTGGCGTGATGAAGATTCTGGATCTTCCCATCGATGTAGCACTCCCGCGCAGAGAATTTAAAAGTGGTCGTGGCCATCGTGGATTTACCATTGACTCAGACCCACAGATGACCCCAGAGGACGCTGCATCACGTCGAGACTTTACGGTAAATGCCATCGCCTTTGACCCTATCACCGGTGACATCATTGATCCCTACAACGGACTAGACGATCTTAAACATAGAGTTCTCAAACATGTCTCAAAACGCTTTGCGGAAGACCCACTTCGAGTCCTTCGTGGAATGCAGTTCGCATCTCGATTTGATTTCGATATTTCACCAGATACGGTAGAAATCTGTCGCACCTTAGAACTTGAAGGTTTGGCCGCTGAACGGGTTTTCGATGAGTGGAAAAAGCTAATCCTCTATGGCATTCGCCCTTCGCGGGGACTGACATTTCTCCGAGATAGCGAATGGATACGTTATTTTCCTGAACTTTTCGCACTTATTGGTTGTCCTCAAGATCCAGCTTGGCATCCCGAAGGTGATGTATGGACCCATACCCTACACTGCATGGATGCCTTTGCAGCACGGCGTATAAATGACGAGCGCGAGGATTTGATCGTGGGGCTGGCCGTGCTCTGCCACGACCTTGGAAAACCCAAAACCACAATGGTGGAGAATGGCAGAATTACATCGAAAGATCACTCATCCGTTGGTGAGAAAATTACACGAGCATTCCTTTCCCGTATGACAAATGAAACCGCATTAATCGACGAGGTTCTTCCCCTCGTCAGCGCGCATCTTGCACCCATGCAACTTTTTAAAGCTAAAGCAAGCGATGCAGCAATACGACGCCTTGCACGTCGAGTCGGTCGTATAGACAGATTGGTGAGAGTCGCACACGCTGATATGCTTGGACGTCCTCCATTGCAAGTCAACACATTTGACGCCGGAGATTGGCTTATAAAACGCGCCCGCACTCTTGAGGTCGAAGCCGCTGCCCCAAAACCCATTATTCTGGGACGCCACTTGATTCAGCTCGGACTTAAACCTGGACCCCACTTTGGCCCCATCATTGAAGCCTGCTTCAACGCGCAAATCGAAGACGCGTTTAAAACCTTACAAGATGGCATTGAGTATGCAGAGCGAAAAATTCGACATTACAGATCTCTCCATGAAGTGGAAAACGAACCTCCTCCACATACTGATTGCTCGTCGTAAGGTCCGTCACAAAGAATTTTGTGTACGCTATATGATCACATCACATTATGGCAGAATAATCATGTCAGCATGATGACCTGAGATCTAAAGGTTCTCAGAGTCAATCCCAACAAAACGCAGCAAAAACAATACGCAAGAAAATCACCTCACTCACATTATCCTCGGATATACGATCATCATTCAGAACAGTCCCCATACACATGCATCTTTCATGTATACCTCTTCACCAGGACACTTTCATCTCCTGTGCGCGTATACGCATCTGATATTTCGAAGTGGTTTCAAAATTTGGAACACGTATTGTCACCAGCGATTTGGCAACCAAGTCATTGTTTTCAACATACATCCCTCCTACACCATCGGGAAGGAAGAAAAAAAATCGTTGTAACAGTCCTATGAGCCCTTGCTGGCGAGCCGCAAGTCCTTTGATATTCTCAAAGCCGATTCGATTATGCGACACATAAAAGTCCATAGAGGTTAAATACCCATTGCGTTCTCTTCCATTATCGATAAACCGAACAATTTTTCCGTATCCAATTTTAAGATCAACAGGAAGAATCTCTTTTCGAAAGCGATGAACATATTGCTTACGATAAATCAGGTTGAGTTGCATCAACTTGGTAGGATCTGCCAAATCACGATGGGGAATCCAAGCAAATGCTCCAAGCTCACGTAAGGGAAGAGCCAAACCCAAATCAAGGTTTAACAACTCAATTGCAGCGTTGAGTGGATCTCCAGACGAACACATCGCAAGTCCTTCAGCATGCAACACCTTTGACATCAGCGCGAGCCATCGCATGGCCGTTAACTCATCACTTACGGCAGCACGAAGAACCGCCTCAATAGTTTCCTGTGGTGGTGCAATATATACTTCTGCAGGACACCACCAACGATCAGCTCTGAAAACAGCTTCCCTCTTTAAAACATTGAAATCTATTGACGAAAAAAACTGATGCACATTAGGATAACGGTTTGCATTGATCTGGTCAGCAGCTTGTCCTGCCGTTGCCATTCCGATATAAGGCAACAACATATGGCATGCAAACACACATACGATCAGAAGTCGGAAATGACATCTTCTCATTTTATTCCCATTATCACTAACCTGATACACACAATACATATAGATACATGCCTAAGGCGCAACACTGCCACACACGTACCTCCAAGACACGTCAATACAAGAGTAGATAGCTACATTTAGCAGTAGGAAAAGAGCGCCTTTTCATTTGGCGACAGTACTACTTGTAGGGCTTTAAAATCATTGATCATCAAGCACACACCAGACTGGAGTGTGATCAGAAGGATTTTCTTTTCCGCGTGGACTTCTGTCAATACCAGATTCTTGAAGTTTGTCTGCTGCTTCTGGTGAAAGTAAAAGATGATCAATTCGAAGACCGTTATTCTTGTTCCAACTCCCTGCCTGGTAATCCCAATAGGTATATGCCCCGAGCTTGGGATGCAATGTGCAAAACGCATCGGTTAATCCAAGGTGGCACAAAGTTCGATATCGATTGCGTGATTCTTGGTGGCATACCGCATCTTCTGCAAAACCTTCAGGATCATACACATCGTCATCGGTTGGACAAATATTAAAATCTCCTCCAAGAATAAATGATTCCTCAGTTTTCAGTAGTTCCTGAGCGTGAACTACAAGTCGATCCATCCACTTAAGTTTGTACGCAAACTTTTCTGTTCTAATGGGATTACCGTTTGGAAGGTAGAGAGAGGCAATACGAATTCTCCCAATTAACGCTTCTAGGTACCGTGCATGAGTATCAGACAAATCACCAGGCAACACACATTGCGTTACCTCAATCATCGCCTTTGAGAGAATAGCGACCCCGTTGTAGGCTTTTTGGCCAGCAATTGCCAAGTTATATCCTAAGTCCTCTATCTCCTCCCGAGGAAATTGGTCATCTGTAACCTTTGTTTCCTGAAGCAGAACAATGTCAGGGTTCGACTCTTTCAACCAGGCAAGAATATTTGGAAGCCTCCTCCTAACTGAGTTTACGTTCCACGTCGCAATCTTGGTCATCACAAACCTTTATCAAACGTCCGACAATGACACAACGCGCAACATGGCGATCCCGCAAAGGTCCTTTGCCGGTATTATCTTAATGTGCCTCAGCCCAGGTAGAGCCTACTCCAGAATCAACAAGCAGAGGGACATCTAATACAACTGCAGGTGACGCAGCAGATACCATCACTTCGGTTACAACCTTAGTAGTTTGCGCAATAGCATCTATATCAACTTCGAACAATAGTTCGTCATGAACGGTGAGAAGCATGTGCGCTTTGTCAAGCAATGCATGATGCTCCAATGCAGGCGAAACACGAATCATCGCACGTTTGAGAATGTCGGCAGCAGAACCCTGAATCGGAGCATTGATCGATGCACGCTCAGCAAAACCACGCTTTGCAGGATTCTTATCAGTGATGCCTAGCACATGACAACGACGCCCAAATAATGTTTCCACATACCCATGTTCTCGGCAAAATTTCTTTGTCTGATCCATATATTCCAAAATTTCAGGGTAACGTTCAAAATACGCCTTAATATAGGAAGACGCTTCACTAGGCTCAATCCCAAGCTGCCGGGCGAGCCCAAACGCACTAATTCCATACACAATCCCAAAGTTGATAGCTTTAGCTTTTCGACGAACCATAGGATCCATACCTTCTACCTGCACACCAAATATTTCACTGGCGGTCATGGCATGAATATCAACATTCTCTCGAAATGCTTGCGTCAATGCCTTAACACCTGCAATATGAGCCAACAATCGCAATTCAATTTGCGAGTAATCAAGAGAGAGGAGTTGCCATCCTCGTTTAGCCAAAAACACCGCTCGTATTTTACGCCCTGCTTCCGTACGAACTGGAATGTTTTGGAGATTTGGATTGGTTGAGGATAGGCGTCCGGTAAATGCACCAGCCATAAAGTACGATGTGTGAATACGACTTGTACGAGGGTTGATCTGTCCAATCAATGCGTCAGCATAAGTGCTCCTGAGCTTTGAGATCTGCCGCCATTCCATCACGTACGATGGAAGTACATGCCCCTGTGCCACAAGCCCTTCAAGCACATCTACACCCGTCGCATACGCACCAGTTTCAGTTTTCTTTCCTCCTTCAAACCCCATCTCATTAAAAAGAACCTCCCCTAGCTGTTTTGGCGACGCAACATTAAACGAATGCCCAGCAAGCTCATAAATTTTTTCTTCTAGAACAGTCATCCTTATTGCAAAATCCTCACTCAAACGCTTGAGCTCGCCTCCATTGACTTGGATTCCAGTAGATTCCATGATCGCCAAAACAGAGATCAAGGGCCGCTCGAGACGTTCATACACCGCAATCATATGTTCTCTAACAAGTCGAGGCTTCAAAAATTTATACAAACGCAATGTAATATCAGCATCCTCAGCAGCATAGGCTAAAGCCTTGTCAAGGGGCACATAATCAAATGTCACTTGCGATTTCCCAACTCCTACGACATCCTTATATTTCAGCGTGGTGTGACCAAGGTGAAGCTCTGCAAGCGCATCCATACCATGCCCATGACTCCCTCCATCAAGAACATAAGAAAGGAGCATCGTGTCATCCACAGGATAAACAGCAACTTTATAATGTGCCAATACTCGCATATCATATTTGATGTTTTGCCCAATTTTGATAACAGCGGGATCAGCAAATAAAGGACGAAGTATTGCCATAGCCTGATCCAGAGGAATTTGTATTGGTGTTTCTATTGCACCATCCCCATCGAAAGTGGAAGAAATTGTACGGTGACCCAATGGGATATAACACGCAGAGCCCGCCTGAATACACATCGACACACCAACAAGCACAGCTCGAGATTCGTCCAGAGATGTTGTCTCGATATCAATCGCAACATAACCCATGTATCTAGCTTGCCTCACCCATTTTTCAAGTGAAGAGATCGTTTGAACCAACTCATATTTGGCTTCATTTAGAATCATCTCTTCTGGCAAAACCTCGCCACTGTTAGCCACTGACTTCCTGTCCATACGCAATTGATGTTGCACCTTTGTAATGATCGATTTAAATCCTTGCTCGGAAAGAAACTGCAGCAGGACAGCTGAGTCCGGACGTCGCAGAGCGAGAGCTTCTAGGGGAACAGGAATAGGAACATCATCTTTAAGCGTTACCAAGCGTTTTGAAAGACGAGCGTTTTCCACATTCTCCAAGATACTTGCCCGCCGCTTGGGTTGTTTAATCTCTTCTGCCCGTGCAATGAGCGATTCCACATCGCCATATTGAATAATCAATTGCGCTGCTGTTTTCGGACCAATGCCAGGAACTCCAGGCACATTGTCAATAGCATCCCCTGCTAATGCCTGAACCTCAACGACTTTCTCTGGACCAACTCCAAATTTTTCAACCACCTGATCAGGGCCAATTGAACGGTTCTTAATGACATCAAGGAGATTGACCTTATCCGAGACAAGCTGCATCATATCTTTGTCTGCCGAAATGATCGTTACACATGCTCCTGCTCCAACGGCCAAACGAGTATAAGTTGCAATCAGATCGTCCGCCTCAAAACCTGGCATCTCGATGCAATCAAGGTTAAATGCCCGTGTCGCATCACGAACCAGATCAAATTGGGGAATTAGATCCTCAGGAGGGTCAGATCGATTGGCCTTATAGTCCGCATAGATATTGTTACGAAAGGTTTTTCGTCCCATATCAAAGGTAACCGCGATATGATCAGGATTTAAATCCTCCAATAACTTCATTAGCAAGTTGGTAAACCCAAATACCGCATTAACCGGTGTGCCATCCGCCCTCCTGAGTGGGGGAATCGCGTAGTACGAACGAAAAATAAACCATGAGGCATCAACAATATAAAGATGTTTCACGTTATAAAGAGTCCATTGATTATTATCTAGGTTGCTTTTCCATCCTGACACGTACCATGCCAGAACTGCACAAGAGTGTCGAGGATTGAAAACCTTTCCAACTCCACTCTAGCAACAAATACACAACTTTGTTAATTATCACACGGAGCAAATTATTACTTGGGTTCATCCTGATGCCTATAGGAAATCCTGACCAAGAGCATGCTATTGATATTGAGCAGCCAAACGACAAATATGATGTAACCCATCCTCAAAGCTTCCCTGCGAAATATGGTGTACAACAAACACCAAGCATTGGAAGACGCGGGGGTGGAGGCGGAGGCAGCGCGTTGGCAAAATTGTCATTCTCCCTGTCTCCTTCTCCCCTTCGGATCGCGTAGTTGTAGTTGACAGTGCAGATGAGCCTCGGGAAATTCTCCCCCGGATTTTCAAACTAGCTGACAGCAAACCCTAGACTTCTCCACATTGGAAACGAATCTAAAATATCGTTATGATACAACTCATCATGACGGTTATTTCAGAACAAATTGCAATCAATAAATCGCCTCAGCGCCCACTGAATCTTCTCGTTCTATCCTCAGCCTCAAATCGAACGTGCCCATGCTTTATCGCCTGAGTTCTCCGAATACCCCATGACCCACGACATCATTGTCATCGGGGGTGGATCTGCCGGATACGCTGCAGCACGTACAGCTAGAGACGCTGGTGCAGATGTAGCGATCATTGACCACGGTCCACTTGGAGGCCTCTGCATCCTTCAAGGTTGCATGCCAACAAAAACCATCCTTCGCTCCTCCGATATCATGTCGCTAATGAAGCGCGCCGAGGAGTTCGGATTGCACTCTGTACACACAAAAGCCAATCTCCCGGCAATCATCAATCGTAAAAATCAATTGATCAAAGAATTCGCAAATGATCGTATTGAGGCGCTCAACAACGCACAGTTTACCCTATATCAAGACCACGCCTCGTTTCTCTCCCCTAACAAAATTCAGGTTGGAGAGAAAACCCTGTCGGCGAAATCCTTTATCATCTCCACCGGATCTCGTCCATCTCATGTACCTATTCCTGGGATTGATGATACAAATTACCTCACAAGTGATGAGGCTCTAGAAATACGTAACCTTCCCGACTCTATGGTGGTACTTGGAGGTGGACCCGTCGCCACCGAATTAGCTCAATTCTTTCGTCGCATCGGAACTACCGTGACCCTTATCCAACGTAGCGATCATCTCCTATCCACCGGTGACGAAGACCTTGCTAGAGCACTTGAGGCTCGATTCAGAGAAGAAGGCATGACCGTCTTCACTAACACAAAATTGAATCAATTCACCACAAATGGCACACTACATACTGCCCACTTTGCACACAAAGGAAAAAAGAAAACAGCGGTAGGAAAAGTCATCTTGCAAGCACTAGGACGACATCCAAATATCAATGGCCTCAATTTAGACACCGCAAAAGTCACCACGACGCATGGTCGGATCCATGTCAATGCAGAGATGAAAACCAACCAACCTCACATCTTTGCAATAGGTGATGTTACAGGCCTCCATGAAATCGTGCACATTGCCATTGAGCAAGGTGAGATTGCGGGTTGGAATGCAACACATTCAGACTCTCCACCTCGTCAGTGGAATGATCGACTAAAGGTACAAGTCGTGTTCACTAACCCACAAATCGCCAGCGTCGGACTCAGTGAAAAAGAATGCTTGACTCATCAAATTCCATATCTAATCGCATCACATCCCTTTGGAGATCATGGAAAATCTATGACCCTCGGAGAAACTTACGGCCACGTCAAAGTGTTATGTAAACCAAAAACTGGAGTGATCATTGGTGGACACATTGTTGGCCCTGAAGCCTCTGAACTCATCCATAAACTGATCACTATCATGTATTACGAAGGCACCGTCCATGACATTCTTCGTATACCTCATTATCACCCAACACTTGCTGAGATTCTAACCTACCCTGCTGAGAAACTTGTCAGTCAACTCACATAGATTTACCACTAACCAGAATTTAAGTGATAAGGTACACTACTATACTAGGTACTCTTCATAATAAACTGAGAAAATAATGATCGTTGGAATTTGCACATGAAAGCGACAATCATCGCACTTGGTTCTGAACTTCTTTCCACCACTAAACTAGATAAGAATTCTCTCCATATTACCGAAGCACTTGAACTCTTTGGGGTCGACCTGATTGGGAAATTGACAATCGGAGACAACGAAAAAAATATTAGCAAAGCTATCAAACAACTAATTCCACATACAGATCTAATCATCACGACCGGGGGTCTTGGACCAACCACCGACGATGTGACACGCTCCGCTGTCGCAGAAGCACTTGGAAAATCGCTTTTGATCGATCCAAAAATAGAGGAAAAATTGCGGCACCGCTTAACCCTCGTGAATAGAAAAATGGGAGAAATAAACTGCAAACAGGCTATGATGATAGAAGGAGGAACGGCACTCGAAAATATGTGCGGTATAGCACCTGGCATTTGCATTGAGCATCAAGAAACAACAATCTTTCTTCTCCCAGGAGTCCCGCGTGAAGTTGATCACATGATCGAAACCTATCTCAATCCATGGCTTAAAAAACACACCTCTGAAAATGGAATCCAAAAAAGGATTGAACGCACGATGTTAAAAATTGCATGTATTCCAGAATCAGAAATTGAGGAGCGTATTCTACCTGCCTACAAAGAATTTGGAAGAGAATGGATCACCATTCTCGGATCACCAGGTGAAGTTATTCTTCACCTCAAAGCACAGGGAGAAGAGACTCATCGCAAAACAAAACTCTACACCATGCAACAGAGGTTGCGCGAATTGATTGGAAATGACGTTTTTAGCGACCAAGCCGACTGGAGCCTTGAAAAGGCAGTCGGGCACTTACTCGCAAACCAACAGAACACCCTAACGACAGCTGAATCATGCACCGGAGGCCTCTTAGCAGAACGACTAACGCGCATATCTGGATCAAGCGATTATTTCCTCGGAGGCATTGTCCCTTATTCCAACAAATTGAAAACAGCCTTGCTTGGAATTAAAAAAGAAGCAATGCAGAAACATGGGGTAGTGAGTAAGCCTATCGCAATCGCAATGGCACAAAACGTTCGATTACAATACCAAAGCGATTACGGAATTGGCCTTACTGGAATAGCTGGGCCAAGCGGAGGAAGTGCAACAAAACCAGTTGGAACCATACACATCGCTCTAGCAGGTCCAGACGATAAGACGATCACCCATCACGAGAAATTCTTCCCAGGAAACCGAAATAGCATCCGCTCCCAAGCTGCTCACTGGGCATTGAATATGCTGCGACAAGCGCTTCACATTCACAACGAAGTCTCAGCAAAAACAAAATTTTCACATAATGCGGTGAGGGATCACTAAATAAGATCTGCTGAAAAAGTTTTCCAAGGCTCGTGGTATAAGTCTTCACTTCTATACTTGCAAGTAAACTTAATCTCTGGATACTCAAACTCGTTGAGAGAGAACTACCACTATTTCAAATCTATGATGGTGACGCCATCTCCTCCTTCCTCACGATTACCAGGACGAAAACTCTCCACGTAAGGAGATTCTTTTAAGTATTCCCGCAATACTTGTTTGAGTTTTCCAGTTCCATGCCCATGTATCACACGTGCGAGATGCGTATTAGTCAGCGACATCTGGTCAAGGAAACTTACCATTTCACATAACGCATCATCCGCAAACTTTCCTCGAACATCAAGGATTTCTGAATCGGGAGCCATTGCAGCACGAAAGGAGAGCTTCTGTGCCACTGCCTGTGACTCTGAATCGTGTTTGCTGGATACCTCTTTGATTCGCCCACCAAGATGCTTGACGTCGACTGACAGCTCGCGTTCCCCAATACGGACACGCACTCGACGATTTAATTGTGGAGATTCAGATAATGTTCCCAGTACGCCCAAAGGTTTGATCTCCACCTGATCCCCTGCTTGAAGTTGTTCAAGCGAAACACGAGAGCTCTGATCCGAAAATTGCTCTATGGTCTCATTCTCAATTACAACAATCTGATCCTTTGCTCGTTTAATGCTTGCTAGAGACTGTTCTTTTTTTGCTTCTTCAAGAAATTGCTGAATCTTCTTTTTTGCCACCGCAAACGATTGAATTACTTTTTTTCGCACATCATTCTTTAATTCTCGTTCACTCTCTTGAAACTTGGTCATTATTTTCTGCTGCGCGTGTGCTAAACGCTCACTCTTTTCTCGCGCAACCTGCGCACGCGCCAGTTCATCTTCGAGACAACTCTTTTGTTGCTGGAGTTCATCAACGATCCGGATTATCTCCTGCTGATCTCCAGTTATCGTTCCTTCCTTTGCTCGATCCAATGCATCTTTCAACAGCACCTCATCCATACCCAACCGCCCAGCAATATCAAGAGCTGAACTTCCAGCTGGAAAGCCAAATAGAATACGATATGTTGGTGAAAGTGTGGCCACATTAAATTCAGCGCTGGCATTGAGAAAGCCTACGCGTGACTGTGCAAGCACTTTAAGCCTTGGATAATGCGTTGTGACAACAACCTTCATCCCTTGTTCTGTTAAACGGAGTAACAATGCCTCAGCTAAAGCGGCCCCTTCCGTTGGATCTGTTGACGTAACAGGTTCATCAAGCAAGACAAGTGCACCAGGTTTGGCGTGCTGAAGCAATCCAATCATCTGCGTAATGTGAGCGGAAAAACTCGAGAGATCACGAGTGAGATCTTGGGCATCCCCTATATCTGCATACACTTCGGGGAAAAACGCCATTTCGGATCCCGCTTCACATGGGAGAGGCAAACCCGCGCGCACCATTAAGGAAAACAAGCCCAACAGCTTTAAAGTCACGGTTTTTCCTCCCGCATTTGGTCCGGAAATCACAAGAGCTTTTACTGTATCTTCAAGGTAAAGATCATTTGGAATGATATCGGCTTTTGATTCTTCTCCCCTCTTATCTGTTGTTAAATCACCTTGTATCCGCGCATGTAAGCGCGAAAGAAGCAAAAGTGGATGGCGTGCTCGATCAAGTCGAAGACGCCCATTAGTATTGAGGAAAACATCCTTTGCATCCAGAAGACGACTCAATACTGCCTTTGCCACAAGACAATCAAATTCAGCTAAACACATAAGATCACCGGCAATGCTCTCCGTATGCGGTACAAGAGATTGGGCAAGATCATTCAGAATTCTTCTGACTTCGCGTTCTACTTCAATTTCTGCAACTTTCATCTTGTTATTTCGCTCTATCAATTCACGTGGCTCAATAAACACTGTTGCACCACTCGCCGACACATCATGAACAATTCCAGGAACTTGAGATTGACACTCCGCACGAACCGGCAACACATACCTACTCGCACGAAGATCAAAATACTTTTCCTGAAGAAGCTCTGAGAACTTTGCCTTATTGAGCATCTCATCCATTCGTTTCCGAATCTGTTCCTTGCAGCTCCGAAGTGTCTCTATGCGTTTGCGCAACTCAGAAGTTGCACTTGAACGAATCTTCCCTTCTTCATCAATACAGCGATCGAGAACGTTCTTGACTTGCGTATACTCACTCAAAAGGCTCGATTTTTGGCAAAGCAACGGGGTTAACGAACGTGTCGCTAGCAATTTAGCCTTAACCTCTGCTATCTGCCCAAGCACCATAGAAATCTGATGGAATTCACCCGTCTCAAGCGTTCCACCTTTCGAAAGGCGTCGCAGCATAGGACGAAGGTCGGGAAATGTCACCAGAGAAAATCCTTCTTTCCGATCCTGCAATACCAACATCTCACGCGTTTCACCCAACATCTGCTCTGCATCAACCTTGTGAGCTGCAAGCCGAAGGCTTCGACACAAATCCACCCCCATGGTTGAACACGCGTGCTTGGCAAGCCACCCCAACAATGTCTCCCATTCAAGAACAGTTTTAGCTTTGCAAAGAAGAGCTGATTTTGTCACAACATGTAGCGGCTACAGATTAAAGAATGCCCTCTTTACAAGATCCGGGTACTTCCTTACACTAACCGAGACTAGTGAAATGCGAAGACAATCGGGTAGTCCCAGTCTTGCTTTCCTCTGAGAAGATGTTTCGTACAAAAGCACTGATTGTTTCATGAACTTCTACAGATTTTCTAAACTATTTGTTGAAAGATTCTACGCTCACTAACTTTGGACACTTTTTATTATGATTCCTCTTGACCTTATCATTTTTGATCTTGACGGCACCCTGATTGACTCGAAAAAAGATATTGCCACTGCAGTCAATCTAACCCTCACTGATATGAATATGCCAATACTCAGCGAACAAGTAATTTACGGATATGTAGGCGAGGGCGTACGACAACTCCTCAAACAATCTGTTGGTGTAGAAAAACGATCACGATGCGATGAGGCTCTAAAGATCTTTCGTCAGCATTATTTTGACCATCTACTCGACACCACTCGGTTCCACCCTGGTATTGACAACGTTCTTGCGCATTTTTCCCGAAAACCAAAAGTTATTGTCACCAATAAGCCAACCGACTATACCATGGCAATTCTCAACGGATTAGCTGTCGTCAATCAGTTTGAAATGGTAATCGGAAGCGAAGGCACACAAGAGCTGAAACCACACCCGGCAATGATACTCAAGGCCGTAGAAGGATTCAAGGTTGAGCGATCGAAAGCTGTTATGATTGGAGATAGCGTCCTTGATGTGCAAGCTGCGCAAGCCGCAGGGATCAAGTCGTGTGCAGTTGGCTATGGCATGGGAACGCACGAAAGTTTGAAAGCATCTAGACCTGATTTTTTTTGCGAACGCGCTGAGGAGTTGACCACACTGTTTCAATAATGATTTTTAAATCCCCTCGCACTTTTCCCCAAAGAAAAAATCTCTAAAGGAGACATAATGCACCCAGAACTGAGCACAACTCCTATCTCTCACTATCCCTTAATCTTTTGCACCCTAGCCATGACCAAACTCCAATACCACTCCATCCACTATTTGAAAAAATTGGACTTGCGAGCATGGTACACCATTACGTTGATCATCTTTATTGGGCTCTGGGAACCCAGCGCCTTTGCGCAATCTGAAACCCTTGCAGACAGGGTAATTGAACATCGCCTCACCAATGGCCTTACATTGTTGATGGTCGAACGACATCAGGCTCCCATCGTATCAATTAATCTCACCTTTAAGGTTGGAAGTGTTAACGAACATGTTGGAATTACAGGTGTCGCCCATCTCTACGAACACATGGCCTTTAAAGGAACCAAAACACTTGGAACATCTGATTACGAGACCGAACGGGTATTATTGGACAAACTCGATCAACTTGATCAGGCAATCCTCAGAGAACGCAACAACGCAATTCCCAATGACGAAAAACTCAAAGCCATGCAACGGCAATTTTTAGAACTAGAAACCAAGGCTAACGCCCTTACAATTCAGAACGAATTCGGACTGTTGTATGATTCCCATGGGGCAGTTGGGCTCAATGCGAGCACCTCAAGTGAACTCACACGCTACATCGTCAGCCTCCCAGCAAACCGACTTCCTATGTGGGCTGCGGTTGAGTCTGACCGAATGCGCAATACCGTCCTACGAGAATTCTACAAAGAAAAGGGTGTTGTCCTTGAAGAACGACGTTTACGAACAGATAATAGTCCATCAGGACGGATGTTTGAAGCATTCACATCAACGGCATTTTGGGCACATCCATACCACAATCCTATAATCGGATGGCCTACCGATATTGCAAATCTCACTGCAACCAAAACCCAAGCGTTTTTTGCTGAGCATTATGGTCCGAATAACGCTGTTCTTGCGATTGTGGGAGATATTCACCCGCCAGATGTTATCACGCTAATTGAGACAACCTTTGGCCCAATACCTAGCCAATTACCACCCCCTCCCCTGATGACAGTGGAGCCTCCTCAAAATGGTGAACGCCGAGTTGATGTGCAGTACGACGCTGAACCGTTTGTAATGATCGGATTTCACAAACCCGGAGTTGAGCATCCTGATGATGCCGTATTTGACGTTATTGATTCAATCCTGTCTTCCGGACGTACTTCACGAATGCACAAACAGATCGTGCAGAAGAAACAACTTGCCGTACGTATTGGATCTTTTACAGGTTTTCCCGGCAATCGCTTTCCTAATCTTTTTGTAATCAGCGCAGTACCACGATCCCCTTATACAACGGCCGAACTTGAAGAAGCGATATATGAAGAACTTAACAAACTGAAAACAGACCCTATTGAACCTAGAGAACTTGAAAAAGTAGTCAATAATCTCGACGCTTATCTTATACGATCACTTCAATCCAATAGTGGACTCGCTTCCCAACTTACCTACTTTGAGGCGATCGCGGGTGATTGGAATTATCTCATTGAAATACGAGACCGAATTGCCACAATCACCCAAGAAGATATACAACGTGCAGCAAAAAAATATCTAGTGAAGAAGAATCGCGTCGTTGCAACCTTGATCAAGAATAAGAAAAGAGGACCTGCGCAATGAAACCCGAATACAAGTTTTCCCTACTTGGACTCATGACACCATTTGTATCAATTGCAATTTTCGTTTCAGCCCCAGCACTGACCAACGCTCAAAATATCCCTGAATTGCTTTCCATAGACCCTCGTAAAATGGAGTTTGAGCCGGTGAAGTTCACTCCCCCTAAGCCAGAACGCCTTATTCTTGAGAACGGCATGATCGTGTATCTCCTTCCAGATCACGAATTGCCGTTAATTAGTATCAACGTTATGGTCAAGACCGGAGCCATCTACGAACCAGCCGACAAGGTCGGACTCGCAGGAATGACCGGATCCATAATGCGAACTGGAGGTTCGGGAAACCGAACCGGAGATGAAATCGACGAAGCGATCGAATTTATCTCCGCCAATATTAATGTCCATGTTGGATCCGATTCTGGTAGCGCATCGCTGGATGTATTAAAAAAAGACCTCAATTTTGCACTCGGGATTTTCGTTGACATGCTCCGCACTCCACAATTTGAACAAGGCAAACTAGACCTAGCAAAAAAACGTGCACTGGAAAACATACGCCGACAAAACGATCGTCCATCTGGAATTGCTAGTAGGGAATTCTACAAAGTCCTATATGGTCACCATCACCCCTACGGTCGTATCAGTACGGCAAAAGGGATCTCAAGTATTACACGAGATGACCTCAAAACATTCCACCAAACATATTTCCATCCTAATAGTATGATGCTTGGTGTGACCGGCGACTTTGAGCGCGAGGAAATGATTTCCACGTTACGTAACGTATTTGGAGACTGGCCTAAATCTGACGTCACTTTCCCGTCTGTTCCCCCAGTAAATCCGAATATCAAAGGATCGGTCAATCACGTTGAGAAAGATGTGACCCAAACACATCTTCGTATCGGGCATCTATCAATCCGTCAGAATCATCAGGATTACTTTGCATTAGCCATCCTTGATGACATTTTGGGAGCAGGAGGATTTAGTAGTCGATTGTTTCAAGACGTACGTACTCGCCAAGGGATTGCATACTCCGTCGGAAGTACACTGCGGGCAGGAAATTTTGATCTCGGCAGCCTCCTTCTCTACGCCCAAACCAAAAGTGAAACGACCCATCAAGCAATCACAAGCATGATGGCACATCTTAAACGGATGAGCGAAGAGCAGGTGACTCCGGAAGAACTCAATCGAGCAAAGGATGCGTTTTTGAATTCCTTTGTGTTTTCGTTCTCAAATGCAGGCGCCATTGTAAGCCGATTGATGTCATTGGAATATTACGAACTCCCTTCTGACTTTCTCGAACGCTATCGTGACAACGTCGTAAAACTAACCGCAGATGACCTCCTCACTGCCGCAAAAACACACTACCACCCAGACAATCTCACCATCATGACTGTGGGAAAAGCCCAAGCCTTTAAGAAAGCATTGTCTACATTTGGTCCTGTTCAAATCATCCCACTCACAGAGGAAGAATAAGAAAACACCCATCCAGTAAACCCCAATTACTTGATCGAGCCAAACAACCTACACAATACGGAACACAACAATGAAACAGGAACATTTTGGCGAACGCTTTAGAACCCTGAATAGAAACGAGTTGGAAAGTTGAAATTCTTGACCATCGGCGGAGGGAGTTGTTCAGGAAAGTCTACGCTTGCTAATCAATTACATTTGCTATTCCCATCACGTCACGTTTTTGTCCTCCCTCTTGATCATTATTATGATGACACAGCACACTTCAGCAAAAAAAAAGCCTCTATAACAAATCTTGATGTGCCTGATGCCATTGACATTGGGATGGCACTTCGCGATATTGAGGAAATTTACACTGGCACCATTCAGTTTCTTCCACACTACAATTTCATCACACGCAAACGAACATTTCGTCCATTTCAAGGCCCACAACCAGACATCCTTATTCTCGAGGGATTGTTTGCATTGTACTATACGAGTTTAAACGAAATTGCAGATTTAAAAATATTTGTTGAAACATCTCTCGAGACCATGTTATCGCGAAGAATTACTCGAGATACTAGCATCAGAGGAACGAGTAAGCAGGAGACGATAAATCGATATGAAAAGTTTGTGCATAACAGTTACAACACCCTTGTTCTTCCAACAAGAAAAAATGCTCACGTAATTGTCAACGGAGAATCTTCACTAAATATCCAGCTAGCGAACATATCATCATTCCTGAACAGAAAGATTGCAACAATATGAAACCGCTGTGACAAAGAACTTTCGCACAATCACAATCTATTGCGCAAAATGTCGAATTATTCTCTACAAGTATCACAAGGGAGGAAACGGAAGCTTAGTGAAATGCTTTGTAGAACGCATTGTCGATGATAGGACCGCAGGAAACTTACATTGTCCTCAATGCCAAGGAGAGTTTGCACGATTTAAAATGATAGAAAACCGGCCAGCCCACAAAATCATCCAAGGGAAAGTATTCGTAAAAGGGATGCGCCAAAAGTAAAAGATCGATGAAGCTACATGATGTAAACCTCAAACGCTGCCCGTGGGTAGATCTCACGAAAGCAGATTATATTGCGTATCACGACAAGGAATGGGGGGTTCCTATCCACGACGACAGACTATGGTTTGAGTTTCTCACCTTAGAATCGGCGCAAGCTGGCCTTAGCTGGTATATCGTACTCAGCAAACGAGAGAACTATCGCAAAGCGTTTGATCAGTTTGACCCCAAGAAAGTCGCTAGGTATACCGAAAGGAAAATAGAAAAACTCCTCAACAATCCAGGAATTATCCGCAACCGACTCAAAATCATCGCCGCAGTTAACAATGCTAGAAAATTCATTGATCTGCAAAAAGAATTTGGAACATTTGATACCTACATTTGGAAATTTGTAAATGGTCAACCGATTGTGAATCGACTCAGAAGCATGAAGGACTATCCCATCACCACTCCGGAGTCCGATGCTTTAAGCAACGATCTTCGCCACCGTGGCTTTACCTTTATAGGTTCAACCATCTGTTACGCCCACATGCAAGCAACAGGTATGGTCAACGACCATACCTTAAACTGCTTCCGAAGGAAAGAAATTATCTCAGCGTATAGGAAGACCATAAAACACTAACCCTATAAACCATTTACATCTCATCCCAAACAGTACCCCTTATCGATTTTTTCTCCTCAACCTCGCATACAACGAACAGCCTTATCTGTAGATAGGCGCTATCAATACTGAGGAAAATCACTTCTCTTGCCGAATTGAGAGACGGGCAACTGGGTTTCTCCAGTCACGTTCTTCAGGTTTGAGATCCCCAATACCATGAATCCCTGTATGAAAATGGACAAATCCTTCACCTTTTTCACTCGATCGGCCTTCCCCATCACAAAGCACCCCAGGAATCGAAGCACATTGCTCATCGTTAATCTCGCTTCCCGCATCGTATGCAGGAACATCTACAACAATCCTTTTATTATTCTTTGGAATCTTGACTCCCTGAACAGCAACAAATCCATCATTAGTTGGATTTAGCATTGAGATAAACGAAATTCTATTGAATGCTCCTCCTGATCGTAGCATCAAAGTGACAGAGTCGCCTGGGTTTAGAAGTCCTTCTGATGACTTGACGACATCCTCTACATCAGATGACCGAATAAACACATCTGAAAGCAAACCCGTATTGCCAGCTTCTGCACTGGACTGAAGAGCCTGACTCGCCGGCATTCCTAATTCAAAAAATATCACCGCTTTATTATGACTCCAAAGCAATGGTGCTGAAATTTGTTGGCCCTTGGTAAGATTAGTAATGGTAACAGCATATTTTTGCAGGCTTATCTCTGCCTGAACATACCGAAAAGTAAGTACCATCAGCACTGCTAAAACGACTATAATAAAAATCATTTGGCCAAACAGCACAGGAATCAAAGCATGCACAGGCATTTTCTTCTCCCAAGAATTTACCAACTCTTCCTCTCCTGACATACCAAAATTCAAACTACACGCTAGTGTGATAGCCTACGACTTATACATGTCATCACGAGTACTTGTTAAGTTTACAGGTATTTTGCCAGAATAGCTCTACCCACTAACATACATATTTTCTTATCATCATTCATGCCAGAGTTGAGATAGCCGAAATGGATTTTGTTAATTGGAAAACGATTCAACCCCTTTACAAGACATTTCTACTATACCTTGAAATACCACTCCCGAAGATTGCGGTAAGAGCTTATTAATGACACGGCACGCAATTGTTTCATGCTAGAAAATTTTCTCCCTCACGCAAACACAGTTCCTTGCCAAAAACCAGCCTATTGCACAACACCCCTCATCTATTTCTCTTGCTCAGAATGACACAAATAACCCAAGACTCATCAGTTCGTGTGAATTTGTATGTAAAGAAAGCTAGAATACCTACCGCTCAACTTGACACAGTGAATGTAAGATGAAAGATCCTATTGCTCCAACATTGACCCTTTGTACAGGGTGGAAAGGCGTTCAGGAATACCTAGAAGGTTTTCTCACCACAATACTCGCACGTAATCCACTTGCCATTCGCAATATTCTTGTCCTTGTGCCAACCTCTGCGTCAAAACACGTACTCGAGCTTACCTTAGAGCACAACCTACTAAAGAACCGTACTGCGACAATTCTTCCGTCTATAAGTACTACCCGTGTGTTTCTGGAAGAGATGGTACGAGGGTCCTTCGGGAATGTTACGCTCATTGACCCACTATTACGCCAAGCCATTTTGTTGAAAGCACTTAAAGAAACTGAGAAGGCAGGATTCCCGCCTCCCTTCCTCATCCGCAACGGGCTATTGTACCGAATTCTCGCACTATACGACCACATGTACCTGACAGGGAACACCCTCCAAACATTTACTCAACGAGCCTTTGAGGAATTTAATATTCAAGATGATATGGGGGCTGAACGAATGGCCCAACAAACACGTTTCCTCCTTGAAAGTCTCACACGATATCAGGCGCACCTAACATCGCTCAAGCTAGACGATGCCTCCACTCTGCATCAGTCACTTCTCAAACATGACGTGAGTAGCCCCTACTCTCACATCATCTCGCTAGGTCCAGAGACACTATGCCACGGTGACCTCACCTACCTTATGGCAGTACCTACAGTTGAAACCGTCGAAATTATCGTCCCGGAAAGCATGGAAAATTTTTCTTCACTCCATCCTCTAATTAGCAACAGAGCATTGACGAGTGCTTACAAGAAAACTTTCACGAAACCTCCAATGCTTTTTTCACCTGAAGAAAACTCTGAGGTCGTTTTTACTGCCAGAGATCGAGAAGAAGTTTTAATCTCAATTACTAAGCTGCTCAAGTTACTCGCACACAAAGAAACATTGCCAGAAATTGATCGCATTGCAGTGGTTGTGCCAAACCCACTCCCCTATCTCTACCTCGCAAAGCAAGTATTCGAGCAAGCTGGAATCCCTTATCAAATACAAGATGATTTTCCGTTGTCTACTGAGCCCTACCTTTCTGCAATCGACCTTATTTTTGATTTCATTGAACGCACAACGGAATACTTACCTGCCTTTCAACTTCTTCGAAACCCATTTTTTGATTTTCATAAAATTAACGACAATGCACTTCTCGCTATGGAATTAGAACTCCAACAACGAAAAAACATTCACGGAAATGAGGCATGGGAACAACTACGAAAAACCTTACAACGCCAACCCATTCAGCTTTCAATTCCAGACCTTGAGTCCCAAAGTCATTCCTCTTCAGTATTGACCGTACTAGAAACATTACACGCTATTGAAGAGATACTCACACCATTGGCCAGTCCTCACACATCAGTGACACAAAAGATCAGCTGCATAAAAGATTTTCTCAATCAATATGAGCGCACACCAAATTCCCACGAGGATTCTTCCCGGCAGAACCGTGCAAAGGGCGCATTCCTAACCATACTTCACCAACTCGAAAACGTCGAAACTGTTCTTGGTGAATCACCTGTTGATCTCAATACTTTCAAAAAATCACTACGCCTTGCTATCAAAACACACACGTTTTCCCAGCGAACTGGAAACAAGGGTATTCACATCATCGATGCACGATCAGCAGCACTTGGAATATTCGACCTAGTCATTATTGTTGGTTTGAATGAAGGGGAATGGCCTGCGAAAAAAGAGCATAATATTTTCTATCCAGAATGGCTTCTTCGAGAATTTGGCTGGTCATCTAATGCTGAATCTCGCTATGAAGAACGAATCACGTTTAAGGAATTATCCCAATTCTCTCGATGTTATGTCGCAGCTTTTCGCCATCAGATTGAGGAAGATATCCCAACTGTGCCCTCCCTATTCCTCGATGAAATTGAGAATATGCACACCACCAACACAACACGCATTTTAGAACATGATATGAGCGCGTATGTGACATCACGCAACCAGGCTTTACGATTTGGCCTTGTTCAACCTGACAAAATTATCACGAACCGATCAAGTCCAGGAATACTTAAATACACACTTTCCAACATCGAACCGGTTTCTGCTACGGCCTTTGAACGCTACCTCCATTGCCCATTCAAGTACTACGCCAAAAGCATCCTGCACCTCACCGAAGATGAGGAAGAGCACATAGGTCTCAGCCCACTGCAACAAGGAAGAATTGTACATACGATTTTAAAAGATGGTTTCCAGCAATGGGATATAGCAACTACTTTTCCGCAACCAGTTACAGAAAAAAATTATGCCACAATAATTGCCCTCTTCAGGAAAATTTCAAAAGAAAAACTTCCTCGCAAATATCACAAAATTGAACTAACCCGCCTGTTCGGTGACTATGGCCACGTCGGAACGATTGAATGGATTCTTCGCCAAGAAACAACACGAAAACCAATAGCCAAGCGATTACTTGAATATCCTTTTCGAACAAAGCTTTGTCTTGAGCACGGACCAAATGGCGAGGCCCCATGGCATGTTGACATCAAAGGCCGTGTAGATCGTATCGACATAGATCTGAAAGGAGGCATCCACGTTTTTGACTATAAAACTGGGAAAGTTCCAGAAGCAAAAGTAACATTGCAAGTCCCCTTATATGCTATGTGCCTCACTCAAGATTTTTCTGCGAAAACAACCCAAGCCACCTACCTCAGCCTTCGCGATAGGAAAGCCGTTCGCCGAACAGACTACGAAAAAACAAAGACGCAACTCCTCAAGACTTATCGCCACATTACTGAAGGCCACTTTCCTCCACGACCCTATCAAAACCATCTTTGCAACAGTTGTGGCTATGTAGGACTTTGCCGCAAAGAAATAACTGAGACAACACCAGTGGTCGAAGTGCAAGATATCAGCTCAACATCATGACCAACCTAACTCACCCACAAGATAACCAAGCCAGAAAAGACGCCAGTGACCCTCGAATTAATGTCACACTGGAAGCCTCGGCTGGGACTGGGAAAACACGTGTCCTCGTCGATCGTTATATTCGACTCATTGAGGCAGGCGCAGCACCCAGGAATATTCTCGCTATTACTTTTACGCGCAAAGCCGCAAGTGAAATGAAACATCGCATTATCCAAGAATTGCACCGCCGAAGCACATTATGGGATGAGACTCGAGATCGACTAGCAGAGGTACATATCGTCACAATGGATGCCTTCTGCCTTGGATTGCTCAAAGAGTTTCCATTGGAAGCAAATCTCGAACCAGACGTAACTCTTTTAAGCGCCGTTGAACTTCATCGTTTCTTAGAAGAATCTATAGAACACTGTCTGAGTGATCATAGAAACTATTCAGTCCCAAATCTTAAGTTTCTTATTTCCTATATTGGAGAAGCTGCTCTACGACGCGGTATGCGCCATTTTATCCGAAATCGCCTCAGCTCAGGTCCACTTCTTAACCGATTCATAAGACAAAAAATACCGCATACACTTCACCTCAACCACGCGCTGATAAAGACATCGACAAGTATTCAAAAAACATTGAGATGCCATCAGTGGGAAACTATGCCCACATCGATACGACGTATAATGAACTCTAATCCACTCACACCGTTTGATCTCGAGCAAGTTGCATCTTACTTTCTAACTCAATCTGGACAACCTCGTAAAAAACTCCCACACTCGTGCCAGCGATCAGATTTCACCACCCGCGCTGAATACGACAAGCATCACTCACAGTTTATCAATATTTCACCAGTGATTGCGGAACACATTCGTCTATGGCGTCACGATATCGAGCTCTATGCAATCCAAGAAATGTGGACGCTTTATCAGTCAGCTACACAACATTTTACCTTACTTAAGGAGGAAGGAGGCTGGCTTGACTTTTCAGATATCGTTCAGCACGCCGTCACTCTGCTTAACCAACGAGGAAGCTTTTCTCAAAGCCGTTTTCGGTTGGAATCACGCTATCATCACCTTCTCATAGACGAATTTCAGGATACCAACGAGATGCAATGGTCACTCATTCAAAGTCTTATCGATTCTTGGGGAGAAGGTGCAGGATTAGTACAAGATGCCATTGCCAAAACACAAGCCTCCAGTCGAGGAAAAGGATTCATTCAAGAACCAAGTATATTCCTTGTAGGAGACCGTAAACAATCCATTTATGGATGGCGAGGAGCACGTGTCGAAGTGATGAACACTGCGACAAAATATCTCATGAATATTCGCCCAAACGGCGGAAGGAAATTACATATCAATCAAAGCTTTCGGGCCCATGCCGCCTTGCTTGAATTTCTCAATGACGTGTTTTCTGGAATCCCCAAAGAAAAAGAAGATGTGAATTGGGCTTTTCGATATCCCCAGAGTGACCATTTCCCAATTCTTGATCCTGACGCGCATAAGCACGCAGTTGGAATTGCCATCGCCCCCACACGAACTCATGCAGCAACGGCTGTAGGTGATGAAATTGTGCGTTTACTACAGGAGACCGACTGCCAACCAAAAGACATTGCCATCTGTTTTAGAAGTCGCACTCATTATCGCGTCTACGAAGACGCATTGGCCCAACGTGGAGTCCCTACGTATGTCTATCATGGACTTGGGTTTTACGATTCACCGGAAGTTCGCGATATTCAGGCCCTCATACGCTATCTTGCCAATCCTCTTTCCGAGCTTCGCACAGCCGAAATCCTACGTTCACGTTTTATTGGACTTTCGGATACAGCTCTAGCACTCATTGCAAACGGACACCGAAAACACGCTCGAGACACCCCACTGGCACATCTCCTGAAAAACTCTGTCCAAGAAAAGTTGCTATCACTTAGAATCTCGACAGAAGATCAAGCTATCATTACCGCCATACTTCCCAAGGTTACAAAATGGCTTAACGTTGCTGACCAAATTCCTCCTTCAGATCTCTTGCAACGTATTATCGAAGAGACTGATTACGCTGCGCATTTTATCAGGCATGACGGCATTCAAGGGTGGGAAAATCTTAAAAAGGTATTGGAACTCATACGGCGCGCTCAGAACCGTGGTTATATGACATTTTCTCGTCTCACAGAATACCTTAAACATTCCTCCTCAGGCGAAGAATCCCTCGCAACACTCGAAGAGATGGATGCGGTCAGCCTCATGACCATCCATGCCTCCAAGGGTCTGGAATTCAAAGCCGTATTTATCGTAAATATGGACCAAACACTCCGCACAGATACTTCACTCCCACGCATCAAAGAGCATGCTGATGGGACTATAAAGGTATATGCAACAGCAAAAGCCAAGATTAACGACCCAGATCGCGTGCTAGAAGAAGAAAAGCGCCTTTTGTATGTCGCACTCACACGTGCCAAGAGCTATCTTGTCCTCTCATGGCTTGATACAAAACATAAAGAACATCATCCAACATTTTACAATCTTCTGCCAAAAAGCCTTAGAGAACTCCTTCCCGACGCTACAACAACTGATGCGACTGAATTGATATGGAATAACAAGCATCGGTTACGTATTATCCCTACAACGTTTTCCCCCAATCTCTATCACAAAACAAAAGAAATTCCAGTACATACACTTGCCACGGAGCCATTACTGAGTCCAAACACCTCAAAAATAATAGCAAATATCCAAGACACAAAGTTCCCTGAAGATGACAAGAACAAGCAGCACTGGAAGTCATTCAGCGCAGAGATGGAAAGAACCATAAATCAAATGTTTACATACGAAACCCCTCGAGAGAAAACGTTAGAGCAGATTGCTGACACACTGCTCTCTAACCACCCTGAACAGACACTCACTGATCGTGAAAAAGCGGTCAGTGAGGTTACAAGGTTCTACCGGCAGCTTCACGCGCACAAAAAACTTTCGCTACTTCTCCAGGATGGAACTGTATCACGAGAAGTCCCGTTTGTACTCATTAGAGACAATCAAAAAATTAGAGGAACTATTGATAACTTAATTCTTCTGCAAGACCATGCCATTGTAATTAGCTACAAAATGGAAAAACCCTCCGAGAAACATCACCTCCAAATGGAAGTTTACCTGGAAGCCACTAAAACACTGTTTCCAAAATACGAGATCGAAGGACTTATTTTCTATCCCAATGAAATACCTCGAAAATATTCTTTATAAAACACATGGCAATACTATCGTGGTCTGTGCTCAACCTGTGATATGACAAGGACTCCGATGTCAAACTCATCATCGTACCTTAAAATCATATGAGTATGCGGACCAACCCATGACACGTCGCGAGAAAAACGACTCTCATCGCGACCCGATCCAAAACGAAACGTCAAAGCACTTAATAATCCATTGTAGCTTTCTCTAGCACGATATTTTATTGTTACACGTTGAAACTCCCCCCCCCCAAATGAATATAAAATTTTCTCAACATTGATATCACCAACAGTTAGCAACTCACTTGGAAAATAATAAGTCTTTGATTCTGATAGATCCTCTGACTCTCCCCATAATACAAGCCCATCAAATTCCACAATATTAGCATTCCAGGAATACCCCTTAAATCCATTGGGATCATTTTCAAAAACCCCATCATCTGCAAGCAGTACAACAGGGAAAAAAAACACTGAAAATCCAACGAGAATGCACGACGCAAAATATTGCTTCATAGTTAATGATCCAAAATAGACTTTATGTACACTCTACATACGCACTCATTCCCCTAAAGCGACAACTCTCTATTACGGCACAAGCTGAAAGAATCAAGGCCCCGTCCAATGAAATTATCATAGTACGATGCTCTCCTATTGTTCGGCACACAACATCTTCATGTTCATAAATTATACAGGCTTTTGAGTAGAGACTCATCAAGTCATCTGCAAAAGAGTAAATATTCTCACCTTAAGATATGCTCTGACAAAGATGCTATCTCAATAGTAAGATCGCTGTGTTATAATCAACAATGTTAGGGGGTGCTCTCCCCCGAGTCTCCCGATAGGAGGGAGGCATCTCATGCGCTAACCGACGGCGGGTCAGCCCATGAGTTCACGCAAGGTCTGGGCCAGCGTGACGCAATACATCGCCGGTTGGAAGGAGGTGATCCAATGGGAAGTGACAGTAGTAACCCTGCGGCGAGTGAGGTGGCAACGTTCTAGCCGTACACCTTTTTTTTCGGTGAAACCTGGGGCGTAGTCCCAGCGCCACCGGCCCGGA
Source organism: Nitrospiraceae bacterium UBA2166 (assembly GCA_002328825.1). Taxonomy (GTDB): domain Bacteria; phylum Nitrospirota; class Nitrospiria; order Nitrospirales; family UBA2166; genus UBA2166. Next base: position 21,173 of record DCWI01000017.1, on the reverse strand, counting down.
AGCGCGGGTGCCGGAGCCGCATTCGGATTTTCTGATCTGCTTCCGGGCTCTTTTTTGCCTACGCTGCTACCACATGGCACTACACGTACTGTAGCAGCACCCCAATAACGTAAAAGCTAATCGTCCTCAGCCTTTGGCTTATACTGATCAATAATTTGTTGCTGAATATTTGGTGGTACAACATCATAGTGGCTAAGCTGCATAGTGTACGATCCTTGTCCAGCTGTCACTGCTTTCAGTTGCGATTGATATTGCCCCAATTCTGCCAAAGGCGCTTGTGCACTTATGTGGAGCATTCCTCCCGGTAATGTATCAGAACCCTGAAGCCGCCCTCTCTTACTCGATAAATCCCCAGCGATATCCCCCATGTTTCCTTCTGGCACAATAATATCCATTTGCACAACTGGCTCAAGAATCACTGGTTTTGCTTTCTCAATTGCGTCAATCAACGCTTTCTTTGCCGCAGTAACAAAAGCAACCTCTTTGCTATCAACAGGATGATGTTTTCCATCATGTACACTTACTTTAATATCCTGTATCGGGTATCCTGCGATAGCACCTTGCTCCATCACCAATCGAACGCCCTTCTCAACCGCTGGAATAAACTGCCGAGGGATTGACCCTCCAAACGTATCATTGGTAAACTCGAATCCTTCACCTCGTTCTTGCGGAGAAATCCGCAAAAACACTTCTCCAAACTGGCCAGCGCCTCCAGATTGTTTTCTATGCCGATGATGTCCCTCTGCATTGCCCAAAATAGTTTCCTTATATGCAATCTTCGGTGGATGAGTATTAACCTCTACGTTATATCGGTTTTTCATTTTCTTGAGAATAACTCGTAGATGCATATCTCCAAGCCCATAGATAACGGTTTCACTCGTCGTTATATTGCGTTCAATGGTAAAACAAGGGTCCTCAGCTTCCATACTAACCAATGCTTTCCCAATCTTTTGTTCATCCCCACGACTTTTCGCCTCAATGGCAAAACCATTCATCGGCTGGGGAAAGTCCATGGGCTTTAATCTCACATCACCGTTATCAATATTGTCTCGCAACACAGCATCAAATCGAATTTCGTCGATTTTCGCCACAGCACAAATATCTCCGGGAATACCCATATCAACTTCGGTATGTTCTTTCCCTTGCAAACGCAGCAAGTGCCCAACCTTAAACGTCTTTCGCTCATCCCCAAGATGGAGCTGGCTATCTTTTTTTACTGTCCCCTGAAAGATGCGAAATACACCAAGTTTTCCGATGAAAGGATCTGCCGTAACTTTGAATACATGTGCTATGATCGTCTTAGAGGCATCTGGCGTAACATCCACCTCCTCACTATCTTCACCCTGTCGCCTGTAAAACTCTTGCGCATTCCCCTCAGTTGGATTTGGCATCATATGTGAAAAGACTTCTAATAACTCCTGCACCCCAACACCCTGCAGTGCCGACACAAAACAAATAGGAACTAGATGCCCGTCCTTTAGTGCATTTGTAAACGGAGTATGAAGCTGGTCAAGGCTCACCTTACCCTGCTCAAGATAAGTCTCCATAAGGTTCTCATCCATTTCCACAACTTGATCGACGATAGCTGTGTGCGCATCAGTGACAGATCCAAAGTCAACATCACCATCTGCTTTATTAAAAACGTCGACAACGTTAGACCTTCCTCTGCTCGGGAGGTTAATGGGAAGACATTCTTTTCCGAATAACTCCTGAATCTGCCCCAGCAACTGCTCAAGATCAACCTCCTCAGCATCGATTTTATTCACAATAATTATTCGACACAACTTCCTGGTAGCGGCTCGCTCCATAATGCGCCGTGCAACCATGTTGATGCCATGTTGAGCCGTTATGACCACCGCGACAGTCTCGACTGCAGTGAGTACTGAAAGAGCATGTCCAGAAAACTCAATCATCCCTGGAGTATCGATGAGGTTGATATGGTGCCCCGCGTGATCACAACTCACAATTGCAGAATTCAAGGAATGTTGATGCTCTTTTTCTTCCAGATCAAAATCGCAAACAGTATTTTTCTTTTCGATTGATCCAAGGTTCTGGATCATTCCTGTCTGATGCAACAACGCCTCAATCAAAGTCGTTTTTCCAGATGCTCCTTCCCCAACAAATGCAATATTTCGAATGTCTTGAGTCGTATAGTTTGGCATGCTGAAACCTCCAAATTTGTTCACTTTGCCATGACTACGCGCACGTTATCTCTGAATCTTCACCTTCACTGTCTGCTTGCCCCATTGGAGCGCTTTTTTTCTGGTCGAAAAATAGAGATCAAGCCGATTCGGTCCTTTAATAGCTCCTCCAATATCTTCCACAACACCTTTCCCATACCCTGGAATGATCATGATGGTTCCATACGGATAATATTTAATATCTGCAGCAATGGTGCCCTTTCTTGCCTTGAGTCCGCTTGAGGTGATGCCAACCTTCTTTGGTTTTCCTTTACGTGGCCCACTCGCAATCACTGTTTTCCAGAAAAAAATAGGGTGGCGCTCCCAATTAGTACTGTATTGATCAGACGAATATGCTGTGACAAGCATTTCGCGCGTTTCATATGTTGCACAACTCAAAATCGACACGCATGAGAAGATCGTAACAAAGAGTGGGAAGATGGAATGCATCGAGATGTTCCGTGTATTCATCGCCTAAACGTTTTTCAGAGAAAACTAAACGACTCTCGGTCCAACTCACTTGACCAGACTAACAGGGCATTCTAGCAAATCTTACGCATATATATTCATAATCCAATCACAAATCGTTGGATATATTGGCTCTCAGGAACCAATAGCCTCACACGATCAAGCAGTTCCCTTCGCTTGTCATAGTCCTTTTGCCGCTTCGCCCATTTTGCTGCAAGAATTAAATTTCCTGCTGTTGAAAACACTCGGTGAGACTCTGAAACCCACCCCGGTCCATGAAGCATATCATCAAAAAAATAAATCAAGGTTTCACCCAACAATTGATGGCTCGAAAGATGACTCATTGGAGCAAGATATTCAACAAGGGGACGATCATCAGAATTCAATGGTATGCCATGAAGCAATGGGCGAAGAGCTTCCTCGTTTCCAGCGTACAAGAGGAAAAGGCTGGGAAGATCCACGAGATAAGGATCGGTTGGATACACCTCACCATCAGATGTCGTTCCCGCAAGGAGATCCCGGGCAAGATCGATTTCATGATTGGAACCAACCAACCCCAACACTGGATATCGAGGATTAATGGACCCACGCCACAATTGCACATGAGGGAATACAGACTGGAATGTCTTCGCGATAATCTTAAATTCTCGAGGTCCTAGCTGATAGAGTGGGAGCCACTGCCAAAACAGCCCTCCTTCAGCTAGTTGATTACTAATCTCAGCATAAAACTCAACACTGTATAATGAGCCTGCATTTGCATGCCATGGGGTAACAAGATCAAGTGTGATGACGTCAAAATGCTCATCACTCACATGTAAGATCTGTCGCCCATCACCAATACGAACCTCAACTCGAGGGTCAGAGAGCACATCACCTGTATAGTCACGAAACACACTAGCAGCTTCAACGACTTGAGGAAGCAGCTCAACCGCGAGTACCCGCTCTACCTGCTGCCCACGTGGGGTCAAATTTAGTGCACTCATGGTAATCCCGGTAGCCACTCCAATAAACGCGATGCGGCCTGGTTTTTTGTGCAATAACAGCGGTAAATGCCCCATTCTTCTCTCCTGAATTTCCCCAGAAGTACCGCCAAGTCCATATGTATTATTAACCTTTAACTTTAAGTGTCCGTCTTTACGCTTCAGCACTGCCACAGCAGCACTGCTCCCCTCCTGATGAAAAATAAGAGTTTCTCCATCCTTGAGTCTCTGCAAACCCCCAAGAGAATGAGGCACGAAAAAATTTCCGCCAGCAATGATCACAACAACGATCCACACAGTAAATTTCTGTGAAGTAGCGAGGCGCGTTGTTGAAATACCTCTTGGCCCTTGGTCACGTCGCTCGCACATAAGCATCACCACAAGAGCACATATCACATACATCAACGCAATGAGAAAAACACCTTGCCACAATCCAACCAGCGGGATCACAACAAATCCCGCAGTGAGTGCCCCCAAGATCGCTCCAATAAAGTTTGCTGCCATCACACTGCCCAAACGAGACCCAACGTTTGATGAACATCCTTTGATCAAAACCTGGGGACGATACACATGCCAGAGAAGTGGAAGAATCATTCCCGCAGTGATAATCGGTGGCACCGTGATGAGGGTTGTAAGACTCGCAGCCCAGAGCAACGGCCAGACGGTTACATCAGCATGGGGTTCACGCTCAAGGCCAGTGAGCATCATAAACAATGGCGGTGACAGACTGATAAGCACCGCAGTGATGACCAGCACCCAGATCAGCAACTGCCAAGGATGCGTGTGAGTCCACTTGACTTCGCTCATCAATCTAGAAATGATAAAGGCTCCCACCGCAAGCCCAACTAAAAACGTCACCACAATGATGGCAAAACTAAACACAGAGTTGTGAAAAACCAAGGCAAACATGCGAGTCCACATCACCTGGAGGCAAAGAGTAAACAGCCCAGACAATAACGAGAGACTGAGAATTAGCGACACTGATCCGCCATTATTTTGAATGAGAGACTCGCTTAGAGTTTGATCATTTTGAGCAACATGAATTTCCGCTGTCGTTGTATGTACCTGTTTTGTATATAGCAACACTACAATTGCAATAAAACAATTAATCCCAACAGCAACAAGATAGGTGTTCCATACGCCAATATAAAGAGGGAGAAAGCAGCCCGTAGCAAGTGCGCCACACGCTGCTCCAAACGTATTGATCGCATACAAGCGCCCTCCAGATTCTGCAACACCATGCTTTAATCTGCTAACAACTTCACACCCCAAAACCGGAAGAGTCCCCCCCATGAACATTGCAGCCGGCAGTACAGCAAGCACGGCAAGAGTTGAAATCAGGAAGAAGCCATCTGGGGTCACACGTGAAATCGGTAGCGACTCCAGAACGTCAAGGAAGAAAGGAATCGGAAGCGCAGTGACCACAACCCCTAGTTCTAAAATACCGTACAAGCGAAGAGGAGATGTTACACGATCAGCGTATCGCCCAATCCAGTGGTTACCTAAAGCCAAACCGGAAAAGAAGGCAACAAGCACCAATGCAGTAGCATGCACGACATTGCCAAAAAGAATCCCGAAATGTCGAAACCAGAGAATCTCATAGATCAGCCCCGCAACTCCTGAAGCAAAAAATAGAGCTGCAAGAAAGATACGCGGCATCACACTAGAGAAAACCTAGAGACAGAGGGACATTGAAACAAGAACGAACAAAAGGACAAAAACAAACAAGACGCGATTGATCAATGCTCATCGCATATTGAAGTGAATCCTCAACCGTGGTCGTGGCCTTGATCTGCACCAGCATCATCATCAGGCGCTTCAAGGCCACTAGCCTCAATTGACACAATCGCATGCGGATTCACACCATCCGTTGGAATAATGGCAAACACCGCATTAGTCGAAACATCAATCACGGATACACTCCCTGATGTTTCACCAACGTTCGGAACATAGATCCGTGTCCGATCAAAACTAATCGCAAGCTTTCGATCCCTCCCTGCCACTCCAACACCAATCCGAGTAACTTCCCGGAGCGCTGTCGGAACAGAAGCGTCAACGACTAGGATTGCGTCTGTTCCCTCTCCTCCTGATATAAATAATTTTTCATCATCGGCCTCAACTAACCTGCTGGGGCTAAAAGAGAGATCAAGGCGTGAAACAAGCGTATCGGTAGCAGCATCAATAACTCCAATCCCCCCACTACTTGAAGCCTGAATTGAAAAGGCAACCCATATGAAATTGCCACTTCTACTAGCTTGCAGGAATGAGGCCTGAGGAATTTCACCAGCCGCGTTTCCTCTCGGAATCCCAGAAACAAGCTCGGGTGTTCCAAGGCTATCCGCATCAATGATTGCAATACTATCACTTGTAGTCGGAAACCTGAGAATGGCATAAACATGGCCACTAGTAGACGAATAGGTCATCACCCCTGGCGAAGGTCCAACTGGGATCGACACCATTGTCGAAAGAAATGACGACACATTGGCCTGATCCATATCAATAACTGAAATGGTTCCGGACAACCGATTACTTACAAATACGCGATCTCGCCTAGTACTGAAAGTAATGTCACTAGTACTATCCTCAACCTGAATCCGCCCAATTTCATGAAGAAACGTAGTCGTTGTGGGCACTGCGTCAATAACAGATACTGAATCTGCCCTCGCATCACCCACTACACCCTGATTTGCCACAAAAACAAATTGACCTGAAGGGTCTCGAGCTACTTTTTCAGGTCGAATCCCAACGCGTACAACCCCCTCAACTGAGTCTGTCGCTGCAAATATAGCAGTCACGGATCCAGATTCAGGGTTGCTGATATACACATGACCTCCTGTGGCTACCGCAGTTTCGCCAAGTAACGAGGTTTCAATTGGCCCCTTGACTGCCAAGTCATCCCGGCCACCATGGGAAATGACCATAATCTTCCCAACAAGCTGGTCGGGATCTGTTGAAGAGGGCCCAGACCCAGCAACAAATATCTTTTCCTTTACAGCTTCATCAGGGGAAAGCTCAAACGGATTGGGAACATGCTCAGCAATATCACCACACCCCAAAAAGTACAGGGTGATGAACAACATATATCCACCCCGAATAATAATCCCACACGCACCTAAGTTCATAGTTACGGTTTCTCTACCTTTCCAAGTAGCAAGTTACCCGCTCAGACTTCACTCAGATAATGTTTTACGCGCTTGTCAAGATCTTCTTTGGTCATGATCTTCCCAAAAACACGCTCACGGACAACCCCTTTGCTATCAACGAAAAAACTCAACGGTAAACCTAGGACACGATAATCTGCGGCAACATCCCCTCGTCGATCCATTAAAACGGGAAATGTCAACTCAAACCGATTCACAATTTTCTTCGCAGTGGTATTACTTTCGCCAAAATTCACCGCTAACACCTGAAATCCTTGCTGTTTATACTTCTTAAATGTCGCTTGGACTTCAGGCATTTCCTTCATACACGGGTGGCACCATGATGCCCAGAACATCACTAAACTCACTTTTCCAAGTGCTTGCTCAAAATTCACCTTGGTCCCAGTAAGATTTGGCAACGTAAAGGTTGGGGCAATCTGCCCTGAATCGATCGGGTCCGGTCGTCCAGCAAGCCCAGACCACACAATCGCGCAAAAACAAATTCCAGTGAGAATCAGCAATACTTGGAGACGCGTTTGTTGCATTATCCTCCCCCTGAACCTAGCCCAAAGGTTTTTGAAATGCCAAAAATAATTCCCCATGACGGGACAAGATTGCTTTCATTGACACGTTGATAAACAGGAATCTGCCCAAAAGCGTATAATTGCGTGGTTGGATTAGGCTGCAATCGAATCCCAGGTGTAAGGTTGACCCACTCTCCTCCCGTACCATCAACAGATTGTCCAAGAAATTTATCGTGAGGCCGGTAACGAGCATTCACCTGCCCACTGAGATTGAGATACGGCAAAATTTGATATCCTAAACCAGCGTTAAGTAACGTAATATCCCCAAACAAATACCCCCGACTATTTTTAGTATTCAGCTGTTGAGAACCTGAAAAAAATGCATCCAACTGATGCGGGAAAATCTGATATGAGTAAAACATGCTTGCTAAACCATCCAACGACCCAGTTCCTGGCATAAGCGTCGGCTCGTTAATCGCACCAAAAGAATCTCGAAGATTATATTCTCCGGTGGGAAACTTCATCCCAAGCCCTCCGACCAAAAGATGCTTGGTGGTCGTTAGCAAGTTATACTTTCCAATCACCCGTACGTCCCCAAACCCATCTGTTCCGTCAGAGCGGAAAAATGTTCCTTCTGGATTTGATGCGCTAATCCCATCATAGTGTTCATGAACCCGTTGATTAAAGAACGGGACAGCGAGTTGTACAGTAAAATCAGCCGTTACCCCATAACTAAGATCAAATTGAGCTAAATTATTAAGCGTTGCTACTTCACGATGATGGTTAGGCTCAATCAGGTTCTCTTCAAAATTAACTTTTGGAGTGAACACCTGATCAATATGTTGGGTCCCTCGCTGTCCACGATCTATATCCACATGCCGAAAGGAAAGGTCAGCAATAAACTGCCCTTGTGGAGATAGCCCTTCTTGTGTTCCAGTCACCAAGAAACAATTCGATCCCCCACAACTGGCAAAACCCGTTGCTACCCAGAACAAAAATATCCCTGAGCCTACAACAAGCGAAGAAGCGAGCGGGATAATCAGCCGACGACTGATCATCCCGCTCCCATACAAACAACTTCTACTTTTCTTTATCAACAGTTCCAAAGAGCACCCCCCCGAAGTGAGCACGTGCATTCTTCGGTGTTGGCGTTCCCTGAATAAACTGAGCATTAGTGATTGCTTCAGGATCAGTTTCAAACCAAATCGCGATCGACGCAGGGTTCAACCCTCCTCCACCGCTTAGAATGATTTCCACTGACTCTGGAGTCCCCAACCCAAACTGTTCGTTTCCATTAGCTGAGACAACGACTGATCCAAACACATGCAGCGTTTCTCCATCCACGTTCACAACTTCTCCACTCTCCATTGAAATTTGCATCGCATGCCAATTGCGCAACGTTCCTCCTCCAAGTAACCCTGCAGTTGGTTCCGACGACCTGACCATGGAAAGATTTGCCTCAAAGCTTTTAACCGTAGAGGCTACTTGGTCAACTTTTAATTTCCAAGCCCCTTGTAAAACCCATGGCCCAGGCGGCGCAGTAGTTGTCTCCTGGAGACGCTCACTTCCGGTAGGAAGCCCTGGCTGCGTAATATGAAATACTGACCCTTTAAATAACGTCGACGACTCAGCGATGTGATCATGGTCGCTATCAGCATCATGATCAGCTTCCTGGGCAAACGTAGATGAAACTCCAACCATCGATGCCGAGTACATATACAACCCGGAAAACGCAATAATACTTAAAAATGAAATCACTGCTATTTTCTTTACAAAATTCATCACAAAATTACTCCTCAACATGTTTAAAATAATAATCCAGAGCAATACCAACCCGAAAGAATCTGGGGGCTCAGGCGTTCACACTCACTCGGCACCGCCCCACACACAAAGACGTACGAACAGGCTTCAACTGCAGAGCGTTCAGACCGGACTAATAGTAAGTTAGAGGAAAAGCGGTGGAGCGCGCGGTTGGAAATTCTTGGGGAGGTTCCTTAGCAAGAGAATTGCCGGTTCAGAGGTAGCACCATCTCCCACTGTAAAGGAAACAGCGAGCACATTTCCCTCTGGCCCCACAAACGCCGAGGCAGCACACATCCACACACACCCAAGCGTAGAATGGAATGCTGCATGGTCTTCGCCACCCTGATGCGCATGACCCACAACACCAATTGGGCCAGCAATCACAAGGGCAAATACCAGCACAACAACTGCCTGCGCAATAGGTTTTAAAAATTGATGCTGCACCATATCTCTCCTGTAATCTGCGATAGTATAGTCAAAAATCTACTAAATCAAGTATCATGCCTCACAAAGCATTGTATCGCGTCTTACGTGGAGAAGTGGGGAACGTATGTACCAACAGAAAAATGTCATGAGAGAAAGGGAATAATGTCCTACCAAACCGACGACGTTCGTATCCGCGAAATTAAAGAACTCTTACCCCCAGTGGCGTTACTAGAGAGATTTCCGCTTACGGAGAATGCATCAAAAACCGCGTTTGAAACCCGCCAGGCAATCCACCGCTTACTCCAAGGAGAAGATGATCGAGTCTTAGTCATTACCGGCCCATGTTCGATTCACGACCACAAAGCTGCGAGGGAATATGGAGAAAAACTTGCACCCATACGTGAAAAACTTCGCGATTCTCTTGAGATCATTATGCGAGTCTATTTTGAGAAACCACGTACAACGATTGGGTGGAAAGGCCTAATCAACGATCCATACCTCGATAACAGTTTTCATATCAATGACGGTCTGAGAATTGCTCGCAATCTCCTTCTCGATCTCAACGAGAGGGGAATGCCAACAGCTGGTGAATTCCTTGACATGATTACACCTCAGTACGTTGGCGATGTGATGAGCTGGGGTGCTATTGGGGCACGTACGACTGAGTCACAAGTCCATCGAGAGATGGCATCTGGCCTCTCATGTCCCGTCGGGTTCAAAAATGGGACGGACGGAACGATGAAGGTGGCGATTGATGCGATTGGAGCAGCCAATGCTCCGCACCATTTTTTGTCGGTCACAAAACACGGGCACTCTGCCATTGTGTCCACTGCTGGAAATCCAGATTGCCATATCATCCTACGGGGAGGCAAAGAACCAAACTACGACGCACCCCATATCAAAGCAGTCACGAAAATGTTAACCAAAGCAGGACTCCCCCACAAAGTAATGATTGACTTTAGTCATGCCAACAGTAGCAAACAATTCAACAAACAACGTGAAGTCTGTGATAACGTCTGCGGCCAAATCCGCGATGGTGAATCTGCAATCTTCGGTGTGATGATTGAAAGCCACTTAATCGAAGGTCGACAAGACCTTATAAATGAAAAACCTCCAATATATGGTCAGAGTATCACGGATGCATGTATGGGGTGGGAAGACACAGAGACGCTCCTACACCAACTCGCAGAAGCCGTCACAGCACGTCGACAGAACACCTGACACGAAATGGCTGTGTCCAGTTTCGTGTCAATCATGTTGCCCTTGGGGCATTACACGAATTTTGGTTACGACCATACCATCACCTCGCTTAGCCTTGGCAAGATCAGCGGTAACCACGTGACCTGCTTTGAGATCACCATACCCCGTCACATCCTCTCCTACAACATCAGTCGACAAGGATATTTTTAACTCTATTAATGATCCATCGTGCTGTTGTAGTGTCAACTTTGGCCCACTAAGATCGGTGATCGTCCCATGCACCTGATTCTCTGCTCCAAAAACATGCACAGCTACTATCATCGATACGAAAAAAAACAAAGTACTACTTAGAGAAACACGCCCTAGCATTACACAACTCCTTTCTACTCAATGCATATAAACACTTAAAGAATTTATCCTACTTAAAAGTCAGGTCAAATAAGAAGCAGTTGCGATTAATGACCCAAGGCTATTGCGGGTGCAGCAACTACAAAATTTTCAGCATTTGTATTGAGTTCAAGCACACTGGCATCGTTATGTGCATGGAGGGAAATCGTATAGGAGCCCTTTCCCTTCGTTGGCAATACGACAAGATCAATTTCCACAGGACCATCAAGGTTTTCAATCTTGATCGAACATCGTTCGGTTAATCCAAATCCGTCACAAACTTGCAGGATTTCATCTCCCTCAACCGCAACAATCATAAGGTCAAAATCAATGTCTTCTCCGTGAGTTAGCATACTGTCGAAAACAAGACTCTCTTTCACTAAAACCCGATAGCGATCGACATCGGCACGAGCTTCATCCACACCCATTGCCTCAATCTCCCCTCGTACCGATGCACAGTAATTCTGCTTGAGTTTTCCAATGTTTACCGCGGTCGCTCCTTCGTCATTTGGTTCATCTTCACGGAGAAAAATATCCCGCACACATTCAGGATGTCCAATCTTCCGGACAAGAATCAATGATTGATTGCCAGTCTGAAATACCTCACGTGCATTCCCAATAGTGATAATTGCAAATTTTCCTTGCAAATCTTTCAATCGTTTTACCTTTAGTTTCGTGAGAACTGGCATTCCAATCGTGCCTGATCCCCGCTCATAATCACTAATGGTATCCTCTGCAAGAAAGCGATCTCCTTGTTCCAAAGTCTGGTCAGTGGACAGCCAGAGCGCTACCGGCCGAGGATCATCAGACCCAATATCATTTGCGAGAACATGAACAACTAAAACATCTCCTTTCTTCGCAATCTTATGTTTTAGCTTTACGATCACCCCCGGGACCGTTTCCTCCTCAGCAATTACAGGAACGGAAAACGCAACACACACGCCGAGAAGCAGAAAAAAACAGAGAAATTTATTACACATCGCAGTGCTCATACCAGCTCAATATTATTTTCTTCCATGAACAATAGACTGGCTTGACCGTCTCTATCCACAACGCCTCTAAAACGCTTCCTCCAAGGAAAGAGTAAAGTACTTTCTAAGTTATTAGAAATAAGGCTCTACTGTATAGCTGAAAAAACATAGAAAGTTAGAACAACAATATCCAACCTAACAGCATCACGGATTGTAACTCTTCTCATCAAGCGGACCTATTCGGCAACTGCAATCTTCTGAACCATTCCAAGAATAAGTTCTCCAAAATGCTCACGAGCGTTCTTTGCTCCACCTACTGCATCTCCAGGAATTGAAGAGGTTGTGACAGTACCCTGTTCAGTTACAAAGCGAATTTCGAGATTAGTCATTCCTTTAAAGCCTCTCCCACCAGTCAGTAATATTTCAACATCATCACCCACAAACTGCTGTTTGCCATTCCTCATAGTATCCATTATTCCAGTAATTCGCCCCAACCCAGTCATGAAGTTCAGGCTACGAACTTTTCCCTCTCGAAACAAAAGCTGTACTGTGTGAGAGTCTCGCGTAGGATTACCCAGCGCATCCTTCGGCAACGGGCTATCCCCTTCTACAGTACGAAGCATGATCATATTGTGCTCCCATCGCGAAACCTCGAGCAAATCCGGATCAATCTCCATACGCCATGAGCCCGATAAAATCCACTGTCCGGGAGGAACCGTATCATCAGCAAACTCCTCATCAAGTGAACGGCCTGGTTGAGTAATGTGAAAGATCTTTCCTGTAAATGTAATACGTCCATTCGCTTGCACATCAGTGATAAGCCCTTCTTGCAAAGCACCAATCACGATACACAAACACACAAAGGCAAGAACTAGCCGGTTACACATAGAGAAAATACCTCCAAACGCCACACACAAAATTCAAAGGCACCTCACAGCACTCCACTAAAACTGAAACTCCACTTAGAATTATACAGAAAACAGCCTGTGAGCATGAGAAAACGATCTCATTATGAAAAAAACAGCGAAACATGGCGACTAAAATTATGCACAAAATCTCAGATCATTGTATTGAGTTGACCTGAACCCTGCGTGAAATAGAGACAAAAACTAGACGGACATTATACCTCACGACGAGAAGAAAGCTG